>DATLAN010000103.1:0-26330 GCA_035527455.1 Thermoguttaceae bacterium
CAGGGGCTTCGTGGTTGCGCAACAGCAACCTGTACACTTTCCCGGCGAGGGTGGCACGCCCTGAGGAACGAAGGGCGTGGAAGACCTGCCAAACCACGCCCTTCGTTCCTCAGGGCGTGCCACCCCGCCCGTTCCACGTGAAACGCCTGCCGGCCAACCCTCGATTCACTCCAACGGATTGATCACCAGCCCGCTGAGCAGCTTGGGATAGAAATAGGTGCTCTTCGACGGCATGCGTTCGCCGGTGAGGCTGACGGTGCGGATGTGGTCGACCGTGGCGGGCATGACCATGGCGGCCAAGGGATACTCGCCCGTGGCCAACCCGGCGATGACCTCCTCGACCAGGTTGACGCATTTCGGCTTGGGGATCTCGTCGCAGCCGAGCAAGGTCTCGACGATCAGCCGGTGCAGGATGGCCACGCCCAGCCCGCGCCAGGCTTCGTTGTGGTCTTTGGCCACCTCGGCCATCTTCGCCCGGCCGGCGTCGGTCAGCGTGGCCAGCAGCCACCGTTGGTCCTTGCGGCAGAACAGCCCGAAGGTCCCCTGGTCGTCGCCCGTCTCGATCTCTTCCCAGATCGTGGCGGCCTGTTCGGGGCCTTCGCCGGCCGGCCGGGTCGTGAAGCAATCGCCCAGCCTGGCGGCCAGCTCTTCGCTGTCCAGTTCCGGAAGTCCGCTAAACAGCCGGTGACACGGCAGCACGATCATGCCGGGATCTTCCATGGCCACGAAATACGTCAGCACGAAGTTGGCCGGGTGGTCCTTCGAGAGGCAGCCGCTGTCGTAGACCTGGTCGCGGTAGTTGCAGGCCGTTTCGTAGCGGTGGTGTCCGTCGGCCACGAAGATCGGCTTGGAGCCCATCGCCGCGGCCAACGCCGAGATGACCGAGACGTCGGTTACCGGCCACAGCCGATGGACCACGCCCAGGTGATCGGCAGCCACCACGGGCGTATCGCCGGCGACGGCCTCTTCGAGCAGGTTCTGGGCCTCGTTGTCCGGATCGGGATAGAGGGTGAAGATCTGGCTGAGGTTGGCCTTGCAGACGACCGTCAGCATCAGCCGGTCGAGCTTCGGTCCCGGCATGGTCTCTTCGTGCGGGAAGACCTTGCCCTCGCCGAACCGGGAGAGCCGCAGCCGGGCCATGAACCCGCGGCGCGTGTAGGTCGCGCCCGCGTGGTGGAACTCCTGGTGATAGACGTAGACGGCCGGGTCCGCCTCGGTGAACAACACGCCTTCCGACTGCCAGTTCCTGAGGAACCGTGCGGCGCGGGTGTAGCGGTTGTTGACTTCGTCGTCGTCACCCGGCTCGATCCGGTTGAGGATCAGCCGCACCACGTTGCAGGGGTGCTTCCTGTAGAGCGCCTCCTGCATCTCGGGGCTGATCACGTCGTAGGGCGGAGCGATCACGTCGCTTAAGGAACCGACGTGGCCGAGGTCGTATCGAATGCCGCGGAAGGCTTGAATATCGGGCATGCTGTCAATGCTGGCTGGAATGAGAAACAAACTAAGCCGCTTGCGGCTTCGCAACCATCAATAACGGTAGTAATCCGGCTTGAACGGCCCGTCCTTGGGAATGCCCAGGTAGTCGGCCTGTTCTTGGGTGAGCTTGGTAAGCTTCACTCCCAACTGTCCGAGGTGCAGCCGGGCGACCTCTTCGTCGAGTTCCTTAGGGAGCGTGTGGACGCCCAGCGGATACTTCTCCGGCTCGGTCCAAAGGGCGATCTGGGCGAGCACCTGGTTGGTGAACGAGTTGGACATCACGAAAGAAGGATGGCCCGTGGCACAACCGAGATTCACCAGCCGTCCCTCGGCCAGGAGGATGATCGCGTGGCCGTCGGGGAACGTGTAGTGGTCGACCAGCGGCTTGACGTTGACCTTCTCGACGTCCTTGCGGCCTTCCAACCAGGCCACGTTGATCTCCAGGTCGAAGTGGCCGATGTTGCAGACGATCGCGTCGTTGGGCATCCGCTCCATGTGCTCGCCGCGGATCACGTCGCGGCAGCCGGTCGCGGTGATGAAGATGTTGCCGCGCGAGGCCGCGTCTTCCATCGTGGTCACCTCGTACCCTTCCATGGCCGCCTGCAACGCACAGATCGGATCGATCTCGCTGATCAACACCCGGGCTCCGTACGACCGCATCGATTGGGCACACCCCTTGCCCACGTCGCCGTAGCCGCAAATGACCACGACCTTGCCGGCGACCATCACGTCGGTCGCCCGCTTGATCCCGTCGGCCAGCGACTCGCGACAGCCGTAGAGGTTGTCGAACTTGCTCTTGGTGACCGAGTCGTTGACGTTGATCGCCGGGATGGCCAGTTCGCCCCGCTCGTGCATCTGGTAGAGCCGGTGGACGCCGGTGGTGGTCTCTTCCGAGAGTCCCTTGATGCCGGGCAACAGGTGGCTGTACTTCTCCTCGTGGACGATGGCCGTCAGGTCGCCGCCGTCGTCGACGATCAGATCGAGTTGCTTGCCGTCGGGGAAGAAGAGGGTCTGCTCGATGCACCAGTCGTACTGGTCGTCGGTCTCGCCCTTCCAGGCGAAGACAGGTACCCCGGTGGTGGCAATCGCGGCGGCCGCGTGGTCCTGGGTCGAGAACTTGTTGCAACTGCTCCAGGTGACCTCCGCCCCCAATTCCTTGAGCGTCTCGATGAGCACCGCCGTCTGGATCGTCATGTGCAGACACCCGGCGATATGGGCACCGGCCAGGGGCTTGCTCGGGCCGTACTTCCCTCGCAAGGCCATCAGGCCGGGCATCTCATTCTCGGCCAGTTCGATCTCCTTGCGGCCCCACTCGGCCAGCGATAGATCGGCCACCTTGTAGGGTAATTTCGTTTCGACTTGAGCCACGGCGATCTCCTTTCACGACGGCGATTCAATAATACCCAGTGGTATGATACTTGCGCGACCGCCTGCCGGCAAGAGAACGGCTGGTGGGGGGTATTGCATAGTACTATATAGCTATGTTCAGCGATGCATTCAGCATTTAGCCGGCGGGCTTGCCCGCCGTGTTGATCGCGGGGTTCGGGAGGAAACACACGGCGGGCAAGCCCGCCGGCTAAATGCTGTCTTGTCGAAAAACACTTGCACGCCCCCTGAAAAAGTGGGATTATCAAGGTCGGGGGGTGGACGGCCTTGTTGACACGGTGGAAACGCTTGATGCGCACGATTCTCCTTCTCCGCCGTTTTCTTCTTCCCGGGGCGACTCGCGCGGCGTGCCTGGTCTGGCTCGTGGCGGGTGCAAGCTTTTCTTGGGGGGAGCCAATCGCGGGCGAGGAGCCGTCGGTATTGGAGATCGACGCTGTGATGGCGGCCATGGCGGCGCAGCGTTCGGAGTTCGACGCGTCCGGGCTTCACGCCCTGGGGCTTGAGGGTCTTTCGGCCGTGTTGGACCGGTTGCTGCCCGACACGGCACGGCCGACGTCGCCCGACGTGGCCGACGAGACGGCCGAGCGAATCATCGCGCGGCTTGGCGACGACCGTTTCCTCGTGCGCGAGTCGGCCACCCGGGAGCTGATCGAATTGGGCCGAGCCGTGCGGCCCCGCCTGATCGAAGCCGCCCGGCACACCGACGCCGAGGTCAGTTGGCGGGCACGATCGATCCTGCGGAAGTGGGAGATCGAAGTCAAAGAAGACAAGAGCCGATTCGTGGCCGGATTCGAGGCGTATTGCGAGGGAATTCAGGACGAGCGGCGTATCGAGGAGTTGGGCGAACGGGCCAGGCGCGTGTTGGAGGGCGGTGCCGCCGACGGGGCCAGGCGCCAGATCGTCACGGCGTGCATGGCGGCCGTCGCACGGCACGGCGACGACCGATACACCGACCAGTTCCGACCGCTGCTCAAGCACGAGGACGTCCAGGTGCCGGTGCTGGTGGTCCGAGCGATCGGTGCGGCGGTCGAGGGCCGCGATTGCCCCGCACTGTTGCTGGATGCCCTGGGCGACGACCGCCGCGAGACGGTGGTGGAGGCCATGCGCTGGACGCCGTACTGCGGCGAAGGTCCGCACAGATCGGACGTCCGACGCGTGTTGATCGGCCTTTTCGAGGGCGACGACGAGGAGTTGAGGTTTCAGGTCTCCTTCCCGTTGATGAGCGTTTTCGATGATCCCCGTGCCGCCGATTATCTCCTGGCACAACTCGCCAGCCCGGACGAGCAGCGCAGGTCCCAGGCATTCGACTGGATCGGCGACGCCGGCAATTTCGGCAAACCGGCCAGCGCCAAACTGCTCGACGCCGTGGGGCCGCTGCTGGAATCGCCCGACCATCGCATCCGCCGCCTGGCGCTGCGGACGCTGTCGATCTACTCGGGCGAAGAAGTCGTCAAGCGACTGATTCCGATGCTTGCCGACCCGAACGCCAGCATCGCCGGCGAGGTGGTGCCGAGATTGCAGCATCAACGGGACAAGGAGATGCTCCGCCGGGTGCTCTCGGAAGCGGCCGAGAACGGGGACGAGAAGATTCGTACGAAAGCCGCGGAAGTGCTGGAAAAGCTCCGCCAAGAAGGGTAGCTTATAGTGGCCGTCTCGCTCCGCGAGACGAAGCTTCATCTTGCGGAGCAAGATGGCTACTTGCGACGTAAGACTCTCAGAAGCGGTCGATAGCCATGCCAAACATCAACGAACCGACAAGCAGCGGGAATCCGGTCCCGACGGGGCATGGGCGGCGTTTTCGGCCGGCCGGTCGACTCCGGTGGGTGGCCACGCTGGCGGTGCTGGTCTTCCTGGTGCCCGGCAGGGCCGCGGCGCAGGAAGTCGACGCCGAAATCCTGGTCATCCTGGCCGACATGCTTCAGCAGCAGCACCAGTTCCGCCCGGACAGGCTCGAAGCCATGGGGCTGGAAGGGCTTTCGGCCGTGATGGACTTCCTGTTGCCGGAAACGGCCGAGCCGAGAAAGGTCGACCTGCCCGACGAGACGATCGAAGAACTCATCAAGCAGCTCGGCGCCGTCAACTATCGCGTGCGGGAAACGGCCTTCGAAAGACTCTACGGATTGGGACGCGGCATCGAACCGTTACTGGTCAAGGCGGCCGAGAACGCCGACGCGGAGATCGCCTGGCGGGCCAGACAAATCCTCCGCAAATGGGAGGCCGAGCGAAACGCCGACAAGAGCCGCTACCTGCCGGCCTTCGCCATTTACACGTTTTCCATTCGCGACGACGTGCGCTTGCGCGAGTTGGTCCGCCGCACTTTGGCCGCGCTCGAGAACGGGTGGTCCGACGGCAGAAAACAGCAGATCCTCCAGCACTGCATCTCGGCCGTCGCCCAGTCGGGCAAGGACGAACATATCGATCAGTTCAAGCCGTTGCTCGAGCACGAGCAAGTCGAAGTGGCCGTGCTGGCGGTCAACGCGGTCGGATCGCGTGCCAGCGGTTCGCATTATCCCTCCCTGCTGCTGGATGCGCTCCGGGCCGACCGTCCGGAAATCGTCCGACAGGCGATCCGCTTCACGACCTACTGCCAGGACAAGTCGCGCAAACCGGAGGTCCAGCGGCTGCTGGTCGCGCTATTCGAAGGGGAGAACGAGCAGTTGAAGTTCGAGGCGTGCGCGCCGTTGATGAACGCGTACGATTACGGCAGAGCCCGAGACTATCTTCTCGATCAGGCCAGGACCGGCGATCGAAGCCGGCAATTTCAGGTTCTCAGCCAACTCCGCGCCTCGTCGACCACCAGGAAGACCGTCGACGAGAAGCTTCTGGCGGGCCTGGTGCCGCTGCTGGCGGATTCCGACAACAGCGTGCGGCGGATGACTTGCAGCACGCTGACGAGCTACACCGGCGAGGGCGTCGTCAAGGCCCTGATTCCCCTGCTGGCCGACGACTACAGCACGATTCCCCGGGAAGTGGACCGCTACCTGCAATCGTACCCCGAGAAGGAAACCGTTCGCCGGCTACTGAAGGACGCGGCCGAGAAGCACCCCGAGGAAAAGGTTCGCCAGGCGGCCGAGAAGTCGCTCAAGGAACTCGGTTCGTGATGGGGGGGTTTCTTGAAAACGACTTGCTTGTGTGCTTGTGTGCTTGTGTGCGAAGCCGCAAGCGGCTGGAAGGACCTCTATGAGGACGATACCGGTCAAGGTCATTTACTTGCAGATGTTCTCGCGGCCCGGGCGGAATCACGAGCCGTCGCGCGAGGAAGCGCGGATCCTCCGGGCCGAAAAGCCGACGATCGCCTTCTACCGCTTCCTGTACGACGCCGTGGGGCGGGACTGGAACTGGGTCGATCGGAAACTGATGCCCGACGACGAACTCGGCCGGATCCTCCGCGACGACCGCGTGGAAGTCTATGTGCTGTACGTTTCGGGCGTTCCGGCCGGATACATCGAGTTGGATCGCCGCGTCGACGATGAGGTCGAAATCGCCTACTTCGGCATCATGCCCGAGTTCATCGGCCGGGGCTTGGGCCGCCTGCTTTTCCATTGGGCCGTCGACAAGGCCTGGTCGTACGGCCCGAAGCGCGTCTGGCTGCACACCTGCGAACTGGACCACGAGGCCGCGTTGCCGCTGTATCTGAAGGCCGGCTTCGAAATCTTCGACGAGCGAACGACCGACCAGGTGGTGCTTTGACGAACCCCCCTCTCCCAGAGGGAGAGGGGACCAATCTGCAAGAGTCCGCTCAGAACTCGATTTCCCCGATATCCACCGTCTCCTTCGCCTCTTTCAGCCGCAGCGTGATCGATTGGCGCTGCTGTTGCTGCCGGCCGAAGTCGGTGAACACGTCAACCTGCACGGTCACCGCGCCGAGCAGCCGGGTGGCCCGGCTGCCGTAGTAGTTGGCCTGGATCTTGTACACGCCGGGCATCGCCTTGCGGACCATGTATTCCTCGGGCCCGTAGCCGCCGGTGAAATCCTGGCTGACCAGCCCGCCGATCGTCGTGCGGTTATGGGCGTAAAAGGCCTTCTCGCCCGACGGCTCGATCACCCAAAGATCGATGTCGGTGTCGTCGGCGTGCCATGTCATCACGATCCGCACGTCGACGTCCAGCAGCTTGACGAGCCGTTTGTCCAACGGGATCTCCTTCACCCCGGCCGCCTGGGCACGCGGAAGGATCGCGTTGAGTTCCTCCAGGGCGATCAGTTCGATTTCCGTGAACCGGCCGTCCCAATGGCCCATCACGACCTTGGCCAGCAGTTCGAGCGATCGGGCGTAGTCGCTGTGGATCGATTCGTTAAGTTGCCTGGCCCGTTCGGGCGGGAAACGCTTGACCGTGGCAAGAACCGCGTTGCCTTGGGCGCGTTCCGCCAGCACCAGCGCCAGATCGCGATACGACTGGGGCTCCTCGGGCCGCAGACGGAGCACTTCTTCGAACGTGAGGATCGCCAGGTCGATATGTCCCAACTGGGCCAGCCGATGTCCCAGCACGCGCAGTAGCGCCGGGTTCTCCAGTTCCATCTCGGCGATGTTGCTGAGCACCTGCAAGGCCAGGTCGGCCTGCCCGATTTTCGTGAAGTAATCCGCACAATCCAAGAAAAACGCCGGCGACTCGCCATATTCCCGGCGGTTCTCCATATAAACCCCAAAAGCCGCTTGCGGCGTCGCACCCTTCAACTCCTCCATATACGGCGTCTTCGGATCCCACTCCTTGATCGAGATCCCCGGCGCCCGCCGATCCTGCGACTCGTCGCCCTTGCCGGGCGCGCCCTCTCCAAGAAGCCCATCCTCGTCTACCGGTTCCTCGGGCATGGCCGGATCCGGCGCGTGATCCGCCGGGGGTTCCACGGCCGGCGGAGGCGGGGCATCCCCGTCAGGTGCCGGCCGCGCATCGTCCATTTCGCCGCCCTCGGCTTCCCCATTCTTTTCCTCCGGCGCCCGGTACTTGAAGTCCTTGAGATACTTGAACTCGGTCTCGTACCATTTCACGCGGTCTTCCCACATCTGCAGCACGGTCGCCAGCTTGTCGGCCTGTTGCTTCCGCTGCTGGAACTCGATGGTATCGATCCGCTTCATGTACTCCGCCCGCATCTGGGGCAGCGACTGCGGCGGGGCGATCTCGTTCTCGACGTATTGCTCGAGCGTTTCGAGCACGATCAGCGAAGTGAAGGGCGTGACCAGGCCGTGCTGCTTGCCCAACTCGACGATTTCCCGTTCGTTGCGTTTTTGGAAGACCATCAGCTCGGCCAGCTTGGTCTGGGCCCAGAGACGCCGCAAGAGCGACCCTTCGGCCGCACCATCCCGGGTGACGTGAAACGTCCGCGATTGCGAAACCGTGCCTGCGCCGCCGTAGTGGAGCGTGACCGTCGCCTGCCCGCTGCCGAGCTTTCCGACCAGCGTAACGCGGCGTCCGACCGGCTGGGCCCTATTCGGGAACAACTCGCCCGCTTCTCCCGAGTCGACTTGGGCCAAACGAAAGCTGAACGGCGATTGGCCCATGGCGGCGATCACCTCGGCATCGGTCATTCGCACGAGGTTGAAATACTGCCCTCCGGTCGTCATTGCCAGGTGACGCAAGAACGAGTGATCCGCCGTGGAATCGGCCGAAAACGCGTACACGGGCGCGTCCAGCTTCTCGGGCTGCTGCCGGCCGAAGTTCGACAGCCCGTCGGAGAAGAGCAAGTAGAAATCCGGCTTCTCCCCGCCGTCCAGCGGAGCGATCGCACCGAGTTGCGTGCCGCCGTCGTACTGTATTTTGCCCAACTCGACGATCAGCGGGTGATTCACCAATGCGTCCATTGCCTTCGCGCCCCGGATGACGAATCTTCTTGGCGGCTCGGCCCGATTGCGGAGCAAGACCAGGTCAACGGTCACGTCCCTGCCCATGAAACAGTTTCGGATCAGGTCGATCTCCCGCCGATGATCGCCGCCGCCGCGCGAGCCGGAAGCGTCCCAGAAGATGACGACGTGCTTCGGAGGAGTCGCCACCTGGGCTTGCTGGGGAACCGTCGGGTAGTCGTGGATGGCGAAATAGACCTGCCCGTCGTCGGCCCTTTCCACCAGAACGTTCTGCTTTTCGACGTTGGGCAACGAGACGATCAGGTCTTGTTTCGGGGCGAAGTCCTTCAGCGTCGCCTCGGCCACGAAGCTGTCTTCCCACCGCATGAACCCGAAGTTGGCCAGGTCGCCCTGTTCGACCACCGGAGCGGACACCGGCTTGACGACTTCCACCCGCAGGGAAAACTCGGCGATAGGGTCCTGGAACTTCAGCGGCAGGTGATAGGCCGGGGCGTCGCGGCCGCCGACGAGTTCCGTGACGTAGCTGAGGCAGATCGTGCGGCTGCCCTTGGCGGGGATGGGGAACACGCGGGTCTTGAAGTTGTTGCCCTTGGTCCACTCGATCAGGCCCGGGTCGATGCTCTGGCGGACGATCTTCTCGAACACCTCGCGGCCCTTGTCTTTCTCGACCGCCACGCCGTCGATCATCCGCCCGCCGATGTCCAGGGCGTATCCGCTGACGGTCGCCCCCTCGGGCAGCGGGAAATAAAGATCCCCTTGAAGAACCCGGTCGTGCGGATTCGCGAAGGTCATCGTCGTGGTCGTCTCGGCGATGTATCCGAGGATTCGCACCCGGGTGTCGATCTTCGAGATCCCCAGCGGTTGAGACTTCTCCCCCTCTTGGACCATCAACGCCGGCGGGACGGTCTGGGCGTGGAGGATGGAGGCGGCGAGGAGGATGATCGGAAGCGGTAGGATCTTATTCATTCTTATGGTTCCTTGTGTGACAAGTGGTCGATTCTTAGACCTCAAACGGCAAGCGGCGAGTGGAAAATGGGGACACCGTCGAAAATGGGGACAGGCACCGGGCCGGCGTACGTTTCTCGCGAGTGTGAAGCCGAAATACGGCCCGGAGCCAGTCCCCATTTTCGACTCGCCGCTTACGGTACGAATTAGACGACGAAGAGGGGATATTCGTTCCCTGAAGCTACTGAAGCGTAGCTTACCTGTCCAGCGGGGGAGGATGGCGAGGCGGCCGGCCGTTTCAGCGATGGGCCTCCACGAAGGCCAGGACCTCGTGAAACGGCACCGAGGCGAAGCGGCCGAACATCGGATGGGCCCGCAGGCGTGCCCGGGTGGTCGCCGGCGAGCCCAGGCCGCAGAGGAATCGGACGAGCTGCCGCGGAGCAGCCAGTGCCGCGTGGCCTTCGGCTTTCAGGCGGCGCAGGGCATCCAGGTCCGACGCGCCCGGCGGGGTGTATCGGGCCGGCGGCAGCGGTTTTGCCGGCTCGCCGTCGCATCGCCCGCAGTGTCCGCAGGCGTCGCGGTTCTCGCCGAAGTAGGCCAGCAGGTGTTGCGTCAGGCAGCCGTCGTGCTCGGCGAACTCGAGCATACCGCGGACTCGGGCGACGTCCTGCTCTTCGCGCCGGCGGAAGCGCTCGCCGAGGTCTTCGCACAGCGGCGTCAGGTCGTCGGGGATCTGTTCCACGCGGAATCCCTGCCGCACGCCGGCCGCCTGCAATACCAGGTCGCCCCGTTCTTCGAGGTAGCCCAGCGCGGCGACGATCCGCTCGCGTGCCTCTCCGATCGCCCGGCCGACGGCCTCGACGTCCAGCGAGAACCAGGTTTTCCCTTTCCGCGCATGGCGAAAGACGTTCTTGAGGAAATCGGCCCGCCGCCGGTCGAACCGCGCGAGGATCTCTTCGGACGACTTCTGCGGCTGGAACTTGTACTCCGAATAGAACGGGCTGGTCGCGTGGATCACGTTCTCCAGTTCCAGGTACGTCAGCAGCGTCTTGACGACCAGGACGCGAACGTCGTGATCGTACGACAGCTCGTATTCGGAGACGTCGAACACGTCGCCACGGTCCAGCACCGCCCGAACGAGCGACGTCACGGCCTCGGGCGTCGGCGTGTCGCCGTAGGAGAAGTTCTCCAGCGTCACCACGTCGTCGGCACATGCCAGCATTTCGCAGATCGACTCGCCCCCGTCGCGGCCCGCCCGGCCGATCTCCTGGGCATAGTTCTCCATCGCCTTGGGGAGATTGTAGTGGTAGATGTAACGGATGTCGGGCTTGTCCACGCCCATGCCGAACGCGATCGTGGCCACGACGATCATCCGCTTCGAGGCCATGAACGTGTCCTGGATCGCATTGCGTTCCTCGCTTTCCATGCCGGCGTGGTACGCCGCGGCGTCGTGGCCGTGCGCGGCCAGCGTCTTGGCGATTTGCTCGGCCGTTCGCTGGAGAGTGACGTAGACGATCGCGGGCCCGGGCGGACGCTCGCGCAGCCGGGAGAGCAGGAGTTCGTTTCGTTGCCCGGCCGAACACGCCGTGGCGTGGAGCTTCAGGTTCGGCCGGTAGAAGCCGGTGTGGACCACGTCCTCCCGGGCGATCCGAAAGCCTTCGGCGATGTCGCGGGCGACTTCGACGGTGGCCGTGGCGGTCAACGCCAGCACGCAGCCTACTTTCAATTGTTCGGCCAGCCGGGCGATCTTCAGATAGTCGGGCCGAAAATTGTGCCCCCACTGGCTGATGCAATGGGCCTCGTCGACGGCCAAGAGCGAGATCGTCCGCCGACGGAGCTGCTGCAGGAACCGCTCGTTCCCCAGCCGTTCCGGAGAGACGTAAAGCAGCTTCAGCCGGCCGGAGTTCAGCTCGTCCTGGACTCGGAATGCCTCTTGCCGCTCGAGGCTCGAATCGAGCCGCGCGGCCGGCACGCCGCGGGCAGAGAGGAAATCGAGCTGGTCCTTCATCAGCGCGATCAGCGGCGAGATGACCAGCGTGAGCCCGTCGAGCGACAAGGCGGGCAGTTGATAGCAGAGGCTCTTGCCCGCCCCGGTGGGAAAAATGGCCAACGCCGAACGGCCTTCGAGCAGCCGCGTAACCACCGCCTCCTGGCCCGGCAGATAATCGGCGAAGCCGAAAACGCGCCGGAGGTTCTGGCGGGCGTCCTGGGCAGACGGGTGCCGGCGTGGTTCGGGTGGGCTATCCATGAGGTTCTCTTGATCCCACCAGTCGCGAATTCCATGACCATCAACGGCCATTGCAAGGCCCGACAGCGCAAGATCGCAGGAAATCGACGTTTAGCGGGCGGGCTTGCCCGCCGTTGTCCCAGCACCGTTTTCTTGTTCGGAGAACGGCGGGCAAGCCCGCCCGCTAAACACGACGCGCTGAAACCGGCGTAACCATCGAGTTTACCAGGAAGACGCGGCTTCATCTCGCCCCAGCGAGATGGCTACCGTGCGATCACTTGCCCATCTTCCGAAGGTTCTCCAGGCAGAGCCGGACCGTCTCCAAAGGCGAAGCGGCGTACCGTTCCTGCTCCACGATATACCACTCGGTGTTGCCGGTGGTTTCGCACAGTTCGAAGATCACGTCCCACTTCACGTCGCCGTCGCCGATCACCGCGCCGGGCCCTCCGCCGTGTTCCTTCAGGTGGATGGTCGTCGAACGGCCGGGAAACTTCTTCAGCACGGCCACCGGGTCGCCGCCCCCGCCGATGCAGTTGCCGATGTCCAACTGCATGACCACGTCGGGACCGGCGTTGCTGAAGAGGATGTCCCAGCCCGTCTGGCCGTCGAACTGCTTGAAGTCGCCGCCGTGGGCGTGGTAGCCGACCAGCATCCCCTGCGGCTTCACCTTCTCGGCCGCCTCCGTGAAGAACTCGCCCGTCTTCTTCAGCGCCTCGGCCGAGGCAACGTTCTCGCGGGGAAGCCCGGGAACGATGAGGTACTTGTTGCCGATCGTCTGGTTGAACTCGACGGTTCCCTTCAGGGCGTCGCCGGTGATCGTGCCCAGGTGCGTGTGCGTGCCGCAGCACTTCAGGCCGTTGTCGTCCAGCAGCGTGCGCAGCTCCTTGGCCGTCCGGCCGTAGTAGCCGGCGAACTCGACGCCCTCGTAGCCCATCGCACTGACGGCTTTCAGCACGCCGGGCAGATCCTTGGCGCAATCGCCGCGGACCGAGTAGAGCTGCAATCCGATGGGGATCTTCTTCTCGTCCGCTTTGGCTTCCGCGGCCCGCGACTTGATGCCCGTGGCCCAAATGGCGGCGGCTCCCGCGCCCCATTTCAACACATCTCGCCGAGAAATGGTCATGACTGGTCTCCAGGTGAAAACTTGTATCGTAATCGAGTGCCGATAGAACGTCAACGACGGTGGGCGTCGTTTCGGGTATCATGATTGCGGGCAGCGGGCGTGTCAAGCGCGGCACGGACGAGTACGGGTTCCTCTTCTCTGATTCCACGTCTTCGAGCGTCGTGAACAGAAAAGAGGAACCCGTACTCTTCCGGCAATTGAATCCGCTGTTTCACCCGGCAGCCACGAAATTGCCCGAAGAACCATTTTTTCACGACCTCACCCGGCCTCAGCTCGCGTACGTGCCCGCTTTCCGCTTCTTTTCCGCCGCTTCGCTGATCTGCGTCCCTTCGCGCACGTCCAGTCCGGCTCGGGCGATCAGAACCTTGAGATAGTCCAGATGCGGACACGGCGGCCCGTGGTAGTTGTCGGTGGTAATGCAGGAAGAAAGGTGTACGACGATCCGGTCCTTCTCGATCTTCTCCATCTTCGCGATCCGGCGTGTGAGATCCACAAGCTTGCGATGGATTGCCCGTCCGCAACATCCTCCGCACGTAAGATAGAGCGTCCGGTACACTTTGTCTTTGGGATAGGCCGCAAACCCGCCGTCGCGATGGTGGAAGGCCTTCTCGCACGGATAACCGGAACAACGTTGCTTGACGATGTCGCACTGCACGACGACGATGTAGTCCTTTTCGCCGGGCGAGTTCACAGCTTATCCTTTTCCTCGGGGTTGCGAGTCGATCGACAGACCGTCATTGTAGCGGTTTCTCAGAACATGGAAAGTCTCTTCGTTCTCAAACCGTAAGCGGTGAGTGGAAAACGGGGACTGGCTCCGAGCCGCAAATGGTGTGGAAGTCGCGGAAAACCGCTGCCGGCTCGGTGCCTGTCCCCTTTTTCCACGGGGCGCCGGCAGGTACCACCCGAAACTGGTGACAACGGACAGGCCGGAACGAGCAACTGGAACGTCTGCCGGAACTTCGGTTGCCGGACACGCGTTGGTTTGATGACAAGGTGCTCGTACGCAATCACCCAGTTGCGCTGTTCCGGCAGGTGTTCCGGCGACCTTGTTCCGGCCTACATGACGAACCCCGCCTACGCCCAGGGACCGGGCCGTTCTTCCTCGTCGATCTCGATCCAGTAGACCTCGTCCTTCGGGTGTTCGATCTCCAGCAAGTGTCCCCAACGTCCCAGGCCGAAGACCAGGCCGGTGAGTTCGTCGCGGGATTTGCGCGAACCAACCACGAAACCCAGCACACAGCCCACGACCAACGTGGCCGCCAAACCCAGCGGCAGCGGCCAGAACGGACCAAGCGGTTTCCCCAGGGGCCACAGCCGGGTAAACGGAGCGAGGTGTCCGAAGGTCCCCCATAGCGCCGTCAGGATTCCCAACACCAAAGCCGCCAGCGCCGCCGCGGCCGTGGTGCGGCGCGTGAACAGCCCCAGCAAGAAAATGCCCAGAAGCGGGCCGGCGAACAGGTTCAATACGCTCAGCAGATAACCGATACCGCCGCCGAAAGCCGCCACCCCCAGCGCAACTACGGTGACCGCCGAGCCGAAGACCAACACCATCGGACGGGCCAGCTTCAGCTCGTCTTGCTGGTCCAATTCGCCGGGCAGCTTGCCGCATCGCCGGGCCAGCGATCGCTCGCCCCAGCCGAAACGGCGATGGAAATCGACGACCGTCAGCGTGACCAACGCGTGGACGCCCGAGTCGACCGTGGCCATCGCCACGCCCAACAATGCCGCCAGCACGACGCCCAACATCAGGTGCCGCCGGACGAAACGGCCGAACAGTTCGTCGCCCCCGCTGCGCAACAGCCGTTCTCCGCCCCACTGCCGCGGCGCCCGGGTGGCCAGCGCGTCGATCACCGGCTCGCCGCGGGAATTCATGAACTGCCGCGCGTCGGTAAACGGTTGATCCGTGTTGGGATCGAGAATCGCCCGATCGGATACCAGTCTCTCGGCCGTTTCCCGATCGAGCACGACGTCGGGGCTGACCAACCGCTCACCCGTTTTCGGATTGGTTGCACTGTTGAGCACCCACGCCGGCGACATCTCCTGCTGGGCGTTGTCGTGATAGACGGCCAAGAGCCCCATGCCCAGGAGCGTCGCCAGAGGAATCGCCAGCGTCGTCAGCCCGCAGCCGAGGAGGTACGAAAAGGTTCGGCCCCGATTATCCCGGGCAGCGAAGAGCCGCTGCAGCGTGGCCTGGTCGGCGACGAAGAAGAAGACGGGCAGAATCGCCAGGTACGGGATGACCGCCCAAATCGACCACTCGGCCGACCAGAAGGACCATTTCCGCCACGCGTCGGCCCATTCGGCCGGCCGCTCGGGCACCGCTTCGGCGACGTGCGTACGGCCCAATTCTTCGGCGATTTCCCAGATTCGCGACGGCCCTTCGCCCTCCCCGAGATTGGCCGCGATGATAATGAACGTGACGACCAGCACCACGGCCATCAGCACGAACTGCCCCACGTCGGTCCACACGGTCGCCTTCATGCCGCCCAAGTACGTATAGAGCGTCACGGCGACTCCGGCGGATACCACGACGAGCAGAACCGTCAAGTCGAGTTCGCCGCCGAGTCCCAGCGCCGCACACGGCAGCACCAAGACCCCGCCCAACCAGAGCACCATTCCCACGACGTAAACACCGGCGGCGACGGCCCGTGCGGTTGGGCTGAAACGGAGTTCGAGGTACTCGAAGACCGATTCCAGCTCGAGCGTGCCGTACAGCGGGATCGCGCACCAGCAGACGATCGGCAGCGCCGCCCAGAGCAACCCGGCTGCCGGCAGGAACTTCGTGCCGGCCCAATACGCTTCGTTCGGAATCCCGCAATACCAGACCGCCGCGAAGCCGGCCACGGCCAGGCTCGAACCGACCGGCCACCACGGCAACGAGCGGTCGGCCAGCAGGAACGCGTCGCTGGTCGACTGGCCCCGGCCGGCCCAAGCCCCCACGGCCACCATCGCCGCCAGAAAGATTCCCACCACGGCGCAGTCCAACAAGTCAGGCATAGGCGGTTTCTCAGTAGGTCAGGGCTTGCCCTGACGCGCATCCGGTTCGCATATCCAATGGCGTGTCCGGTCGGCTCGCAACACCGCTTCGTCAGGGCACCGCTTCGTCAGGGCACCACTTCGTCAGGGCACCGCTTCGTCAGGGCACCGCTTCGTCAGGGCAAGCCCTGACCTACGAAATCCCCGGACACTTTCCGCTATCTTAGTCGATACGCCGAAACCGGTCAAAAGCGTGCGGGCCGAACCGTTTCGTGTGCTATATTTATAATGGCACGTTCACTCTTCTTCTCGTCCGGTCTATGTCAGCGGAGGAATCTGTCGTGTGCGCTCAGCTTGTGCGCGAGATGTGTCCCTACTGCGGTCGGCTCGTCGTGGAAATCGCGGACGCCGCCGCCAAGATTCGCTGCTCGCAATGCCTGCGTCTCTTTTGGGGACCGAAGCACCGTAAAGCTCCCTACTGGATTCTCGGCGTCTTGCTCCTACTGGTCACCAACCTGATCCGGCTGGCCTGACCGAAGAGCTGCCCCAAGAAACAAAAAGAGGCGGTCTCTTTTGTCGAGACCGCCTCGCCGGGCAAAATCCGCCCGGTATGTCTGTCGGCCCGTCAAAACCGGATCCCGAGGGAGAACCGCGGGCCGCTGATCTGGATGCCGTGCGGCGAAAGTTGGGGGCGCCACACGGGTTGCCGGGTCATGGGCGGAACCACCGGCGGATGGCCCGGGAACGGAACGACAACCGGCGGGTGTCCGGGGCGCGGGACGAGCACGCCCTGGTGGCCCAATCCGTGGCGCGGAATGACCGCGGTGCCGATTCCGTACCCACCGCGGCCGTGAAGCCCCTGCAGGCCCCCGTTCGGCACGCCCATGTTGTGCATGCCGACGTTCGGCACGCCCATGTTGCGCACGCCCATGTTGTGCATGCCGACGTTGGGCACGCCCATGTTGCGCACGCCGATGTTCGCCGCCCCGTGGGCAGGCATCGCTCGGGACGCGGAGCCGGGGAGGACAGCCAATGCTTCGCCGGCCGATAGGCCGAGCAAGCCAACCATCGTCAAACTCAGTGCAACGGGTCTCATGATACGCTCCTTTGAGGCTTGGGGAGGGGGTTGTTTTTACGCGAGAGACCTGTCGCATCTCCCGTGCCAAAGAGATCGAGAATCGTCGCAACTGCATGGCTCTTTGAGACTTGTGTGGAAGTTGCGGTTTGCTTCGAACGGACACATCACGATTCAGTGTAGTCGATGCGACGGCGCGAACCGACACGCGGATACAGACTGCGATTCTTCCGCGATCGATCGGTCTTAAGCGTGCAGCCGTGTGACGGGACATCCTGCCGCACCGAGGGGCGGCCGAAGAATAACTTACCGATTTGGCAATCTTATTGAAGCAACTGCGGGGTGGAACGTTGCCCTGGCCAATTCGCGTCGCCCGCAGTTGCTTCAATAACGCGGCGCCGTATCAAGACCAGGGCCTATCGGCGTCGGTCGCAACGGGGCGTCAGAGGGTGAGCGTGGGGGCTTGCTGGTCATGGGTGACTTTCAAGAGCCCCGCCGCCGCGCCGGCTGTCGGGCAGACGGGGACGGGGATAGTCCCGCAAGACGCTTCAGGGATTGTTCTTGTCTTTCCAGCAGTTTCACGGCCTTGTCGAACACAGTGCGCGCTCGCGGATATCTGCGAAGAAACTCGGATCGACTTATCCCGTACCGGTAAGCTACATGTTCGATGATGTCCAGAAACGGAGCACGGAAAGAAGCCCCCAGCACCGTGTCTGTGATCTCCCCGTACACCTCGCAAGCCCGAACTCTTGGGGATTTGCGGTATCCGGTCACTTCTTGCCGTATCGCATCGGCCAAGACATGGTGGCCGGCATCCTCTGCCTTCTTTGCGGCCTTTTCCATCCTTGCCTCCCACCGCTTACCATGTCCAAAAACGGTTACAGCCCGGGTGATTTCATGAATGAGTATGAGCCTGAGTGTGTCGCCGGGTGGGCGTGAAACTATGCTCGTCTTGGTTGTCCTCCGGCAGATACCATCACCGCGCATGTCGGAGGGAGTCCTCACCGTGCGCGGATTCGTACGGATTGTATGTGCCGGTCGATTGATTCCCAACTCGGGTTATGCTATCATCGTAGCCAACTCGCCTGCCGTTGGCGTTGGTCTCCGTCTGTTCTTTTCACGAGGACGGCGAGGGGTCAAGAACTGGGCGATTGTTGCGAAACGTCGATTCTGGGATAACACGGTCGCAGGAGGTCTGGATGACAACCGTTGCCGAGAAATGGGCGGAGGTGCTTGGCGAAATTGGCGTTCGCTATGTTTTTGGTATCCCCGGCGGCCCTTGGGTGGAGTATATGGAAGCACTCCGCACGAGCGACGTGGAATTCGTGCTGGTCAGCAATGAGGCCAGCGCGGGGTTCATGGCCGACGTATGCGGTCGGATCACGGGCATACCGGGTGCTTGCTACGGGACGTTCGGACCCGGGGCAACCAATCTGAGCACAGGCGTGGGCGGAGCCTTGCTCGATCGATCGCCGCTGCTGGCGTTCACCCACGAGATGTCGGATTCGATGCTCGGACGGACGACGCAGATGGGGATCGACCATCAGGCTCTCTTCCGTCCGATCACCAAATGGACAACCCGGCTCGAAGCCGACCACGTCGAGGAGACCCTGCTTCGCGCGGTGAATGTCGCGATGTCCGAGGCGCCGGGGCCGGTGCACATCGGCCTTCCCTCGAACCTGGGAACCATGACGGCCGGCGGCGAAACGTTTCAACTCGAACCGCCCCAGCAGCCGGAACCGCCGGATTGCGAGACGCTCGACCGACTTGTCGCGGCGTTCACGGCCGCGCGCAAGCCTCTTCTTGCCGTGGGGCTTTCGGCCGTTCGATCCGGCGTGCGGGCGCTCGTGCTGAAGATTGCCGAGCAGCACGGCATTCCGGTCGTGCTGACGCCGATGGCCAAAGGCATGATGCCCGAAGACCATCCCTCGTATGCCGGGGTGCTGTTTCATGCCTTGAGCAATCATGTGGCCGAGACGCATCGGCAGGCGGACCTCGTGATCGGCGTGGGATACGATCCGGTCGAGTTCAATTACGAAGACTGGATGCCCGACGCACCGTTGGTTCACATCGACACCCGGCCGGCCGACCTGGACAAGAGCGGCTACCGGTTGGAGTGCGACGTGGTGGGCAGCTTGCGCCCGGCGCTGGAGAGGCTTGCCTTGCTGGCACCGCAAGAGAACGACTGGGACCTGGGCGCGCTGGCTGAACGTCGCCGACGAATGTTCGAGAGCCTTCGTCCGCGGGAGGGCGTCTTTGGCCCAACGGCGGCCGTGACTATTCTTCGCGAGGTACTGCCCTACGACGGGATCCTGACGTGCGACGTGGGTGCGCATCTCCACGTGATCGGCCAGCTTTGGCGAACCCCGGCCCCCGGTTCGCTGCTCATGACGAACGGCTGGTCCTCGATGGGCTTTGGCATCCCTTCGGCGATTGCGGCCAAGCTGTGTCTTCCCGACAGGCCCGTGGCGTGTATGGTTGGCGACGGCGGCTTTCTGATGATGGTCGGGGAGATGGCCACGGCAAAGCGGCTCGGAGTGCCCGTCGTGTTCGTGCTTCTGACCGACCACCACCTGACGCTGATCGGTGTCAAGCAACAGCGGAAGAACTACGCGGCCTACGGAACACCCTTGCACGGCGACGGGTACGATTCGGCACGGACATTCTTCGGCGTTCCGGTGCTTGAGGCACGCGATACTGCGTCGTACCGCGCGGCGCTCGACGAGGCCTTTGCGGCCGGCGGGCCCGTGATCGTCGAGGCCTTCGTGGATCCGACGGAATATGGTGAACTCGTATTGAAGGGAGACAAATGAGCAAGTCGGTAAGAATCGTATTGTGCGGTCTTGGGAACGTAGGCAAGGCGTTCTTGGAACTGGTTGCGGAGCGTGGCGGCGAGATCGAGACCCGATACGGCCTGCGCTTGATCGTTTCCGCCGCGGTGGACATCGGCGGTGCGGCCATGATGGGAGAAGATGGACTTCCGGCGGCAGAACTTCTGGCCCACCTTCGCACCGGGCACGCCGTGGAAACCTTCGCGCCGGGCGGCTCACCCGGCGTCTCCGGCGTGGAAGCGATCAACCAGGCCGGCGCCGACGTACTCATCGAGACGACGCCCACCAACCTGGTCGACGGCGAACCGGGCCGCTCGCATATCTTTGCTGCGTTGGAGCGAGGGATGGAAGTCGTCAGTGCCAACAAGGGGCCGATCGTCCTGTTCTATCGCGAGATTCACGAATTGGCTCGGCAAAAGGGCAGCGGCGTTCATATCAGCGCCGCCACGGCCGCGGCGCTTCCCGCGCTCGACGTGGGACAAGTCTGCCTGGCGGGCGCAAGGCTCTTGGAAATCGAGGGTATCCTCAACGGTTCAACCAACTACATTCTCACGCGAATGCAGCAGGACGGATGCGGTTACGAAGCCGCGTTGAAGGAAGCTCAAGCGTTGGGAATCGCGGAAACCGACCCGAGCCTCGACGTGGAGGGACGCGACACGGCCAACAAAATGATCCTGATCGCCAACCGGCTGTTCGGCATGTCGCTTGGCCCGGGGGACGTCACGGTGGAAGGCATCACCCGGCTCACCCCGGAAGACGTCGCCACGTCCAAGGCCGCCGGTCAGGTGATCAAGCTGATCGGGTTCGCCGAGCGAACCGACTCGGGCGTACGACTGAGCGTGTCGCCGAAACGGCTGGAGAAGGACCATCCGCTTGCCGCGGTGAGTGGTTCCGAAAAGGCGATCAGCTACTTGACCGATACCATGCATCGGATCACGGTTAGCGGTGGCAAGAGTTCGCCGGTTGGCGCGGCGGCCGCTTTGTTGAAAGATCTGATCAATGCTTGCGCGTCGAATGCTTGATAGTTGGCTGCAGAAAGGGAACATCTTCGGTGAAGTGGTGGTTTCGGCAACAGCTCTACACGCGGATACTCGTCGCGATCGTCGTGGGCGCGGCCCTGGGAGTCGCTTTCGGCGACCGAGTATCGTTGATCGAACCGATCGGAACCATCTTCATTCGCCTCTTGAAGATGCTGATCGTGCCCCTGACGTTCCTGACGCTAATCAG
This sequence comes from Thermoguttaceae bacterium, assembly GCA_035527455.1. Classification (GTDB taxonomy): domain Bacteria; phylum Planctomycetota; class Planctomycetia; order Pirellulales; family Thermoguttaceae; genus DATLAN01. Next base: position 21,061 of record DATLAN010000103.1, read on the forward strand.
CGGAATCACGAAACTGGACAGCATCCGCTCACTGCGTTCGATCGGCGGCCTGGCCCTGCTGTACTATGCCTTGTCGTCGCTGGTTGCGGGAGCAGTCGGTGTTTGCGTCGCACTGTTGATCCAGCCGGGAAGAGGAATGGTGATCGACACGGCCGGGGAGGCGACCAATGAAATCCCCCAGTTCGATTTCATCGACCAACTGGTGCAGTGGATTCCGACGAATCCGGTCGAGGCGTTCGCCGCCGCCAACATGCTGCAGATCATTTTTTTCGCCATCGTGGTGGGGATCGCGCTTCTTTCGATGGGCTCCCGGGCCGGCCCGCTCGTTCAACTGGCCGACGACGGCGCGGAGCTGATGCTGCGAGTGACGCAGTTCGTGATGGAAATCGCGCCGTACGGCATTCTTGCATTGGTGGCGAATCTTGTCGCCTCGGTCGGCGTGGACATGTTGACCCACGTGGGTAAGTTCATCGTCGCCCAGTATCTGGCTCTGTTGATTCTCATGACGGTCGTCGACCCGACGGTTCTTCGGTTCCTGGCCCGAGTGAACCCCTTGCGGTTCTACCGGAACGTTTCACCGGCCTTGTTGGTGGCCGCCAGCACGACGTCCAGCGCGGCAACGCTGCCGGTTTCCATGGAGGTTGCCGAAAAGAACGTCGGCGCTCCCGAGAAAGTCTGGGGGTTTACTCTGCCGTTGGGAGCGACCGTGAATATGAACGGCATGGCGGCCTGCATCGGCGTGATCGCGGTTTTTTCCTGTAACGTGTATCACATTCCGGTTACTTTGGGCGGAGTGCTGCAAATCCTGTTTCTCGGTTTGGCCCTCTCCTTTGGGACCGCCGGAGTGAAAGGCGCGGGGATCGTGACGTCGACCATCCTGCTGCAAACGATCGGCGTCCCCACGATCGTTATCGTTCCGATTCTCGTGTCCATATGGCCGGTCCTGGACATTGGCAATACGTGCTGCAACGTGTCGGGCGACCTGGTCGGAACGACGCTCGTGGCGTCACGCTTCGGTATGCTCGATCGGGACATTTTCGATAGTGGCAATCTGCGAGAGGAACGACAAAACACAAAGCCTTGACGACACCGGGAAGACACGATTGCGAGATTGCGAGATCCGAGAGCCATGAGAACGTTTTGATCCCTCGGGCAGAGCCTGCCGGTCGTCATCTCCGTGTTGATGGCAGCATGCCCCGTCGCGGCAGAACAACGCACGCCAGGTTCGGGCCGGTACGTGCGTGCCGAGAATGCGATGGTTGTCTCCGCCGGCGGACACGCCAGCCGCATTGGTCGCGATGTGCTCGAGAGGGGAGGCAATGCAGTCGACGCAGCGGTGGCGACTGCATTCGCATTGGCAGTCACCTGGCCCGAGGCGGGCCTGTCCCCCTCTTCGGCTCAAAGGATCCTGCGAACCGCCTCGATGAACTCCGGCGTCGTCCCGCAGCAGCCGCCGACGAAGCTGGCACCCGCTTCGATCAGCCCCGGAACGTATCCGGCGAATTCGGCGGGCGTTTGCCGGTAGACGGTCCGGTCGTCGACCACCTCCGGCAACCCGGCGTTGGCCTTGATCCAGACGGGCCGGTCGGTGGCGGCCTTCAGCCGGCGGCAGATCTCGACGAAACCGGCGATGCCCTGGCCGCAGTTCGAGCCGATCGCGTCGGCCCCGGCGGCCGTCAACTGTTCGGCGGCCTGTTCCACCGTGGTGCCCATCATGGTGCGATCCTTGTTCGCCCCGGAATCGAACACCATGCAGGCCACCACCGGCAAACCGGTCGCCCGGGCGGCCGCGACGGCCAGTTTGGCTTCGGCCGGATCGGCCATCGTTTCTACCACGATTCCATCGGCCCCCGCATCGGCCATGGCTTCGGCCTGCTCGGCAAAGGCGGCCTGCAATTCGTCCTCGCCGACTGCGCCCATCATCAGCATCACGCCGCTGGGCCCGATCGAAGCGAACACGAGGGCCTCGTCGCCGGCCGCCTTCCTGGAAATCTCCACGCCGGATCGATTGATTTCGGCGACCTTCTCGGCCAGATCGTGCCGGGCAAGGATGAAGCGGTTGGCCCCGAAGGTGTTGGTCAAGACGATTCGGCTGCCGGCCTCGACGTACGCCCGGGCGACCTGCTCGACCTTCTCCGGCGCGGTCAGATTCCAGGCGTCGGGACAGGTCCCCACGGGAAGCCCCCGCTGTTGGAGTTGGGTTCCCCAGGCCCCGTCGGTCACGATCGGAGCGGCGGCCACGAGCTTCTCGATGGTCGGATGCATAAGAGATTTCCTCCGTGGTTCGGCATGGCGGTACATTCTAGGCGAGGACGGGCCGGCAGAATAGTGGGGCGCAATACCCCAGTCCCAAGCAGGCAGCAACATTACAGAAAGCAACACGCCTTTTTTATGGGTGGACGAGTACGATGACCGTCAGCCGTAACCTACATTTATTATGGACTACCATAATCCCCACGATCGGTACTTGTGGGGGGAGTGAGGGTTATCGCTGTGGATATTCCCGTTTCAAGCCTGTATTTGCCTGCGATTGCGGCGTTGGTGGGAATAGGCATATTGGGGTATATGGTAAGTCGATCTCGGCAGACGGGCCGCAGATTCGGCCTCCTCAATGTGGCGATTCTGGCCGTGCTGATCGCGATCGTCGGCGCCGCGGCGATCCCACTGTTCGAAGGGGCCAGCGCGAACGCCAAGTCCAGCGCGTTGGCCCAGAATCTGAGTCTGCTGCGCAAGCAGATCGAGTTGTACAAAATCGATCACCTGGGCCGACCACCTGTGGTCTACGAAGGTTCGCTCCCCCAGTTGCTCCGATCGACGGACAAAGAGGGGGTTCCGGGGCCCGCCGGCGAACGTTTCCCCTATGGGCCCTATTTCCGTGGCGGAGTTCCGGTGAACCCGGTTACCAGCCGCTCGGTCGTTACGGCGATCGAGAGGTTCCCTCCGGAGTCAACCACCGGCCGAGGCGGCTGGCTTTATCACCAAGAGACGGGTCAGATTGCCCCCGACATGCCGCCGTCTGCGGCCAAGTGAACCGGGCCGCTAGCGCTTTTCCAGTTCCCAATTGTCGACGATCACCTGACCGCCGGGGGTCAGGTCGCGGAGTTTATCCGCCATGATGGCACGTTCTGAAACGGTGGCCCGGTCCAGTTTTCGTGCGAATTGGCCAATCTTCTTGCGGCGATGTCGCCGACGTTTGATTTCCTTCCGACGTTCGCTACTCGGCACGTTCTGACTCCTCGAACCGCGGTTACTGTCACGCTGGCCGGTAATCCGGTGAGGCACCCCTGTTTTGTGGGGTTTCGCGGATGCCGGAAATCTACTTATAGCAGACCTACCGGCGGCGGTCAACTTACCCGAGATCGACCCGTCGCCCTACAGCATGGCGACGACTTGCCGCGCGATGCTGACCTCGACGGTGCCGTCGGCCAGTGAGAAGCGGATCATCCGGCCCTTGCCGCCGCCGATATGCTCGGCGACCACCCGGATTCCGTGCCGTCGGAGCTGCTCCAGCACGGCCTGATAGTTCTTTTCGCCCACGTCGCGCTCGGTTCGCTGGCCGAACATCGTGGCGCCTCCGGCGATCTTGGCCGTCAGCGTACTGGGAGAGGCGCCCCTGGACAGCAGTTGCCTTTTCAGTTCGGCAACGGCCGTATCGGCAAACTTGCCCGGCAGATTCGTGTCCCCACGGCTCTGCGGCAGGACCACATGGGCCAGGCCGCCCAGCTTGCTGCGGCGATCCCACACGGCGACCCCCACGCAAGAGCCCAGAAGCGTCTCCAGGGCCTCAGGGCCCTTGGCGAAATCGATTCCGGCCATCTTGACCTTGATCACTTTCGGCTCCGTCGCGACGACAGACATGCCAAACCCTTTGTGCGGTTACTGTGCCGGACTCTCGTCCCGGCGCCGTTTTCCTGTTCGAATCGCCGTGGCCACCGGGCAGGTACCCTACCTGTCAAGGCAGGAATCGCATCTGAACACTGCTGAAGCCTGGCTTGCGGGTATCGGGGTGTCGGGGGATTTACGACCCGGGTGGTGCGCGGCGCCGGTCGTACGGCCTAGTCCGATTCCGAGAGTTGTTGGCATGTTCCTCACCCGGCGAGCCCCTGGGATCGCCATGTGCGGCGATCGCCGTTTCGTGCGATACGCTTCACGGCTATACGCCGCTGGCTCGATTTGCTATGATTTTACGATTGAAAGTATGTAAAGAACGGCGTATTCGGGCGGGGAACCACCGCCTTCGCCGGCGGCCGCTCGCGCGGCGATGGGGACGTAGCTCAACTGGGAGAGCATCGGATTTGCATTCCGAAGGTTGGCGGTTCGAGCCCGCTCGTCTCCACTTGTGACTTGGCGTGTCTAGGCGTGCCAAGTCTTTCTATTTTAACGGGTTGCGTCGAATTCCCGTTGGACCCCGCTTTCCCCGTTCCGTGCCCCACAGTGCCTAGAAGTGACTGGCCGTGTGGGAAGCTGTGGGAAGGTTGTGGGAAGGTTTGCTCCGCGGAGCCGTTGGAACCGTTCGCTTCCGGGGGAGCCGGGAGCAACTCGATGGCCGCCAGCTTGTCCCTCAGGTCAAGGTGGGTGTAGACGTTGCTGGTCAGTTTGGGGTCATGGTGGCGGGCGAGTTTCTGCCCCATCGCCAGCGGAACCCCCGCCTTCCCTAGATTACTTATGAACGTGTGGCGGTTCGCGTGGAAGTCGGCAAAGAGCCCGTCTTCGTTTTGGTAGGTCAAGAAGTCCGATGCTTCCCGCCGGGCCGCCTCTTCGGCGTCGCCGGCTTCCATCGCTTCGCCGATCCACGTTGCCCGGGCCGCCGCCAAGTCCCGTTGCATCATCTTGAAGGTCTTCCTCCAATGCCCTGAGGGCGACCTGAGGGCGAAGACGGGCTCCCCGGGTTCGACGTCGCCCTTACCCGCAAGCCAGCCCCGCAGCCGTTCCACAAGCATCGAATGGAGGGGCACGGTGTCAGCCCGGCGATTCTTCGCATACCCTGCCAGGATGCGGACGGAGGGCAAGGGGCTGTCCAGGTCGAATGACTCGGCAGTCAGGGAAGCCATCTCGGCCCGGCGGTAGCCCGTCCATGCCGCCAGAATGTAGAGTACCGCCCGGTCTGCCCCCGCGACCGATTCGACCACACGACCGCACTCCGCCGCCTTGACCAGCCGCCCGAATTCGTCGATCGATATTGCCCGCCGGTGTGATACCGTCCGGCTGATAGATCGTGGCGGTCTGGGTGCCGCCAGCGTGATCGGCAAGGCAGACTCGCGGCCGGCCGG
>DATLAN010000104.1:0-6240 GCA_035527455.1 Thermoguttaceae bacterium
AGCGTGGCCGAAGAATTCCGTCACAGCGGCATCCTCGGCTTCCTGATCCTGGAGATCCTCAACGCCGGTCTGCAAAAAGGCTATCGCCGGGCGGAGCTGTCCTGGATCGCCGAAGACAACACGGTCAACATCCGCACCATCGAGCGCACCTTCGACGTCCAGCCGTTCAAGCGCTATCGAATCTATGCCAAGTCGATCGCGTAGGGATTCGGATTCGGGGGACACGAGCCGATATTGACACACTGGGCGAGACTCGGTAGATTGCCCGCACGGTGAGATTGGCGAGATTGGTCGTTCCTGGACTGCCACATCACATAACCCAGCGCGGGAACCGTCGGCAGGACGTTTCTTCACAACGAAGATTATGCGGCCTACATCGAACTGATGGCCGAGTGGCCTTCTCGACAGCCCGATCCACGAAGAGGAAACGCAAGCTTTGCGCGACCATGGTCGCACCGGCTACCCGCTCGGCAGCGCCGCGTTTGTCGAACGCCTGGAGCAAGCCGCCGGTCGCCTGCTCCGCCCCAGAAAACCGGGCCGACCGGCCAAATTACTCAAACAGCCAAATTAAGTACGTGTCCCCGGAATTCAAGTACGTGTCCCCGGAATTCCCGGGAATTCGGAGATTGCCCATGACCGACGAGGCCGCTCAGACGAAGGCGAAACCGTCGAGCACGAAGCAGAGAAGGCGGATGTTGCCGGTCTGGAAGAAACTGATCTTTGCCGGTGCCGTCTTCTTCGTTTTCATCGTTTTTCTGTTGTCGGCCATTGAAGTCACTCTGTACTACAAGTATCCATCCGCCGGGTTCAACGGCAAGCGAGATGGGTACCGATACACGTGGGGACACAAGGTCGTCGAGAACCGCTACGGCTTTCGGGAAAAGGATTTCGAGGTGCCCAAACCGGAGGGCGTTTTCCGAATCATGGTCCTCGGCGACTCTTTCACGTTCGGCCAGGGGCTTGCCGCCGTAGAACGTTACTCCCACAAACTCGAAACACTTCTTCGGCAAGGCCACCCGCAACGGCACACCGAGGTAATCAACTTCGGTGTGAAAGGCGCACCGACAACGGAAGAACGTGACATTCTGCAAGAACACGTCGACGCCGTCGATCCGGACCTCGTGGTGGTCGGTTTTTGCCTGAATGATCCGCAGCCGAATAGCCAGGGATATTCGGTCGAAAAAGAAAAACTCGAGTTCTTGCTCAAAATGACTCTCTGGCCACGGCGAGTGGGCTTCCCACGCACTGCGGTTCTATTGAATGCGAGCTTCGACAGACTCTTGGAAAACACCGGCCTGGTGCCGCCATGGCAAGTTGCCTTACAGCGAACCTACGAGCCGGACACTCAACAGTGGCAGGAATTCGTCACGGCCCTGCGCGACATCAAATCCATCTGTGACAAGAGAGGATTGCCGCCTCCGATCTTTATCACTTTGGCCCAGGGCACCTCTGCGACGCGTCCGACCGATTACGGCAATCCGGATGAAGAGTTGAAGATCTATTTGAAATGGTATCGCCAGGCGGAGAACGCCGCCAGGGAAGCGGGTATGGTCGCGGTCAACGTGGTGGAGGAATTCGCCCAACAAATGGCCGACGAACCAATGGGAGTCAACCCCCTGGATACTCATCCATCCGCAAAGTGCAATCGGATCTACGCACGAAAGCTCCAGGAATTGGTCAGCCCGATACTCGCTCATCCCGACGCGAAGACCGTCAAAACGTCGTGGTTCGGGCCCGAGGGTTCGCACCGCAGCGAAAAGTCGTCGAGGTAGAAGACCGTCTCCTCGCGCGGGTGCCCAGACTTCCTGGCACGTGGGGTTGCGTGTGGCACTTATAGTAGCTCCAAAGTTATGAACGGGCTGCTGGTGTGGGGCCTTTCCCCAGCCCAACACAGCAGCGTGATGAAGGTGCAGATGTTGGTTGCCCAATTGCGACCGTTGGCCAGGTCGATTGACACCTACGATCGGCGACTGAAGCAGTTGATGCGGCAGCATCCCGACGCCGGCTTGTACGAGACCTTGCCCGGCGCCGGCGACGCCTTGGCTCCGCGACTGCTGGCGGCGTTCGGCGAGGATCGCAGCCGCATGGATTCGGCGGTTGCGATGCAGTGTCTCAGCGGCATCGCTCCGGTAACCCGCCGCAGCGGCAAACGCTCGACCGTGCATAACTTGTTCGTAACCATGTTCACAAAACACAAAAAACGAGTTGACGGACCACCTCAGATATCTGCTTGCCGGGGAAGAGGTCGATGTCCGCGGGACTTCCACACTGCTTGCGGGCTTTCCAGTCCTCTATGCTTTCCGGCAAGTAGTGCCACACCACTGAAGACCGCTTCGACAACCAAGGGCACCCGTCGCCGTGATGAGAAACGCGGACTACGGCCCGAACGGCCTGCCTTGCAGCCGCGCGACCAGGGACTCGGAAAGGACCACGATGTCTTCGCTGCACAGGTAGGACTCGATGTTCTCGGGCAACAGCAGCGTGGCGGAGGGGGGGAACTCTTCGTCGGGGGCGTGCCAGATCAGGCGGAGCGAGATTCGTGGGAAGGGATCGAACTCGAAGGCCAGATCGCCGCCCTCGGTCGCCCGGCCTCCCAGTGAAAGCGCGGCTGCTTGCAGCGTCTCGGCACTGCGACCGGCCGTGGCGCACAACCGGGCAACCACCCGGCCGTGGTAGATCCCGGAATACGATCGGGCGTTGGAGAGATTGGCGAAGGTCGTGTCCGGCGGTCGCCGCTGCGGACGGGCGGCGATGGCCAGATAGTGCAGCGCCAGGATGCTCCAGCCAGAGCCGACTTCCCGGCCGTCCGAGGTGGTGATGCGTTTGGCTGCGAGGTCCACTTCGAACGTGTCGCTGAGGACGGGCAGCCGCCAGACCTTGCCCGTGCGTTCCGCCCCGAGCCAGGTCAATTGCTCTTCCATTTGGCCGGCAAGGCCCTGGAATCCCAGTTCGACTGCCCGAGCGAAATTCTTCTGCGGCGAAGGAACGTTGAAACGTCTGGGAGGCTTCTCTGCGTTGCTGGCTGCCACGATTTCCTTTCTCTTTCGAGAGTGCGTCAACGGGTGGCACGCCCTGAGGAACGAAGGGCGTGGGCCTTCTCTTTTGCCACACCTGTCCAGAGTTGATTTTCGAGAATGCCCTGCGGCTTGTCGAGACCGTCGTCGAGATTTCCAACGGCCAGGGCGGCCAGAGCATGGGAGTCGGAGACGATTTTCGCCTCGATCGTGTCGGCGGCGGAAGGAGTGCGACAAGCGTCGATGACCCGGCAGACGCGATCGATACAATCCTCTTCGAGCCCGATCTGTTGGAGAATCCTCTTGATCTTCCGCTGACTGGCAGCCTCACCGGCCGGCTCACGGTTGGCGACTGCCGTCAATAACACGGCCGAGAGCACGACTCGCGGATCGCCGCCTTCGCTGCGGACGAACTCCTTGGCGTATTGGAAAGCCCTCAGAGAATGGGCGATGCGAGGGGGTTCCCGGGCGAATTCCTCCTCGACGGCCTGGATCAATTGGGCGGCAAGTGCCCCTTCGGTCGTGGCGGAAGACGGTTCGCGATCGGGCGCGACTCCCAGGCACTGTTCGGCCAGCGGACACCACTTGGCACAACCGAAGTCGGCTCCGGGATTCAAGAAACGGTGGCCGCAGCCGGTGCAGCGGCCCGATTTCTCGTCCTTGAAGAACTCGACCGAAGCGCCGCACTCCGGACAGGGCACCTCGTAGACGGCGTCCTCCTTCCAGTAGCGCCAATCCTGTCCCGGACACCTCATCAGGGTGGTCCTTCCCTCGGAAAGAGGCTGGTTGTTTTTCACAGCTTCTTGTGTAATAAATATAGATGAACTTCCAGGGCGCGGCAAGGCAATCGGACGGGGTTATGAAACACGTCTACCGAGGGGTGGGCGGCTGGAAAGTTTAATCGACTCGGGGTAGTTGACGGTCCAGTCGGGAGCCGATAAAATCCCGATATGATACAGTGAGGGTCTTGCCTGCCTTAACCTTGCTGTCCCCCCATGTTACGCAGACTACGGGTCTAGCAATCTTGACACTTGAGATACTCGGGTACTGTGGGCCGTATAGCTTGTGGAAGGCCACTGACGAACACCTACAGTGTCGATAGGGAACATTTATACACGTATATGGTTGATCCGATCGGCGGATGAAGCTCGCGATAGTAGGTAAGGGTGGCGTCGGCAAGACGACTTTAGCCGCGGCCTTGGCACGGCGGTGGGCCGTGTTGCGCCGGCCCGTCGTGGCGGTGGACGCCGATCCGGACGGCAATCTCGCTTCGGCGTTGGGCGTTCCGGAAGAATCCGTCCCCGTGCCGATCGCCCAGATGCGGGAACTCATCCTGGAGCGTACCGACGCGAAGGACGAAGGGGCGGGGTTGATGTTCAAGCTCAACCCCAAGGTGGATGACCTGCCCGAACGCTTTTCGGTCGACGCCGACGGCGTACGGCTGCTGGTGCTGGGAACCGTCGAGTCGGGCGGCAAGGGCTGCATGTGCCCGGAAGGGGCCGTGCTGAAAGCCCTCATGCAGCACCTCCTGCTGCGGCTGGACGACGGCGTGATCCTGGATATGGAAGCCGGACTGGAGCACATGGGTCGGGCCTCGGCCAAGGGGGTCGATGCCTTGATTGCCGTCGTGGAGCCGGGAATGCGGAGCGTGCAGACGGCCATGCGAATCCGCAAACTGGCCGAAGACATCGGCATCGAGCGGACGTTCGTGGTCGCCAACCGGATCCGCGAGCCGGCCGACCGCCGGACGCTCGAAGAGGCGCTGAGCGGGCAGACGATTATCGGCGTGCTTCCCTACTGCGAGGCCGTGGCCCGGGCCGACCTGGAAGGACGTCCGGTCGACCTGGCCGACCCCGAGTTCGCCGCGGCGGTGGACCGCATCGGAGAAGCGCTGGAAGAGAAGCTGGGGGAGAAGTGAAAACCGGTAGGACGGATTTCCAATCTGTCGCAAAGGCAAGGGACGGTTTCCTGGTCCGTCAGCCGGCAATGGAAAAGACGGACTGGAAATCCGTCCTACGTGAGTCGAGTTCGCAGACGATTAATTCCCAAGGAGACCGCCATGGCTGATGAGAAGAGGCGTTCGGTCGATCCGGCTACGCTTCAGTTGATAGACGTCGCCGGTCAATCCGGCATCGAGACGGTATGGGACCGGCTGGATATGCAGAAGCCCCAATGCGGCTTTGGAAAATTGGGGATTTGCTGCCGGAATTGCTTTATGGGGCCCTGTCGGATCGACCCCTTCGGCGAAGGCGCCCAAGTCGGTATTTGCGGAGCCACGGCCGAGGTGATCGTCGCTCGGAACCTCCTGCGGCATATCGCCTCGGGCACGTCGGCCCACTCGGACCACGGCCGCGAGATCGTCAAGGCGCTTCGGCTGGCCGCGGAAGGGACCTCCGAGGCGTACAAGATCCGCAGCCCCGGAAAACTCCACAAGCTGGCCGACGAGTACGGGGTCGAGCGCGACGGGCGTAGCGACCGGGAAGTGGCCAAAGAACTGGCCGACCTGCTGCTGGGGGAGTTCGGCAAGCAGGACGGCACGCTGTTGAACGTCGCCCGGGCTCCGGAACAGCAGCAGAAGAATTGGGCGGCCGCCGAGACCACGCCGCGGGGAATCGATCGCGAGGTCGTCACCGGCTTGCACATGACGCACATCGGCGTGGACAACGAGGCCGAGCACATCCTCCTCTCGTCGGCCCGGACGGCCCTGGCCGACGGTTGGGGCGGGTCGATGATCGCTACGGACGTCTCCGACGTGCTGTTCGGTCAACCGCATCCTTTGCGTTCTCGGGCGAACCTGGGCGTGCTCAAAGAGGATGAAGTGAACATCCTCGTCCACGGCCACGAACCGACCCTTTCCGACGTGATCGTCGCCGTGGCCAGCGACCCGGAGATTCTCGCCGAGGCCCGAGCCAAGGGTGCCAAGGGCATCAACCTGGCCGGCATCTGCTGCACGGCCAACGAGATCCTCATGCGGCACGGCGTTCCGATCGCGGGCAACTTCCTCCAGCAGGAATTGGCGATCACCACCGGCGCGGTGGAGGTGATGCTGGTCGACGTGCAGTGCGTCTTTCCGGCTCTGACCGGGCTGCAGAAGTGTTTTCACACCAAGATCATTTCGACCAGCCCGAAGGCCAGGTTCGCCGGCGCCGAGCACGTCGAGTTCCACGAAGAAAACGCGATGGAAACGGCGAAGAAGATCATTCGCATCGCCATCGAGAACTACGGC
>DATLAN010000105.1:0-7259 GCA_035527455.1 Thermoguttaceae bacterium
TTGCCGGATTGGCGGCGAGCGAGGGTGGCACGCCCTGAGGAACGAAGGGCGTGGAAAACCAGCCAAACCACGCCCTTCGTTCCTCAGGGCGTGCCACCCAATTGGACAAGTCATTTCTGCGCGGGCCCTTAGTGGTCACCCCCTTCAGAACGGCGATTGGCTGCCGTGGGTGGCCGTGACCGTGGTCGTGATCCCTCCACGGGGGGTAAAAGCGGCGATCAGCGTCATTTCGCGGGGTTGGACCACCGCGACCAGGTCGTCGAGGATCCGGTTGGTGGCCGCTTCGTAGAAGATCCCCTCGTTGCGGTACTGCTGGAGATAGAGCTTCAGACTCTTCAGCTCCACGCATTTTGCCTCGGGCACATAGGTGAACGTCAGCGTGCCGAAATCGGGCTGGCCCGTCTTCGGGCAGACCGAGGTGAACTCCGGACAGACGATCTCGATCGTATAGTCTCGGCCCGGGTGCGGGTTGTCGAATGTTTCCAACACGTCGCGGAAGTTCTCGTCCACCGGCAAAGCTCCTTTCCTGACTCTCCTCATTGTGGCATCATTAAGGTTTACCGAAAAGGCCGCTTGAGAGTTTACCGAAAAGGCCGCTTGCGGCTTCGCAACCCAAGAACCAATATGCCCAAACCCGCCGTGATCCTCCTCTCCGGGGGGCTCGATTCGGCCACCACCGCGGCGATTGCCCGGGCGGAAGGCTTCGAGCTGTACGCCCTTTCGGCCGACTACGGCCAGCGGCACCGGTTCGAGCTGGAGGCAGCCCGCCGGGTGGCCGAGGCCGTGGGCGTACGTCGGCACGTGGTCTGCTCGGTGGACCTCTCGGCCATCGGCGGCAGTGCCCTGACCGACGCGATCGCCGTGCCCAAGGACCGCAGCGCCGAGCAGATCGACGCGGAAATCCCCGTCACCTACGTGCCGGCCCGAAATACGGTGCTCTTGGCGTTGGCGTTGGGCTACGCCGAGACGATCGACGCGGCCGACATCTTCATCGGCGTCAACGCGGTCGACTACAGCGGCTATCCCGACTGCCGGCCTGAGTTCATCGCGGCCTTCGAGAAGCTCGCCAACCTGGCGACCAAGGCGGGCGTCCAGCGGCGGCTGAAGTTCACCATCCACACGCCGCTGATCGAACTGACCAAGGCCCGGATCATCCGCCGCGGCCTCGAGTTGGGGCTCGATTACGGCCTGACCCGCAGTTGCTACGATCCGGGACCGTCGGGCAGAAGTTGCGGACGTTGCGACGCCTGCCGGCTGCGATTGAAGGGGTTCGCCGAGGCGGGAGTGGAAGACCCGGTGGAATATGAGGAGTAAGAATTCCGTCCCATGCGTATCGCTGAAATCTTCCGATCGATCCAAGGCGAAGGCCGCTTGACCGGCACGTGGAGCGTCTTCGTGCGGGCAAGCGGCTGCAATCTGCGGTGTCGGTTCTGCGATACGCCGTACGCCTCCTCGGCGGCCGACGGGGAAGACCTGTCGGTCGAGGAGATCATCGGCCGGGTGGAGCGGCTTGGGGAGTCGCCGTCGGAGACGCCTGCTGCAGCGGAACACGTCGTGATCACCGGGGGCGAGCCGATGCTGTTCGCCGAGATGATTCCGCTTGCGGCCGCGCTGCGCCGGGCGGGAAAACACATGACCATCGAGACCTCCGGCACGCTCTACCTGCCGGTCGAGTGCGATCTGATGTCGATCAGCCCGAAGCTGTCCAACTCGCGCCCGACCGACCGGCAAGACCCCCGTTGGGCGCGGCGGCACGAGCGCAACCGGCACGTGCCGGAGGTGATCCGGCGGCTGGTCGCCGAGTACGACTACCAGGTGAAGTTCGTCGTGGACACGCCGGCGGATTGCCGAGAGGTGGAGAAGTATCTGGCCGAGTTTCCCGAAATCGACCGCACCCGGGCCATGCTGATGCCGCAAGGGACGACGGTCGAGGAGTTGGCCGAAAAGGCCCGGTGGCTCGAGCCCTATTGCGCCGAGCACGACCTGACGTTCTGTCCCCGGCGACAGATCGAATGGTTCGGGCAGCGGCGAGGGACATAGGAGTCGACGGACCTTACTGGCCGGCACGAAGACGCTGAGTGGGATCGACTCCTCGCAGGTCTGAAAAACGGTGCCCACGCCGACTCTCGTCGAAAATAATGGGAGCATCGAACGCCGCGCGAGATTTGTTGGGCCGGTGATGTCGGAAACGGGGTCGCGTCTCGTTGCCTGCCGTGGACTACCCGGGCGTCAGCCGCTCCTGCCACTCCGGCTCCAATCCGGCCCGTTCAACCCGCTTCAAGTCGGTCGGGATCTCGTCGCCTTCGATGAGCAGGTTGTTTCGCCAGGTGTGCCAGTCGGACTGGTTGCGGTTGTGGCGGGTCGGCTGGCCGGCTGTGCGGTAGATGGCGTTGTCCTCGATCAGAAAGCCCTTCGAGCCCTCGTCGAAGAAGATGCCGTTGTTCGGAGCGGCGACGGCGTACTTCGAGCGGTGTACGTCGTGCAGATGGTTGGCCAGCAGTACCGTGCCCGGCTGGTAGCCCAGCGAGTAGATCGCCCCGCCGTCGCAGACCTCCTTCATCACGTTGTAGACGTGGTTGTATCGCACGATGTACTCGCGGGCGACCGTGGGCGAGGAATTCCAACTCCACCCGATGCTGATGCCCGTGTAGGGGTGCTCGCAGACGAGGTTGTGCTCGATGAGGGTTTTTTGGGCGAAGCCGGCCCAGATGGCGCAGGCCCCGAAGTAGATCGCTCCGCAATGGTGGACGTAGTTGTTGGCGACGCGGTTTTCCTTGGGCACGAGCCGCTCGTCGTTGGGGCCGCCGACGTTGATGCCGTTGCCGCCGACGTCGAAGACCGCGTTGCCTTCGACCAGACAACCGCGGCAGCCTTCGCCGAGATCCAGGCCGTTGCCGCCGGTATGGGCGATCCGGCAGTCGACCATGCTGCAACCCTCGGCGTGCGACCAGCGGATGGCGGCCGGCAGGGCGTCGCCGCCGTAACGGAAGGCGGCCTGGCGTCCGTGGTGGCCTTCCAGCGGCAGCGGCAGGTGATGGTGCATCACGGCCAGGCCGCGGAAGTGGACGTTCCGCACCGGCCGGTCCGGCTCCCCGGCGATCTGCAGGACGTAATCGAGCACCGGGGCGATCGCCTCGGCCCGGCCCATGTCCTGCCCGTCAAGCGGCCAGTAGGTCAACACGCCCGAGTCCCGATCCAGGTACCACTCGCCCGGCACGTCCAGCATTTCCGGGGAATTCTCGAAGAAGCACCCTCCGCCGGGCCGCGGGCGGTTGCCGCCGAAATACTTCACGTGCGGTCCCTTCAGGGTGACGAGTCCGGTGGCCGCCTCGACGCTTTCGACCCGTTTGTGCAGCGTGGCCCAGTTCTTCAGCACGACGGCCTCGACATCGTCCAGACGGCTCCACGGCCGGACCTTGCCGGGGCCCAGCGTCAGCGTGTGGGTCTGCAGGTCGGGCGCGATTTGGGCGTCGGTCAGCCGCCAGCAGAATTCCTCGTCGCCGCGATTGGGCGTGCGGGCGCGTACGGCCCGTTGTCCGTCGACGAACAATTCGCGGAAATGCCAACTGCCCGATGCGACTTCCGGCAGGCGGGCCGTCCACAGATTTCCTTGGCCCTTGGTCCAGCCGCCGATGCGTCGCCCGCCGCTGAGGATCGGCGTCTGCTCGCCCCACGCGGCATAGGTGATCGCGTGCTGTAGGGTTCCGGAGTCTTCCGGGCCGAGGACCAACGGACCATCGAGGAAGTAGGTCCCGCCGCGAAGGAAGACGGTCACGCCGCCCTCCAGTCCGGCGGCGACCGTTTGGCGCACCGCGTCCCGGGCTCGGGCCGGCGTGGCAAACGGCTTGTCGATCGTTCCCGGGTTGTCGTCCCGTCCGTCGGGCGCCACGTAGAAAGCGGTTTCCACTGCCGCGAAGGCGTGCGCCGGAACAAGCGATCCCCCGCACACGGCAACCAGGATGATCGCCACCGTCGTTCTTGATTTCATGGAATCCTCCTCGCTTTGGCTGGTTCAAGACCCGTCCCATCCTACGTTGTCGGCAGCCGGGTCGCAAGAACGCGGGACGGACTTGCCGAACCGTTCGCTTCCGGGCCGCGGTTCGGCTATACTTGGGCGAGAGTGTCCGGAAATTCGCTTGATGCCAATCCGGCTGTGGGAGGCGTCTCCGACGGCGATTGAAGTTCCGGGCAGTCGGAATCGCCGTCGGAGACGCGAAATACCACTGCACGACGACATCTCGAAGGAGCCAGTCCCCGTTTTCGGGGCTCCCGCACCCAGCGCGGCCCCTGGCCGCAACCAAACGGCGGGCAAGCCCGCCCGCTAAACGTTGTTATCGCAATCGGTTTTGTCAAACATGCGCGCACCGTGCTTGTTACTCTTTCACGGAGACACCCTATGATCTGCCGCCAGGTCCGTGCTTTGACGTGTCTGCTGCTCGTGCTGTCGGCCTCGCTGGCCGCATCGGCTGCGGACGTGACTTTTCTGGTGACGTCCGATTCCCACTACGACGCTTTGGAAAACGAGGATCGCAATCAGCGGGACCGGGTGACCATCGACGAGATGAACCGGATCGCCGAGGAGCGTTGGCCCGAAGCACTGGGCGGCGGCGCGATCGCCCGGCCTCGCGGCGCGGCCGTGCTGGGCGACGTGATCGACGACGGCGACCGGATGCGGGAGGGCAAGAACCAGAGCGAATTGCAGTTCGGCTACTTTCTGGCGGAATTCGGCCTCGATGGAACGGATGGGCGGTTGAAGTATCCGGTCTTCGAGGGTTGGGGAAACCACGACGGCCCGCCGGTCGGCCGAGAGCAGTTCGGCTTCAGCTTCCAGGCGCATCTGAAGGACCGCAACAAGCTGCGGCTGCAGAAGGGATTGACCGACCACGTCTCGGAGAACGGCCTGCACTACTCCTGGGATTGGGACGGCGTTCACCTGGTCCTACTGAACCTCTATCCCGGCAACGTGCCGCATCCCCAGACCCGCTACTCCGCCGCGTATCACGACCCGCAGGGCAGCCTCGACTTTCTCAAGAGCGATCTGGCGGCCCGCGTGGGCGAAAGCGGCCGGCCCGTGGTCGTCATGCACCATTATGATCTCCAGGGAACCAACTGGTGGCACGACGAAGAGCGGAAGACCTATTACGAGGCCCTGAAACCGTACAACGTGATTGCCGTGTTTCACGGCCACACGGGCACGGGCGTCTACCGGTGGAAGCCCGACGGCGAGGAGCAGGCACTGAACGTCATCAATACGGGCCAGACGGAAAACGGCTTCTTCGTCGTGCAGATCACCGACGATCGAATCCGGCTGGCCTATCGTGTGAAAGAAGGCATCAAGACCGTCAAGGAGCCCGACGGCCGCGAGCGCCGCGAGTGGGACGGCACGTGGGGGTGGCGGTACTTGGATACTCGGGAAATCACTCAGTAGGGTGGGCACTGCCCACCACCGGACCGAAATTCCGGACTGCCCCCACTGCTTCGCGATGGTGACGTTTGGACATTCTTGCCCTACAGGAGATTGGTGGGCAATGCCCACCCTACTCACAGTTCGAGTTGGATACCGGAGAAAGGACCCTACGATGAAACCTTACAGAACGATGCTTCCGTGGATGGTCGCCGGCCAGGTGCTCTTTGCGGCCTGCTGTCTTGCCGGGGAAGAGCCCAGCGCGCTGGAGCGTGACTACAACGTCGCACCCGTCCCGTTCAACAAGGTCCGTGTCGCCGACCATTTCTGGACTCCCCGGCTGGAAACCAGCCGCAAGGTGACGATCCCCTACGCCTTCGAGCAGTGCGAGCAGACCGGCCGCATCAGCAACTTCAAAAAATCCGCCGGGCTGCTGGAAGGCAATCACGAAGGCGCCAGTTTCAATGATTCCGACGTCTATAAGATCATGGAAGGGGCCGCTTATTCCCTGCAGGTACAGCCCGACCGGTCGATGCGGCTCTCTCTGGACCAGCTCATTCGAGTCATGGCCGCGGCCCAGTGGGAAGACGGTTACCTGTTCACGTTCTATTCCGCGCCGAAGCGGCAGCCGGAGAGGCTTTGGACCAACGTCCGGTCGGTTCACGAACAGTACTGCGTGGGCCACATGTACGAAGCCGCCGTGGCACATTACCAGGTCACCGGAGAGCGGAGCTTTCTCGACGTCGCCTTGAAGAACGCCGACCTGATCTGCAGCGTTTTCAACCCCGCCGGCCGCACCGATCCCCCGGGACACCAGGAAATCGAGATCGGCCTGTGCAAGCTGTATCGCGCGACCGGCAACGCGAAATACCTCGACCAGGCCAAGTTCTTCCTCGATCAACGAGGGCGAACAGGCCGCCGCGGGCCCAACGGCGACGGGGGACTCTACGGCACGTACAGCCAGGACCACGTCCCGGTCGTCGAGCAGAAAGAGGCCGTCGGCCACAGCGTCCGCGCCGCCTATCTTTACACCGGAATGGCCGACGTCGCCGCCCTGACGGGCAACATGGAGTACGTCGAGGCGATCGATACGATCTGGAAAGACGTGGTCACCACGAAGCTCTACCTGACCGGCGGCATCGGGGCGGCGGGCGGACACGAGGGATTCGGCGGACCCTACGAGTTGCCGAACATGACGGCCTACTGCGAAACGTGCGCCTCGATCGCCAACGTGCTGTGGAACCACCGGATGTTCCTGATGTACGGCGACGCGAAGTACGTCGACGTGCTCGAACGGACCATGTACAACGCGGTCCTTTCCGGGATCTCGATGGAAGGCGACACGTTCTTCTACCCGAACGTGCTCGAATCGATCGGCCAGCACGCCCGGAGCCCCTGGTTCGGCTGCGCGTGCTGTCCCTCGAACGTCGCGCGGTTCATCCCGTCGGTTCCGGGCTTCGCGTACGCGAGGAAGGAGAAGGACCTCTACGTGAACCTGTTCCTCGGCGGCGAGGTGACCTTCGAGACGCCGCAGAACAAGGTCACGCTCAGCCAGGAAACGGAGTATCCATGGCGGGGCGACGTCCGCATCACGGTCGCCCCGGAGAAGGAAGAGCAGTTCGCCGTCCGTATCCGCGTGCCCGGTTGGGCGCAGAATCAACCGGTCCCCAGCGACCTGTACGCGTTCGTCGAGAAGGCGTCCGATGAGGTGTCACTGAAAATCAACGGCGAGCAGGCACCCGTGAAGATCGAGAAAGGCTATGCACGGATCGAGCGGACGTGGCGCAACGGCGACACGATCGAACTGCACCTTCCCATGCCCGTGCGGCGCGTCGTTTCGCACCCGAACGTCAAG
>DATLAN010000106.1:0-6695 GCA_035527455.1 Thermoguttaceae bacterium
AGGGAGGAAGGCCAGGATGGATCCGGCCAGAAAGGCCAGGAGGGGCACGACTAGACGGACCCTCGGGTGGAGGGTAGCGTAGGTATCGGGCGCTACGTTTTTCGCCCGCCCGCCGCTACGCTTTCTGTCCGCCCTTTACAGATTGCCGAATGGCGTTCACTGACGACGACGCCGGACGCTTCGGGCTGGTGCGCCACCTGCAGGACTCACCCGACTGCCTAGAAACCTACCTCGGCACGCCGGACGTGGTGGACAATTCTCAACAGGCTGGGCTGACACAAAGCGGTCCAGCGAATCCGATACGCTGCCACCGTAATGCACGATAGCGAAATCCGGGATGCAGAAGAACCCCCTGAGACCGCCAGTGATGCACTGGCAACCCCGGGGGCGTTGTTTCTCAGACTGTCCTGTCAGTTCCAGTTTGGCTCGGCCCCCCAAGGCAGCCGAGGCTTACTACCCTTCCCTCCGTGGCACGGCTGAGGCGGGTAGGTCAAGTGATTTCCGACTAACCTAGTCGAGACTTATTATTTCATCCGAGCCGGAATGCAACGCGTTCCGGCTACCGTCAGGACTTTGCGGTCACCGCCAACACGCCGCCTCTACGGCTGACAGAGCTTTCTCATCGCCTCACCCATGGCGGCCCCGATCAGGTAGTACGTCTCGGCGTTGCTGTTCCAGTGATAGGACTGGCCGGACGGGGATGCCTCGGGCGGCCGATAGAAGTCCTTCGTACCAACAAAGGCGACATTCCCACGAAACTCGGCATGCTCGGCCACTGCGGCCTGGGCACGCATTGAGGACAGGGCCCGGGGATGCGTTTCGCTGTGACCGCTCATTCCCGTCTCCGCGATCACGAACGGCAGCTTCTCGATGCCCAGTTCTTTGCGAACGTCGCGAATGAAGTTCGCCATGTTTTGCTCGTACGCATCGTTGAACGCCTGGTTAACGCGATCGTTCCATCCCTGATGCCAGCCGAATCCGGCAATCTCGTAACCGCGGCCGTCGTACTCGGGGAAGAGTGTCTTCAGGTCCCCCAGCACGTCTTTCACCTGTTTGAACAACTCGCGGTAATACGGGCCGACCTCACCTCCGGAACTCGGCGGCCGGAAGTCAGCGGCCAAACTCTTGCCTCCCCAAGCGATCTTGATGAGCAGCACCCGCTCGTCGCACGCATCACCCATCACGTGGCCGAAGCCCAACTCCGGGCCGATGCGGTCTTCGCGGGCGCCGTAGCCGACCGTCAGCGGTCCCTTGCGGCCGAGATACCAGATCCAAACGTCGTTTCGCACGGCCCAATTGCCGTCGGAATCCTTCAAATGCTTGAAGCGATCGGCGGTGGCAGGGTCCTTGACCAGGTACTCAAGGCTTCCCTTACCTTCATTCCGCTTGGGATCGAGGGCAATTGTCCCTTGCCCCTCCATGTTGGATTGCCCTGCGAGGATGAAAACCTTCACCGGTTTGGCCTCATCCGCAGCCCGGACGGCGGCGGTCGCCAGGAATGTGGTTATCGAGACGACAAGTGCGACGAAGAGAGTCTGCCTTTTCATAGTCGATACTCCTCAGTTACGGGAACGTTGCGGATCACCGATACTCTGCCGGCTTCTTTGGCACTACATTCAACGCTTCGTAGTCGAATCCGCTGGCCAAGGGCTTGTAGGGGCCGACGTACTGCACGCTGCTGGTGGGCGAGATCTGGCGTTCCATGCCCAGGCACCAATAGGCGGCGTTGATCGTCAGGCGGCGCAGACCGGCGCTCTCGTAGTCCTTCGCGCTGCCCATGGTAACGTGGAACACCCGGGCCGTCTTGCCGGTCGAGCCGGTCCATGTTTTCGTCCAGGCGATCGGCAGCGGCTCTTTCTCCGTGTTGACTCCGTCATCGTGGTTGCGGCCGAGCAACGGTTGGCCGAGGACTAATGCATGGCACCCGACCGGAAGACTTTTGCCTTTGTCGTAGGTCCGGTAAACGTCGGAAGGCCCCCAGATATCGTCCACGCCGCGGAGGATCGGATGGTCCTTCATGTTTTCGACGAGGATGCCTCGCGTGGAATCGGCGTGCCAGTTGCCGTGATGGCCTCGGAAAGCGCCGCCGAGGACGTCGTCGCCGAAGTTGACCTTCTTGCCGTCGATCTCGTAGGGGAAATTGCCGATGAACCCGTGATTGGCCGTGCGGATGCCGATCAACGGCTTGCCTGACTCGAGATAGTCGATCACGTGCTTGATCTGGTCGTCCGGCAAGGTGATGAACCGGTTGAACAGGATCAACAGGTCGGCCTTGCCGAGGTACTGCAAGCCCGGGATGTTGTGCACGACGTTTTTGCCGTCGCCGCGGGTCTTCAACGTGGGATCGGACTCGCCCCGGTCGTTGACGGAAAAGAGCACCGTGCAATCGAAGCCGTGTCGCTTGGCAAGGATGGCGGCCAACATGGGCATCGATTGCTCGCTGCGATATTCCTGCTCGGCGGCGATCAAGACGATGTGCCGCCCCTGGCCCGGGCCGTCTTCACCCTCGTAGGTCAGCCAGAGCGGACCCTCCGGCACGGGATGCGACGCGGCGGCGGATGAAATCATGCAGGCAATGAAAAAAACCGGCAACAGCGCTTTCAAGATACTAACCACAGTCTCGTCCTTTCGGAATGTTACGTTTCGTGCGACCGTGTCCATTATCCACCATGGCCCGGTAGAATTCAACCTGGCAGTTGCGCGCTGGAGGTAGTCGCGGCCTTGGCGGGTTTGGCTGCCATGACCCGTTCGCAGGGACGGGTGCGGGCGAGTCCCATCTCGTCGCCCGCGGCGGCATCGGCATCGCTGCGTACACGCACCTTGGCAACAGAGTTGCGCAGTGAACAGCCGTGGAGCACTTCAGGTCGAGTGCGGTGGTGACGCCAAGACGGGAAACGTAAAGACCCAACTACCCGAGCCCACCAACGCCGCGGCTATCTGGGCTGACGGAAAACTCTTCGTCTTGGTTGACGACGGCAAGGCCCTGCTGCTGAAGCCGATCGCCAAGAGCTTCCAGACGCTCGGTGCGTTTCCCGTCGGCCAGAAACCCAAGAAGGACGCTTGGGCCCACCCCGTACTCTGCGGCGGTCGGCTCTACTTACGCTACCACGACACGCTGTTTTGCTGCGATGTAAAGGCGCAATAGGGAGAAGAGCGGGTGCCGGGAAGCTCGCGACCGGGCGTTGGGCCGGATCAGGCCACCCCCCGATGGAATGTTTCGCGCAGGGTGGTTATTTGGGATGTTTCGGAAAAGGCATGGATTGATGACACGGAACCCCGAATACGGGCTGTGTGGCGGCCGCATCAATCCTCATCGATGCCTTCGAATGTTGTCTGAGATTCATTCTGCTGGCGAGCGTCAAGTCCGTGTTTTCAAGGGGTTTCGATATCGGCTCAATGGTTCGACCCCACGGGACATGTTGAAATGCCCGATTTCTGCGTGTTTCTTTAGCATTTCCGCCCTGTTGGAACGGAGATGGTCAGAAGCTCTGCTGTCCGAAACGCCGAAATGAGGGATTGGCACTGTGGCGAATTGAGGTAGACTGACGGTTCAGGCACAACGATCCCTATTGCAGAAATGGAAAGAGCCATGGTCCGGGCCCGAGATATTGATTACGCCGCAGCCGCCGTGAAAAAAGCGATTGTGGAGAAGTTCAGCGATGTCGAACTACAGGACCTTCAGGTGATGGCGGGCGAGCGGACGATCTGTGTTGAATTCGAAGGGCGCAATGCCGAAGGTACAAGAGATGCTTTGCTCGCCGCCGTCCGCAAGGCAACGAGCTACGCCGACCTCTGGGAAGTCATGGCCAACGACGACAAGATCATCTGATGATCCGGACAAACCGGCTGACCTCTTGCTCGGCACGCATCAACGGAACGCGTACTATTCCTGCCGCGCAACTGAAGGAAGATCGTCATCCTGCGAGCCTTACGGCTCGCCCCAGTTCATCAACTGTTCGGCCAATGCCTTGATTACGACGGTGTCGTCATCGACCGATTCGGTTTCAAACCCGGCGTCGATCAGGTACGATTGCTGCTCTTCTTCCACTTGGCCGTTGTCGGCGACGGCTCGCCACCATTGCAGATGCGGCCAGTCGCGACGCACGGTCTTCAAACAGGTGTTGATCATCCGGCCGCCCGAGCCCGGGTTGAATCCAGCACGGTTGGCAATCGAGGTCAAAGTGGCGACCTTATCCGCTCGCTTCAGTTCCCAAAGGATTTCAGCAACGGCTTGAGCGCGCGTCGACGATACTGTCATGAGATTGTCTCTCCGTCCGGCTCTGACGGCTAAACCTTTTCGTTTACAGTCCAGAACCTAAAGACTCGTAATCGCCCGAAGCAAAGGATCGTGGTTGCCGCTAGCCTACAAGGCAAGTACCGATTCGTTGCCGATTGTGCGAGCAACCGAACCACGTACGAACTGACATGCGATCCAATATCAGCATTCCCTCATTGTAGCGGTTCTCGCGTTGGAGGGCCACGGCCCTTCTGACGCGTGGAACGGATGCCAAGCCTTACCCCGCAACACGGGATTTGCAGGCGATATCCAGAGTTGAATCCTCTAAGCGATTAGAGATTTCAGCCGCCTCCAGTCCCCGCCCGCGACGTCCAGCTTGGGAAGCTCATCCACTCGTACACCCGTACCATCCCATCCCCAGCAGGCCGAGCGTCCAGGTCAGGAACGTGGCGGGCATCAACCCTGGGCCGTACGGGAAGATATCCTCGGCGGCATTGCCTTGGTATACTAGTGGGTTCGGTACTGCTAACGCTGGCAAAGTCCTTCCATCCCGGCAACATGTTCCGTCCGGCAAATCCCCCGACCGCGATCCCCCTGCCGCTGCTGATCACCGGAGTTGCCGGTGTGGCGGGCTACAACGCACTGCGCTATTTCCGGAAAAAACACCCCGGCCGGGTGTTCGGCATCCATCAGGTAGACAACCTCCAACTGACCGGCCCGGGAGTGGTGGCCTGCAATGCCGAGGATCGCGATGGCCTGGATCGGCTGTTCGAGCAGCACGAATTTGGTGCGGTGCTCGATTGCGCCGGCAACTGCGCCTTAAGAGCGTGCGAGATGAATCCGCAACTGGCCCATACCATCAACGTGGAGGGGGTTCGCAACCTGATCCTCCAGAGCGTGTCGCGAGGCATCCGGCTGGTCCACCTTTCGGTCGACCTGGTTTTCTCGGGCAGCGGCGATGGTGGCTACACGGAGGCAGATCGACCCGATCCCGTCTCGGTTTACGGTAAGACGATGGTGGCCGGCGAACAGGTGCTCGTCGAGGCCGACCCGCGGGCTTGCATCTTGCGGATTTCGTTGCCGATGGGAGTGAGTCTCAACGGCCATGCGGGAGCTATCGACTGGATCGCTTCGCGGTTCAAGAAGTCGCGGCCGGCAACTCTCTATTTCGATGAGATTCGCACACCCACCTACACCGACTGCCTCAACGCGTTGTGCGAGAAGATGTTGGCAAACGATCTTAGCGGCTTGTTCCATGCGGGAGGGCCTCGACGGTTGAGCCTCTATCAGATTGCGCAGATCATCAATCGCGCGGGCGGCTACGATCCCGACTGCCTGTGCGGCATCCCTCGCCGCGAGGCCGGCCCGATTCCGCCTCGTGCCGGCAACGTCACCATGGATTCCAGCAAGCTTGCGCGGGCGTTGGGTTACGATCCGTTCGATCCGTGGCCATGGGACGATTGCCTGGTACCCACCGATCGCGACTGGCACCGGCGGCGTCCTGCGGGTGAGCCCCGGTCTCCGGAGTACTTGCACAAGGTCTTGTGCAGGAATCCGGGCAGTCGGTGCTGATGCGTTGTATCGCCTCGGTAGCGGCTCGGCGGGCGAAGCGGTCGTGGGCGCGCTGAAAATGAACAGGTCCCACGCTGCAATCCAGACCAAACGTTTCATACGGGGAGTCTCCTTCGGCGGCACGGTACGAGCAGTGGGTGCATCGCGCCGTCCTTGCTACAGCACGCAAAGCGGCGCCAAGAAACCTTCCTTTCCCGACGCAAACGCCGCACATCAGGCAAGCCGAATGATCTCGGATTTCGGCATCGTGTCCGCCCGGCTCAAGACGACCTTGTCGGTGAGCTTGCCCGGGGTGGCCGCCGGCTTGGCTTCACTCACATGCCGACCCGGATTCACGCTGGGGGTCTGGTTGACGCGCTGACCGCCGCCGCCGTGGGGCGACTTTGGTCTTGGCAGGCCGACAGACGGGCCCGAGCGCTCGGACCAGGCGGCAAGAGGGCCAGCAGGACGAAGACGATGCGGAGGTTCATTCGGGTCACGGTTCGTCCCTTCCACAACATGCAGGCGATCACAGCAACTCGGCCAGTTTACCAGCCCGGCACGACGGAACACCAGAACCCCAGTGGGCGGCACCCCGCCAACGGGTCGCGTCTTCGAGAACCCAACGAAACGCACTCCCTGTGGTGTTTGAATCCGGGGAAGCCCCAACAGGTCCCAAAACACCTATTGGCCGCGACCCGAGAACGAAACGCACTCTACGCTTGTGAAAATCGCGCCAGAATCGATGCTTCAGCCATGGTCTGCCCGGCCGAGCCGATCTTGGGTCATTTCCCCGGGGTAAACTGCCCAAATACGGCCCCAGAATCGCCGCGAATCGAAAACAGGTCCAATCACACCACTCCGGGCCTCGGAACGCACAATCGGGGCGCAAGAGTGCTCTGTACCG
>DATLAN010000107.1:0-17101 GCA_035527455.1 Thermoguttaceae bacterium
AACACTTGCCCGCCGATCAACAGGGTCAGGCCGACGGCCGACGCTGCCGCCGCCAGCCGGCTTTCGCGGCGCCACGGGACATGGGGCAGGATCAGCGCCGCGATGGTCAAGCCGCACGTGTGGGTCAAGAGGCAATAGAGGCAGAGCTTGTGGATCACCAGCGCCATCAGCGCCACGAACCACAACCCGGCCCCCGCCGCCATGGGCACCAGCAACGCAAGGGCCGCCCAAGCAACCTGCTTTGTGCGTGGCCGGCACTTCGGGCCGATCAGCCACGAGGCGGCGAAGACGGCCAGGTAAACGCCCACGGCGGGCAGGCTCACCGAGAGACCCAGCCACGTCGACCAGCGGGGATTGGCCAGCACGTGTTCGCAGTCGAACTGCGGCAGGCCGGCGCAACCGCCCGCCGCGTCGCCGGCCTGAATGGATACCCAGGCGAGATAGCTCGCCGCAGCCACCGCCACCAAGGCCGCCGCCCGCACCGTCCCGCGCACCACGAGCCCCGGCCGATAGGCCGCGTGCCGCGAACCGGGCAACGGTATTTCAAGGGCCGATTTCATTGTCATGGCAGCAGACGAGCGCGGGGACGAGGGCAGCGTGGCGTGACTGCCGAGGAAATGCGGCAAATCAGCCACTTATTTCATTATGCGTCCGAGCCGGCGGCCGTTCAAGGATCTGGTAGGACGGATTTCCAGATCCGTCCTTCATTCACCCCGTAGTTGCCCCGACCTTGCAGCTGAATTCGCAAGAAGTAGCTGAATTCGCAAGAATTCAGTGAATCGCCGAACAATCGCCGAACAATCGCCGAACGAAGTAACTGGGTATTTCTGAATTCTTGCGAATTCAGCTACGCCTTCGAATCCGTCCCGGCATCCGTTTGGCCGCGACTACGGGGTCAACACCACGCGCAACGCCTCGCCGCTTTGCATGAGTTGGTAGGCCCGGAAAATGTCGCCCAGGCCCAGGACGTGGGAGGCCAGCCGGTCGGCCGGGAGCGAGCCGCCGGCGATCAGCTCGACGGCCTTGCGGACGTGCTCGGGCGTGGAGTCGCTGGTGCCCACCACTCGCACTTCGCCGTAGTGGACGGCCCGGCTGTCGATCGAGAGCATCTTGTCGGAGGCCGGCAGCGAGGCGAACAGGCAGACGGTGCCGCGCTTTCGGACCAGGTAGACGGCCTCCTCTTGCGGTGCCGCCGCCGGGGCCGCCACGATGGCCACGTCGGCGCCGATCCCGCCGGTGGCGTCCATGACGATCTGCTTCAGATCCTCTTGGGCCGGGTCGACCAGCCGGTCGAACGCGAACGGTTCGGCCTGTTTCAGCCGGACCGGGTTGATCTCGGCCAGGATGACCTGCTCGGCGCCGACTTCCCGGGCGACGCACGCATTCATGATGCCCATCGGTCCGGCACCGACCACGACCACGGTATCGCCCGGCTCGATGTGGGAGTTGTCGGCCGAGTTGACGGCACAACTGAGCGGCTCGGACAGCGCGGCGTGCTCGGCCTTCACGCCGGCGGGAACCTTGACGACGTGGCCGTTGCGGATCGCCCGGGCGGGAATGACCGTGTACTCGGCCATTCCCCCTTCGTACGTGAAGCCCATGGGCGCCAGATCGACGCACAGGTTGGTCCAGCCGCGGCGGCAGTAGGCACATTGTCCGCAGGAAATCGAGGTGGCCATCACGACCCGCTCGCCGGGCGAGAACCCCTCGACCCGCGAGCCGACCGTTTCCACCAGCCCGGTGAATTCGTGGCCCATGATCTTGGGCGGTTTGATCCGGGGATTGCCGTGGCGGTAGGTTTTCAGGTCGGTGCCGCAGACGGCGCAGGCGTCGACCTTCACGCGGATTTCGTCGTCGCCGCAGGTGGGCACCGGCACGTCTTCGACCCGAATATCGCCGGGCGCGTGATAGACCACCGCCTTCATGCTAGTAGTCATGCTTCTCTCCAGCTTCGGCGGCTCCGGAGAGGATCTGGACGGTCGAGGCCACGCCCAGCCGCTTGCAGCCCTGATCCAGGTAGCCGACGGCCGTTTCCCAATTCCGCACGCCGCCGGAGGCCTTCACGCCCATGGTCCGGCCGACGGTTTTCATCATGATGTCGATCACCTCGGGCGTGGCGCTCTTGGACCGCTTGTTGTCTTCGCCGAACCCGGTGGAGGTCTTTACGTAGTCGGCTCCGGCCGCTTCGGCGATCTTGCACGCCTTGACGACTTCGTCGTCGTCGAGGAAGCACGTTTCGAGAATGACTTTCACCAGCACGCCCTTTGGTTTGGCCTCGGCCACCACGGCTTCGATATCTCGCTGCACCCAGGCGTAATCGCCGGAGAGGAACTTGCCGACGTTCATCACCATGTCGATTTCCCGGGCCCCCTCTTCCACGGCGATCTTCGATTCGAGGGCTTTGACTTCCGGTTTGTTCGAGCCGTGGGGAAAACCGACCACGACCGCGACGGGCACGCCCGTGCCCTCGAGCTGCTGGACGGCCAGCGGCACGTCGCTGGGGCGGACGCAGAAGCTGGCCACCCGGTTCTCGGCGCACATCCTGGCGTTGTCGATGATTTCCTGATCGGTGGCGGGCGGTTTCAATACGGCGTGGTCGATGGTCGCGGCGACTTGTGCTTTCGTGTACATGTTCGGTTGTCTCCTGGATGATTTAGTATTCAATGCATCTCCCGGCCGCCGGTGATGTTGATCGATTGGCCGGTCATGTAGCTGGATTTCTCCGAAGCGAAGAACAGGACCACGGCCACCACGTCGTCGATTTGGGCCAGCCGTCCCAGCGGAATCTTGGCCGTGAACTGCTTGACGACCTCTTCTCTCGATTTGCCCAAATTCTGGATATAGTCGGCCGAGCACTGCTCCCACACGCCGGTGTTGTCGGTGATTCCCGGGCAAACGCAATTGACCGTGATGTTCTCCTTGGCCAGTTCGTAGGCCAGCGATTGCGTCATGCCCATGATGGCCGCCTTGGCCCCCGAGTAGTGACACATCAACGCCGAGCCGGTCTTGCCCGTCTTCGACGAGAAGTTCACGATCCGGCCGTATCCGTGCCGCTTCATGATCGGTACGACGTACTTGCACAACAGAAACGTCCCGCGGCAGTTGACCGCAAAGACCTTGTCCCAGTCCTCCACGGTGATTTCCTCCACGGGGGCCTGGGCAATGATGCCGGCGCAGTTGACCAGGACGTCGATCCGATCGCCGAGGAACGTCTTGGCCGCATCGACCACGGGCACGACCTGCTCTTCGGCGGTCACGTCGGCGGCCAGCCCCCGGCAGTTCGGGCCCAATTCGGCCGCCGCGGCGTCGACGGCGTCCTGTTTGAGGTCGGTGATGAAGACCCTGGCGCCGGCGTCGATCATCTCTTGGGCGATGTCCTTGCCGATCGCGCCGGCGGCGCCGGTTATCAGTGCGGTCTTGTTCTCGAAAGTCAGGTTCATGTTTCTCCCTTCGTTGCCGTCCAAGGTAGGTCAGGGCTTGCCCTGACGGAGGGGCGTTATGGCACCCTGGCATGGCTTGCCATGCAAGATGTTTGGCGGCACGCCACGCGGCATTCGTCAGGGCGAGCCCTGACCTACGCGGCGTGTATAGCCGAGATTCGCCAGATTTCCAAGGGGGGGTTACCGCGCGGGGGGACGGGAACCGGATTCCTGCAACGCCGCTTGAAGGGTTCGCCCGAATTCGTCGAAATCCAGCGGTTTTTCCAGGAAAGCCACGATCGCCGGGTACTGCCCACGCTGGGCCGAATCGATCGGCTCGCAACCGGAGACGAGGATCACGGGCATGCCTTCGGCCAGCAATTGGGCTTCTCGTACGAGGCGGAGGTTCTCGTTTCCCGGCATCACGACGTCGGAGATCAGCAAATCGTAGCGATCGGCCCGCAGCATGTCGATCGCCTCGTCGGCGTCGGCGGCCGTATGACAGACGTGCCCATCCAGACGCAGCAAGTTCGCCAACGCCTTGCGAAAGATCGGCTCGTCATCCGCGATAAGAATAGACCTGCCCTCGGCCATGGTGCCCCTCACACTCTCGAGATGAGAAGGAAATTGGTAAGCGCGACCACGGTAAACGAAAGATTAGCGAAATCGTCACCACCTGTCTAGTCCACATAGGTCCGAAAAGGGGTACCCCCAGAGTGGGCTAATGGTTTTACCCTAATCCCCAAGCCTTCCAGCTCGGAAACCGCTCAGCTCAGTGTGTAGGCCGGAACAAGCAACGGGAACCGCTGCCGGAACTTCGGTCGCCGGGTACACGCTGGTTTGGCAACATGGCGCTGAACTGCTCTCGCCTCCGTTGCGCTGTTCCGGCAAGGGTTTCGGCGACCTTGTTCCGACCTGCGTGAGAAATCCGGGCGAGCCTCAGCTCAGGCCCTTCCAGACCGGCCCGAGTGCTTCGAGCACATCCTGGTAACGCTCGAATTTCGCGGCATAAACGTCCTGACGTGCGGGATCCGGCTGCTGGACTCGGGCGATCTTGACCATGGTTTCCACCGCCTGGGCATAGCTTCCGTGACATCCGGTGGCCACGCCTGCGCAGATGGCGGCTCCCAACGCACCCAACTCGGTTCCGGCGGGGACTTCAACGGGGACCTGGAAGACGTCGGCAAATACCTGCACCCAGACCTCGCTTCGGGCCACCCCGCCGGTCAGGTGGATCGACGTGGGCATGTCGCGGAACTTCAGCAGCTTGTTGACGTGCGTTTTGTGGCCGAAAACTACCCCCTCGTAGATCGCCCGCAGGACGTGGCCGCGGTTGTGCCAGCCGGCCATGCCGATCAGCGAGGCCTTCGCATCGGGATCGGCGTTGGATCCGAAGAGAAACGGCAGGAACACGATCCTGGAATCTTCCGGTTCCGTCTTGCCGACCAATTCATTGCACAAGTCATACACCGACTTGCCTTGCTGGCGGCAGGTCTCGCGCTCGGCCTCGAAGAACTGGTCGACGAACCATTCCAGGTTGCTGGCCGAGGTGGCGCTGCCTTCCAGGATCAGGTAATACCCGGGGATGCAGTAGCGAGAGGTCATGAAGACGTCTTCGCTGACGACGGGCTCCTTCCAGATGTATTGGTTGTTGCCCCAGGTCCCGGCGATCATGCACAGTTGGCTGGGATCGGTGATGCCGCAGGCCAGGCCGCAAGCGTCGATGTCGAACAGCCCTCCGGCCACGGGCGTCCCTTCGGCCAGTCCGGTTTCGGCGGCGGCTTCGGCGGTCACCTGTCCGCAAATCTTCTCGGAGCGTACGATCGGCGGCAGCAAGTCGCGCATCCCGGCGATGCCGAAGGCTTCGAGCACTTCGGTGTCATACTCGCCGGTGCCGACGTTCATCAGGCTGGTGCCGGAGAAGTCCGTCAGTTCGGCGTGGATCTGCCCGGTGAGCCGGAAGCGGATATAGTCCTTGCACATCAGGACCCATCGGGCCCGCTCGATCACGTCCGGCCGGTGATCGGCGAGCCAGGCCAACAGGGCGTTGGGTTGGGCCGGCCAGATGCACTGCATGGTCTTCGGCAGGACCTTTTGGGGAATGCCCTGTTCGGTCCAACGGGCGATGTAATCCTTGGCCCGGCTGTCGGTCGAGTAGATGCCGGGATAGACGGGTTCGCCTTGCTCGTCGACGAGATACAGCCCGTTGCCGTGTCCGGCACACGCCACGCCGACAATGTCCCCCGGATCGATGCCCGACTCGTGAATCACCGCCCAAATCGATTCGGCGGTGGCTTTCCAGAGTTCTTCGGGGTCTCGTTCGATGAAGCCCGGCTGGGGCAAAATCATTTCCGTCTTGCGGCCGACGACGGCGATTTCCCGACCTTCGGTGGTGAACAGCCCCGCCTTGGAGACCGTGCCGCCGTTGTCGGTTCCGAGCAAGTATTTCGGCATCTCTCGGTTCCTTTCACTTCCAAGTCTGGTAGGTCAGGGCTTGCCCTGACGGATTCGAACAGACGAATTCGAACAGTCGACGAGAAAACTCGTCAGGGCAAGCCCTGATCTACTGCTGGAGTCTCGTCTCGCGGAGCGAGACGGCTACTATTCAGTCTGGGAGGCGTCGGCTTCGAGCCGGCGGCGGGTGACGTGGGGGGTGGCGTGACTGCGGCGGCCGAGTTCGATGTCTTCGCCGAAGTAGGATTCTCGGGCTTCGGGGTTGGCCAGCACTTCGCTCGGGGAGCCGTGGCAGAGGACTTGCCCGGTACGAATCACGTAGCTGCGATCCGTGATCTGGAGCGTTTCGCGAACCTGGTGATCGGTGATCAGGATCGCGATCCCCTCGCCGGCCAACTTGCGGATGATCTGCTGGATACTTGCCACGGTCACCGGGTCGATGCCCGTGAACGGTTCGTCCAGCAGGATGATCTTGGGATTGGAGACCAGAGCCCGGGCGATCTCCAGGCGCCGGCGTTCGCCGCCGGAGAGCGACATGGCCAGCGATTTGCGGAGCCGGGCGATGTCGAACTGTTCGAGCAGCTCGTCGCACCTTTGCAGCCGCGTCTTGCGGTCGAAGCCGAGCATTTCCATCACGCCCAGCAGGTTCTTCTCGACCGAGAGCTTGCGGAAGACGCTCGATTCCTGGGCGAGGTACCCCATGCCGCCGTCGCGGGCGCGCCGGTACATGGGCCAATCGGTCACGTCTTTGCCGCCGAGGAAGACCTTACCCTCGTTCGATTCGATCATTCCGCAGGTGATTCGGAAGCTGGTGGTTTTCCCGGCCCCGTTGGGTCCCAGGAGTCCGACGGTCTCGCCCGCCTCCACGCAGAAATCGACTCCGTCGACCACGCGGCGGGTGCCGTAGATTTTCACCAATCCTTGGACGTCGAGCATCGATTCGATCCGTCTTGCTGACAGCTCCTTAACGAACGTAGCCCATTCTGGAGAAATGCGGGAAGAAGGGGAACGGAATGTCCTGTCCGAACACGGTGACTTTCCCGCGGGAATGGGGCCAGTAGATGTAGAGTGCCTTGCCGATCAACAGTTCTCGTTTGACGTAATACTCGTCTTTTTCCCAGACGTGCAACCCCTCAGTGGCAGTTTCCACCGTCAACGAGCGGTTTCCGTCAGTGATCTCCCATCGCGTGTTGTTTGCGTCCGCCGCGGCGATCCTGACGTCTGCGCCAAGCGAGACGCCTTTTTCCTGGAACGCCCGCCGGAGTTCCTGCGAAAAGACCCCTCGGGACAGGCTCGCCGCGTAGCTTCTATCGATAATGAACGTGTTCGCCCAAAGGCGGCTGTCTCTGCTCTTGGCGCTGTTGTCGCCCAAGGCGAGGAACTGGTCCGCACCCAGATAGAACGAGACTTGATTCATGTTCTCGGGATCGAAGGCGGCGTCCCAACGATAGGAAGATGATTCGGAGAGAAGGTCGAGGACGTTTTCCGCGACGTCCTCCGAGCGAAATCGGGAGAGGGACCTGCCGTTGCGGCTCAACTCGGGAATCTTGATGAAGTCGGAGAAGCCGCTGATGTTTTGCCGCCGGGCGATGTAGTAGATGTCGCGGAAAACCTTCAGGTGGTCCACCTGCAATTCGGCGCCCTGCGAGCCGATACCCACCGGGGCCAGGTCGCTTGCCCGGGGGCCGTCCTTCGGGATCGTGTTGTTCAAGGGAGCATAGCAGGTCGACACGTCGACGCCACCGAACTCGACCAACTCGCCGTCGACCCACAACCTGAGTTGATCGTCGCAGTTGGCCAGCAGGATCTCGTATCGGCCGGGCCCGCGAACGTCGGTCTGTGCCGAAAAGCGGTAGGCTTCTCCCTGCCAAGTGCGGGCGGGCGACTGGTCCGCGTCGACGGCATCGAGCGTCGCCGTCCCGGTGGCCGCGTCGATACGGCAGCGGAAACGCCAGCCTCCCTCGACCAGCTCGAAGATCGCCTCTCCGGAATCGGACCGGACGTCCAGCGTACACTGCAACGCCAGATCGCCGACCCAATGGAGCCCCAGCGCGGCCGCCTCGGGCGGAGCTTCGTGCGTGGGCCGGTTGGTGTTGTAAGCGCAGAAGTCCGAGATCAACTGCCTTCCGGGGTCCACGCTGCCCGGCGCCGGCTCTCGGGGACGGCGCAGCCATTGAAGGTAAGACGGCGCCCGGTGCTCGTAGCGGAGCCAGGTTTCGCCGGGGGCACTGCCGTCGCTCTCGAACGACTTGTCGTCCACCGAATACCAGGCCCCGGGCAGATTATCGTCGAAGGCCCGCCAGCGCGTTTGCCAGCCCAGGGCCTTGATGGCCGGCATGTAGTCGTTGTCGAAGACGATCTGCAGCATGGCCAGGAGCTTTTCCGGCGGCTTCCGAGCGATCATCTCCGGTTGACCGTCGCGCTGGACGCAGATGTCGCCGTGACGAATGGTGATCGTATCGCCGGGCAACCCGACCAGCCGCTTGATGTAGTTGGTTTTCGCCCCGCCGGGGAACTTGAAGACCGCTACGTCCCAACGCTCTGGATCGTTGAACTGGTGGGAGAACTTGCCGACGAGGATGCGGTCGCCTTTGTACGACGGGAAGTTCTTCCCTTGGGGATTGTCGGCGCTGAGGTCCATCGTGTATCGGCACATCGGACAGGTGGCGGCTCCCACGTGCGTGCCGTTGGGGACACCCGTATCGTTGTTGACCTCGTCGCTGGCACTCACGCGGTACGGATAGCCACACGCCTCGCAAATCAGGTCCTTGTGCCGGCCCATCAGCGTCGGGGCCATCGACCCGGTGGGAATCACGAACGCTTCGGCCTCGAACGTGCGGAACAGAAAGGCCAACACGAAGGCGATCACCACCGATTCGATCGTTTCGCGGATCGCGGCGGGAGAGGGAGCGTGCCATCGGCTGGGTTTCACCGCCGGTTGGCCGTCCGGGGGCTTCGACGGGCCGCCCTCGGTTCGGGTCGGCTGGGTTTCGGCCGCTCGACGTGTTTTCTGGCTGGAAGGCGTTCGTTTCGACATGGATGATCCTGGCCCGGGCGGATTCGCTACGCTAGAGTATTCGGCCGCTGGATGCAAACCTTTTCCCAACCTACAGAATTCTACTACGGGCGGCGGTCGGAATAAGTTTGCCCCCCAAGAAGGAGGTGCTCCAGGTCCTGCCGGCGCCCTTTCAGCGAATATAACGGATTCTCGTCGGGTCGGGAACGGGTAATTCCCACGGGCCGAGCCTGATGCGCCGCGAGGGGAAATGGACCACTAAAAGTTTCCCTACCAACAACTTAGCCCCAACGGCCGGTCCCGCCGGCCAGATGCGGCTGTCCCGGGAAACGGGACTGTTGTCGCCCAAGACGAAGTATTCGTCGTCCGCCAGTTCATAACCGCTGTCCAGCCCCCACCGACCTTCCGGCCCGATGGGATGGGTGTAGTAAACGTCTCGGTACACGCGGAGATCTCGAACGACGACCCCGAGTCCCCCCCTCGATCCGATCGCCAGCGGGCTGGAGGTGTGTTCGACGGGGCGATCGGACGGATCGTAAGGCCAGGCGGGAAACGCCGGCCGACCGTCGAACGCCAAGACGAACTGCCGGTCGAATAGCGACACTTCCACCATCGTGTCTCCGTCAAGCGGGGGCAACTCGCCGGCGCCCGCCGGAATCGACCGGCCGTTCTTCTGCACCGCGAAGCGACCCTTGCCCGGAAGAATCCGCACCTGGAATTCGTCCCGGCCGTCGCTGGCTCGGATCGTCAATTCCCCCCGGCCGAAAGTCTCGACCAGTCGGAACGCCAACATCAGATCGGACACCTCGTGGAAGTCCTCCCAACGTCTCGGCTCGCTCTGGTTGTACCCGCAGACATCGGTAATGGGGCCCTCGCGGACTTCGCCGTTTTGGCCGGTGCCGCGATACCAGTGACGGTAGACCAACCAGTCGTCGGCCGGTTCCTCGTCCGACGTGGCGCGGCGTGCGAACCGCCCCTGCGAAGACCCCCAAAGACTGTCCTTGCTCTCGCCCTGCCAACGATCGGGCGGCACCGGCTCGATGACCGGCCGGTAGTCGGCGTCGTCGACGAGAATCGCCAGCGCCCGTTGTTGTGCCAGGGTCTTGCGCTGGATCTCTCCATTGGCATAAACGTCGCCATGGCGGATCCGGATCGACTCGCCGGGCAGGCCTACCACTCGCTTGACCAGGATTTGACCGGTTTCGGTCGGGTGGCGGAAGGCCACGACTTCCCAACGCTGCGGCCGGCGGAAATCGAAGATCGACTTGGCAATCAGGACACGGTCCCCGGGCACGTCGGGTAGTTGATCCAGGCCGGCTTGGGCATGGCCGCAAAGCGGACAAACCGCTCGGACTCCGACCGGCTTCAGATCGGAACCGCAAACGAATCGGTATCCGCAGTCGCTGCAAATCACCTCCCGGTGCAAACCGAGCAGCGTGGGGGCCATCGACCCGCTGACGATCTGGCTGGGAGGCACCAGCCCTTCGACGCCCCAGGTCTGCAAGATCAACAAAGCCACCACGGCCAAAATACCGCGTTGCGACAACGACCGCAGGCGGGAGTGTACGGCAGGCAAGGTGGAATGCATCGGGGACAGATCGCCGGTCGATTCCGGTCCGAGTTTTGCGGCGGCACGTCCGCCGTCATGATACGTTCATGATACGCTGCCGGCACGAACAACGCGAGTACTCCCCCGTCCCGGAGAAATCTTCGTGCTGCATTTGACTTGAACCGCTTTCGCGTGGGGCTGGCGCCTCGGCCCACGGTGCGAGTATTCCGGCCGCCGAGAAGGATTGCAGAGTGTCGACGTTTAGGGGGCGGGCTTGTCCGCGGTGACGTCGCGGTCGGCAATGCCGCCCTCGACGCGTTGGTTTCCCAGGAAGAAGCGGCCGCCGCGGTCGAGCCATGCAGGAGCGGGATTCGAGAAGACGTTGCTGTTGCGGATCACCGTTTCCGAGTGGGGGAACGTGAGCACCTGGGCCTCGCCGTTGTTGCCGATCAGCGACACGTCGATCTCGACCTGCGACGCGCCGCCGACGGCCACGCCGGCGCGGCCGTTGCCGCGCGCCGTGACCCGGCCCAAGTAGACCTCCCGGGCGCTGTTGTGGGCGTTGATGCCGTCGACCTGGAATCCCTGGACGGTCAGGTTGACGATGCCCACGCCCCGGACGTGGAATAGCGTGATGCCGGTGGCGAGCTTCGCACAGGTGAAGCGGTAATCCTCCGGCAGCTTGTTCCGCTCCACGCAGAAGTAGATGTACCCGGCGTAAAAAAACCACTGTCGCGATTGAAGCTCGGGCAGCGCCCCGCTCGTCGGGTCGACGATCGCCCGCTCGGCCGGAATGTCGTCGATGAACAACTGCTGTGGGCCCATCTTCGGCGGCCGGAACCGGAACACGGCGCCGCGATAATGTTCCCAGGCCTCCGGCGGCACGGGGGCCGAGCCGTCCAGAATCGCGTCGTTGCCGTCGATCACGAACGCCTGGTGCGGATACCCGCTGTGTCGGCTGCCGACCAGGCTGACGCTCTCGCGGTACGGCTCGCCGGTCTTGGTCAACACGATCCGGTCGCCGCTCTGGCCAAGTTGCAGAGCCCGGGCGATCGTCCGCACGGGCCCCGACCGGTCGGCCACGTTCTTCGACTGCAGGCCGGTGAAGCTGTCGTCACCCGCCGTGTTGCTCACGTAGATATCCCGCCCGGCGGCGGGGGTGATCAGCACGATCAACGCCAAGCCAAGGCTGCAAACTCTTCGCATCAGACGCTCCGTATCGCGTAACACTTCAGCCAAATGGTAGCCGGATTCGCAAGAATTCGGGCCAAATGGTAGCCGGATTCGCAAGAATTCGGGCGTTGCCCGGTTTCACGCGAAATGGGCCGAATTCTTGCGAATCCGGCTACAACTCGATGCCGACGGCAGTTGGCTGAACAATTACTAAGTTTAGCATAAGTCGGGTCGGCGAGTTGGCAAAATCGCTACGACCGGCCGCCGGCGGCCTTCCGAGGCCGAGTTGTGCGAGAGAATACCCACCCCGGGCTATGCTGGCCTAGCCTACGGGCTATACCCGAGCGGCACAGGAAGCTTGCATTCACGGCTACTTCCGAAGATAATGAGTGCGTCGATCATGGCCGGTTATGCCTCCGTTTTTCCCGACGGCTGCCTGTTTGGCGAGCAGGTTTGTCCCCCGTGGTGCGGACCGGAAATTCGAGCGGGTCGGCCGATTCCAACTTTTGACCGGAACAGCTTCTCTTCTTGTGAATCTGCGGTCTGCCGTCCAGCCCGGAAATCGGATGGGGTCGGCGGATGACCGTACGGGGTCGCGACGGAGGTAATCGTGGTGCGCGGACTGGCGCGACGGATTGCCGGGGCATGCCGGCAGGGACTTCGACCCGAGGGGACCACTGCGGGGGCGAACCGCGCACGTTTCGGACGGCTGCGATTCGAACCGCTCGAGCCCCGATTGGTGCTCGACGGGGGAGCGCTGGTCATCAGCGAGTTCCTGGCCGTCAATACGAAAACGCTGCTGGACGAGGACAGCCAGTATCGCGACTGGATCGAAATCCATAATCCGACCGCGGCGGCCGTCGATCTGGAAGGCTGGTACCTGACCGACGAACTGACCGACCTGCGGCAGTGGCAATTCCCCTCGGTCACGGTGGAGCCGGGCGGGTACCTGCTCGTCTTCGCGTCGGAGAAGGACCGCCTCGGGGCGGAACTGCACACCAATTTCAAGCTCGCCGACCAGGGCGAGTATCTGGCGTTGGTTCGGCCCGACGGCCTGACCGTGGAGTTCGCTTTCGACCCGACCTATCCGGCGCCGCAGGTGGCCGACGTTTCGTACGGCTTCTCGGCCGACCTTTCCACGCAAGGTTACTTCCGCAGCCCGACGCCGCGAGGGCCCAATCGGGGCGAACCGCTCGAGGATCCGCTGCGGCACGTGATGATCAGCGAAATCATGTATCACCCGGCCAGCGAAAACGTGCTGGAGGAATACGTCGAACTGTTCAACGGCGGCACCCAACCGGTGAACCTCTTCGACTGGCGGATCGACGACGGCGTGCTCTTCAGGATTCCGGACATCACGCTCGGCCCGGGCGAGTACCTCGTCGTGGCCGCCGACGTGGATGCCTTTTCCGCCGTGTACCCGGAGGTGACCAACGTCGTCGGCGGCTGGGACGGACGGCTGAGCAACGGCAGCGAGGCGATCGAGCTGATCGATTCGGCGGGAAACCGGGTCGATCGGGTGCGCTATGCCGACGAGGGCGACTGGGGCGTGCGCGAGATCGGCCCTAATGACCTCGGCCACAGGGGCTGGATCTGGGCGTCCGCCCACGACGGCGGCGGTGCGTCGCTGGAATTGATCAACCCGGCCATGTCCAACGCGTACGGCCAGAACTGGGCGGCGAGCACCGAGGGCGGCACCCCGGGGGCCGTCAATTCGGCCCATGCCGACGACGTCGCGCCGATCATCCTCGACGTCGTACACGCGCCGGCGATTCCCCGGGCGTCCGATCCGGTGACCGTCACGGCCCGGCTGCGGGACGAGGTGGCCGCAGGGATAACGGCCACGCTGCACTATCGCCTTGACAGGAGCCCCGACTTCATCGCGGTGGCGATGCGCGACGACGGCCAAAGCGGCGACGGGCCCTCCGGCGACGGCGTTTTCGGTGCGGAGATCCCCGCTCTGGCCCACGGCGCCGTCGTCGAGTTTTACGTCGAGGCCACGGACGAAGGAGGGTTGACGCGCACCTACCCGGCTCCCATCGGACCCGAAGAAGAACAACTGGCCAATCTGCTCTACCAGGTCGACGACGGCTTCGACCCCGACGCGGCGTGGGTGCCCGGAAGCCAGCCGATCTACTACCTGATCATGACCGAGGCGGAGCGGGCGGAGTTGGCCGACATCGGGGCCGGGGGAGGCGACCAGAACAGCGACGCCCAGATGAACGCCACCTTCATCAGCATCGACGGCACCGCGGCGCTGGTCCGCTACAACGCGGGCGTCCGCAACCGCGGCCACGGCAGCCGGACCGGCCCGCCGAACAACTACCGCGTGAACTTCGTACACGACCGGCCGTGGAAGGGCGTCTCGGCGCTGAACATCAACTGCCGCTACACCCACGGCCAGTTGATCGGCAGCGTGCTCCACCAGATGGCCGGTCTGGTGGCGACCGAGGGTGCCGCCGTGCAGGTCCGCGTCAACGGCCGGGATCTCGCCCCGTCGGGCAGCCCCACGTTCGGCTCGTACGTGGCGCTGGAGGCGCTGGACAGCGATTTCGCGGACAACCATTTCCCCGGCGACGGGGCCGGCAACGCCTACAAGATCCTGCGGACCGGCAGCAACGAGGGGGACCTGCGCTATGAGGGGGAGAATCCGGACGCGTACCGCGACACCTACTTCAAGATGACCAACGAGGCCGACGACGACTGGTCCGACCTGATCCACCTGACC
This sequence comes from Thermoguttaceae bacterium, assembly GCA_035527455.1. Taxonomy (GTDB): domain Bacteria; phylum Planctomycetota; class Planctomycetia; order Pirellulales; family Thermoguttaceae; genus DATLAN01. The sequence goes on from DATLAN010000107.1 coordinate 14,340, forward strand.
GACGTGTTGAACAACGCGCCGGAAGAGACCTACTTCCAGGACGTCAGCCGGGTGATCGACGTGGACCAGTGGATGCGATACTTCGCGCTGCACGCCCTGTTTTCCAACTACGAAACGGGGCTCTACCGCGGCATCGGCGACGACTACGCGATGTATTGCGGCGTGGAAGACCCTCGCTTCGTGCTGATCCCGCACGACCTGGATTCGATCTTGGGGCTCGGCAGCGGCAGCCCCAGCCTCAATATCTTCAACTACCGCGGCGTCAACGGACTGGACCGATTCTTCAATCATCCCGACGTGGTACCGCTCTACTACGCGGCCCTGCTGGAGATGATCGAGACGTTCTTCAACCCCCGGGTGCTCGATCCGCTGTTCGATCAGGTCCTCGGCCCCTGGGCGCCGCAGTCGCGCATCGACGCGATGAAGACGTTCGTGGCGGCCCGCGTCGCCAACGTGTTGCAGCAGATCCCCCAGAAGTTCACCGTCGGCAGCAACCTTCCGGTGGTCGGCGGCTATCCGCGGACGAGCCTGGCGACGATCGCCCTAAGCGGCACGGCCCACGGCGCCGATACCCGTTCGGTCTTCGTCAACGGCGAACCGGCGGATTGGGATCCGCTCACCTCGACCTGGCAGATCGTCGGGCCGGACGGAGAGCCGCCGGGCATCGTCTTGTCGTTCCGAAACGGTGTCAGTCCCGACGAGAACTACGCGGGCACGCTCGATACCCAACTGCACAGCGGCGACCCCGAAGGCTATCGCGGCGCGGCCCAGACCGTCCAGGTCGACGGTTCGAGTAGCGGCGCCGTGCTGCAAGGGCTGCTGTGGTTCGACGACATCTTCGGCGACCAGCCGGGACAAATCCCGCTGGATGACAAAATCCTCGACGCCACGCTCACCCTGAACGTAACGAACCAGGGTAATCCGCTGGCCTTGCACCGGATGCTGCGATCTTGGGACGAGGCGGCCAATTGGGGCACGTTCGGCGGCAACGGGATTCAAGCCAACGGCGTGGAGGCCGCCGTCGCCGCGGATACGACGGCCAGCGTGCCCGATACCGGCACCTTGTCCATCAACGTGACCGCGTCGCTGCGGGCCTGGCAGGCCGATCCGGCGAGCAACTTCGGCTGGGCCATGCTGCCGACGGGAACCGACGGCGTAGTCTTCCGCTCCAGCGAGGACCTCAACCTCCCCGGCCGCCCGGAGCTTCGCCTCGTCATCGACGACGGCACGGTCGTCGAAGAATCCGGCGTGAAGATGAAGCCCGGCATCAATCGCGTGCTGGTCCGGGCCTTCGACGGACCGGACGGGACCGGCAACGAGCTGGCCCGAGAGTCGATCGACGTCTGGTACGACGCCGGGGGGGGCACGAATCTCTCGGGCACGCTGGCCGAGGGGAACACGGTGCTCGACGCCGCCTCCGGGCCGTGGCACGTCACCGGCGACGTGACCGTGCCCGCCGGCTCCACGCTGACGATCGAGCCGGGCACCACCGTCTTCTTCGACCAGGGGCGCCGGATCACCGTCAACGGGCGGCTGGTGGCCGAAGGGACCGAATACCGGCGGATCCGGCTTTCGACCGAACCGGGCTCCGGCGCCGCCTGGAACGGTCTCTACTTCAACAGCCAACAAGACAACCGGCTGACGTTCGCCGACATGGAATACTCCACGTCCGGCAGCCGGTCGATCAGCCTGAGCAACTCCCGCATCCTGATCGACAACGTGACCTGGTCGGGCACCGACGAGACGATCCTCGACATCTCGGACTCCTCGCTGATCGTCCGCAACAGCGTGTTTCCCGGCACGTCAGCCCAGACCGTATCCGGCCACCGCCTGCTGGCGTCCGACCCGTACATGCTCTTCGAGAACAACGTGTTCGGGGTCTGCACCGGGGAGAAGCAGGACGTGATCGACTTCTCCACCACCGGCTCGGCCACGATGCCCCGGTTCATCGGCAACACCTTCCTCGGCGGCGGCGACGACGCGTTGGACCTCGACGGCACGGACGGTTACATCGAGGGCAACGTGTTCATGAACTTCCACCGGAACTTCGATCCGGCCGAGGGAGAGTCCTACGCGATCAGCACCGGCTACGACGGCGCGTACAGTTCCCATCATGTGATCGTGCGGAACGTCTTCATCGATTGCGACAACGCGGCGCTGGTCAAGGATCGTTCCTGGATCGCGTTCGAGAACAACACGGTGATTCGTTGCCCGGTGGGAATCAATTTCGACGAGCCGCAGGAGGCCGGCATCGACCCGGGCGTGGGCGCCTATCTCGACGGCAATATCTTCCGGCAGACGCCCACGCCGCTGGCGTACTTCTACGTGGACGATCCCGCCTGGGGCACCACCGACATCACGGTCAACCGGTCGATCATCCCGGCCGCGTATCACGGCTTCGGCGTGGGCAATTCCGACGAGGACCCGCGGCTGGCCAACCCGGACGGCGGCGACTACGGCCTGTTGGGCGGTTCGCCCGCGCTGGGTAGCGGTCCCGCCGGGCTGGACATGGGGGCGATGGTGCCGGGCGGTGCTTCGGTCAGCGGAGCGCCACCCGCGATCACGGCCGCCACCGACGCCACGCTTCTGGTCGCCGGACCGGGCGTGACACACTACAAGTACCGCCTCGACGGCGCCCCCGACTGGAGTGCGGAAACGCCCGTCGAGACGCCCGTCCAACTCGCCGGCTTGACCGACGGCGACCATGCCGTTGCGGTCATCGGCCGCAGCGCCGCCGGCGTTTGGCAGGACGAAGCCGACGC
>DATLAN010000108.1:0-4391 GCA_035527455.1 Thermoguttaceae bacterium
TCGGGACTCGGGACTGGGGGCTCGGGGTTGGGGGCTCGGGGAAACGGATCGCCTACTCCCCGAATCCCCAGCCCCAAACGGTTTCTTGACATCCTTGCGGTAAACTTCGGGGTGGCACGCCCTGAGGAACGAAGGGCGTGATTTCCCGACGTACCACGCCCTTCGTTCCTCAGGGCGTGCCACCCACCGTGACATCCCAGACTTAATGCCACCGTCGAAAAAGGGGACAGGCACCGGGCCGCCACGCTTTTTTCGCGGCTCTGGAGCCGAACCATGGCCCGGAGCCAGTCCCCATTTTCGACTCGCCGCCTGCAGTTCGAGTCACAGCAACACGATATTCGCCTTGCGGCAGGCCGCTTCCATTTCTTCGGGCCAGACGCACACGTTGACTTCGCCGACGTGGGCGGCGCGGATGAAGAACATGCACAGCCGCGACTGGCCGATGCCGCCGCCCATCGATTGGGGCAACTCGCCGTCGAGCAGCATCCGATGAAAAAGCATCCCGGCGCGCTCTTCGACGTTGCGGATCTTCAACTGCTGCCGGAGCGTCTCGGCGTTGACGCGGACGCCCATCGAGGAGATCTCGAACGCCCGAGTGAGCACCGGGTTCCAGACGAGGATGTCGCCGTTGAGCCCTCGGCCGCCGTCGGGGCGCGGGGTGATCCAGTCGTCGTAGTCGGGCGCCCGGCCGTCGTGCGGCTGTCCGTCGGGCAGATCGGCGCCGATTCCCACCACGAAGATCGCCCCATATTGCTCGCACGCGCGATCTTCACGCTCGCGGGGACTCGAGTCCGGCCAGCGCTCGCAAAGCTCTTCGGAGGTGATGAACGTGATATTTTCGGGCAAGATGGGCCGGATGTGGGGATGCTGGGAGGCCACGTGGAACTCCGTCTGGCAGACCACCCGGTAGATCGACCGCACCGCGTCCTCGAGCGTCTCCCGGTTGCGTTGCTCGGGCGTGATGACCTTTTCCCAGTCCCATTGGTCGACGTAGATCGAGTGCAGGTTGTCGAGCACTTCGTCGGGGCGGATGGCGTTCATGTCGGTGTAGAGCCCCTCGCCGACGCCGAAGCCGTACCTGGCCAGCCCCATCCGCTTCCACTTGGCCAGCGACTGGACCACCTCGACCTGGGAGTTATGGTCGTTCTTCACGCGAAAGCTCAGCGGCATTTCCACGCCGTTGAGATCGTCGTTGATGCCCGTGCCGCTGCGGACGAACAAGGGGGCCGTCACCCGTTGGAGGTTCAACGCCTCGGCCAGAAGGGCCTCGAAGAAATCCTTGATGTCCTTGATGGCCGCTTCGACGTGGCGGGTGTCGAGCTGGGGGCGGTAGTTTTTGGGGAGGTTCATGGAATCGGACATGGCACGATCTCGCAGGATATGGGAAATTGGCTCGCCGCAGGATGGGGCAGAACGCTCCTGAATATAGGGTTCTTCGGGCAATTTCGTGGCTGCCGGGCGAAACAGCGGATTCGATTACTGGACGAGTACGGGTTCCTCTTCTCTGTTCACGACGTTCGAAGACGTGGAATCAGAGAAGAGGAACCCGTACTCGTCCGTGCCGTCTGGTTCAAAGGACCGGGAATTGAGCCACGAGAATTCCTGAAGAGCCGAATATAGCACGATTCCCAAGGGTCGTCCAAGGCCTCCGGCCGGTATTTGACCTCGGCGCAGCCGTGTGGCATACTAATGCCTCACACGTATCACGCGTTTGCGCGTCCATGATCCGGAGAAAGACCCCATGAAAGACCATCCCACCCGTCGCGATTTCCTGGCCGCGTCGGCCGCCGTGGGAGCCGCCATGTTGGTGCCCGGTCGGCTCCCGGCCGCCCAGTGGAAAACGACCCTGCACAAGTCCCTGATCGGTTCGCCCAATCGAGAAACGCTGGAAAGCTGGCGGGCGGCCGGGTTCGAGGGCATCGAGTCGAACGGCCGCGGTGCCTCGCCCGAAGAGGCCGCCGCCGCCCGAAAAGTGGCCGAAGAACTCGGTATGAAGATCCACAGCGTGCTCTACGGCTGGGCCAACGTCAACAACGAAGACGCCTTCGCCGGCGACATCGCCCGGGTGGAAACGGCCCTGCGGGCGTGCGAAGGCTACGGGGCCGGCGCGCTGCTGCTGGTCACCTGCCGCATCGGCGGGATGCCCACGCCGGAGCCTTGGGACTTCGATATCGAGTTCGACGAAAAGACCGGCCACCTGAAGCAGGTCGTCGCCGGCGACAATGCCCCCTACGAAGCCTACATCAAGGCCCACGACCACGCCGTGGACGCCTCGCGGAAGGCCGTCGAGAAGCTGATCCCCACCGCCGAGAAGACCGGCGTGATCATCGCGCTGGAAAACGTCTGGAACAACCTCTGGGTCAAGCCGGAGATCTTCAGGCACTTCATCGCCTCGTTCGAGAGCCCCTGGGTGCAGTGCTATTTCGACATCGGCAACCACGTGAAGTACGCCATGCCGGAGGAGTGGATCCGCACGCTGGGCAAGCTGATCGTCGAGTGCCACGTGAAGGATTTCCGGCTCAACGACGACGGGCACGGCGGCGGCTTCTGCAACATCCGCGACGGCAGCATCGACTGGCCGCTGGTCCGCAAGGAACTCGACAAGATCGGCTACAACGGCTGGATGACCATCGAAGGCAGCGGCGGCCTGTCGTTGGAAGAACGCAGCAAGCGGCTGGATCTGATCAACGCCGGCGAGTAGGTCAGGGCTCGCCCTGACGAAATGTGCAATAACGGTCGGTGGGATGACGATTCCGTAGGTCAGGGCTCGCCCTGACGAAATGGTGTTGTAACGGTCGGTAAGATTCGTGTCAGGGCAAGCCCTGACCTACCAAGGAGGTCGCCATGTGTTATCGATCGGGTTGTTTATTCATCGGACTCGTTGCCTTGGCTTTCGGCCCGCCGTGCCACGCCGGCGAAGCGGCCAAACCGCTTCGGGCCGGGATCATCGGGCTGGACACCTCGCACGTGATCGCCTTCACCAAACTCCTCAACGATCCCAACGCCGAGGGCGACCTGGCCGACGTGCAGGTCGTGGCCGGATATCCCGGCGGGAGCCCCGACATCCCGTCCAGTGCCGATCGCGTGGAGAACTTCACCGAACAACTCCGCGGCATGGGCATCGAGATCTGCGACTCCATTCCCGAGTTGTTGGAGAAGGTCGACGTGGTGCTGCTGGAAAGCGTCGACGGCCGGCCGCACCTCGAACAGGTCAAGCCGGTCTTCGCCGCCGGCAAGCCGGTGTTCATCGACAAGCCGCTGGCCGGCTCGCTGGCCGACGCGCTGGAGATCGCCCGCCTGGCGAAGCAACACAACGTGCCGTTCTTCTCCAGTTCCTCCACCCGGTTCGGCTCCGGCTTCCAGGCGATTCGCAACGGCACGGCGCCGTTCGGCCAGATCAAGAGCTGCGTGGCCACCAGCCCGATGAGCATCGAGCCGCATCACCCCGACCTCTTCTGGTACGGCATCCACGGCGTGGAGATCCTCTTCACGATCATGGGCCCGGGCTGCAAGACGGTCGCCCGGGTAGAAGACAACAAGGTCGTCGGCGTCTGGGCGGACGGCCGCGAAGGGACGTTCGTCGGCGAGAAGGGCTACGGCGCCACGGTCGAGGGCACCAAGCAGAGCGGAGAGGCCGGCAAGTACGAAGGCTACGAGGGGCTGGTCGCGGAAATCGCCCGATTCTTCAAGACGGGCAAGCCGCCGGTCTCCGTCGAAGAGACGATCGAAATCTACGCCTTCATGGAGGCCGCCGACGAGAGCAAACGCCAGGGCGGCAAGCCGGTCACCATCGAAAGCGTGATGCGAAAAGCCGCCGAACCGTAAGCCGCTTGCGGCTTCGCCCCGTCAGTTGGAACCAAGGATTCCGAAATGACCATTGCAAGACCCCTCGCCACGTTTCTGCTGTTCTGGACCTTCTTCATCCACCCGATGACTGCCGCCACCGCGTCGGCCGATCAGCCACAGCGGGCCATCCGCCGCTCCGACGTCGTGTTCATGTACGACAACCCGGAACAATACGAGGCCTACGGCTGCACCGTGCTCGGTTGGGCCGGCTCGGAAAACGCCGAGCGGATCAAGCTGGCGCATTCCCGGGGCGTCCGCCTCTTCTCCACCAGCGTCGGCTTCCTGACCGAGTTCCGCCGCATGATCGATTTCGACGACGATTTCCTCGACGCCGCCTGCCGCAACTTCGCCGGCGAGCCGTTCATCGTGCCGTGGCTGTCGGATCTCAAGCACCAGCACAAAGGCCAGCCGGCCTGGTGGTGGTGCACGAACAGCCCCCTGTATCGCAAGTTCCTCGAAAGCCGGCTGGAAGAGGTCGCCCGGGCCGGGCCCGACGGACTGCACATCGACGACTATCGCGGGACCTCCGGTTCGGTCACCTGGCT
>DATLAN010000109.1:0-34234 GCA_035527455.1 Thermoguttaceae bacterium
GCCCGGAAGAGGACGGCCAGAATGAGCCGGAGCATGTCGCGCTCCCACCCATAGCCGATGCCGCCGAACTTTCGTTCGAGGGCCTTGCCGGTGCGAGTTTCCTTGTTCCCATAGCCGTGCTCGCTCACGAGGTAGTCGAGCACCTCCTTGGCAACATCCGCGCCGGGGTTTGGCACGAACCGCGTGCCGTCCTTGACGACGAGCCCGAGGCCCTTCTCGCCCGCGTAGAAAACCTGCGGCAGGGCCTTGAGATCGGCCGCTTTCAGGATGGTTTCGGGTTCGTCGCCCGTCAGCGGCCGGGAGCCCATTTCGAGTTTCGGGTACAGATCGGGAACGACGTACCCGAGGAGCTTTTTGATGATCTCGCTCAGGTTCTTTCCCAGGGCCGAAGCATCTCGGGCGACGCCCCGGAACATGCCCGTGCCCTTTTCCATCGCTTCGCTAATCTTGTCGCTGAGGCGGGTCTTGTAATCGCCCGAGGTCTTCTTCTCGTCCTGAAGGCAGCTTGCTTCGTCGGTCGTGATCTTGTTCTGCGCCCGAAGCTGGTCGTATTTCTCGACCATCTTCCGAGATGCGTGCAACTGGGCAACCGTCTCGTCGATCTCCGGCGTCAGGGAGAATACCCAGTACACGTCGTTCTTGTGCGATTCCTGGCGGCTTTCCTCGCGCACGTCGGTGAGTTTCTGCGGGAAGTCGTCAGCATCATCTGCAACGCAGAGCGACAGCGGCAAGTCGCCTTCGTCGCCGATCCGAACGCCCTCGGCAGTGATGCCGATGCGGAACGTGCGAAAGTCCTTGTAGCGGTAAGTCTTCATCGCCGCTTCGCCGAAGACGCTGCCGAGCACCTCGCGGGTGATCTCGTTGCGTTCGCGCGGCTTGGGTTCGAGGTGCCCTCGCCGTTCGATGTCCCAGGTTTTCTCCTGCGCCGTTTGCAGCTTCCAGCCTTCCTCGGTACTGCGGACAAACTGGGCGTCGCACAGCCTGACCAACGCCGCTTGAACCTCGGCGAGCGGGGCCGGTTTTCCGACTTCATCCACGAGGAAGGCCGCGATGTTGGCCTCCGTGCGAGGCAAATCGCGGACGAATTCCAGCAGGCAAATTGCCTTGGCGACCCGGAGTGCCCAGCCGCAGTCTTCTTTGTCGCCCTTGAAACGCTGGCCGATCTCGAAAATGTCGGTGCGTTTTTCATTGGACAGGTTGCCCTCGACCAACTCGAATACCTTGTCGAGCGTGACCAGGCAGCGGACGGGCTTCTGGGCCATCGCGGTGCGATCCGACACCAGCATCTCGTAGGCTTGCTTGATGATCGTGCGGTTGCTGCCGCCGTAATGCCGGGGTGCGCCGGGCTGGAGCCGGATGCCCGACATGATCCCGATGCACAGGTCGATGTAGTGCGGCGGGTAGGGATAGAACTGGACGAAATCGTCCTCGCTGATCTCGGTTCGCCGCGTCGTCCGCTCCAACCGCAGTGCGTTGTTCAATTGGCCCTGGTTCTCCGAGTAGAGCTTCTTGAGCAGAGGCACGGCCTCCGGCTTCTTTGCCAGCACGCGCTTGGTGGCCACCTCTCGGATGTCGGACGGCGCGAGATCGACGCGATGCGGGAAGCGGTCCTGCATCGTGGCCAAGCGGATTTTCTTGGAGTCGATGGCTGCGACCACTTCTTCCAGCTTCTCTTGGGACGTGACCACGATCCAAATGGGCGCGATGATCTTGTGCGCTTTGGCCAGACTCTTGCCGACCTTGCTGAACTCCTCCACGGTCGCCCGCAGGTCTTCAATCTTGTCGCCGCTGCGCGCTACGTGCTGCCCCACTTCGTCGATAACGAAAACCAGCGCCTTGCCGGGACGGCGGCGGCCGGCAAGCTCAAAGGTTCGCTCCACGACTTTCTTCACGGTAATGGCGGCGTCGCGGTTCCGTTGGGAGTGCGCCCACGAATCGGGTGACGGATACGTGGCCGGGTTCAGGGCATGGAGGACTGCGCTGGCACGGGAGACCTTTTGCGCGCCCTTGCGCACCATCTTCCAGTCCTGGTTGTGCAATGTCTTGCAGGTGGCGATGAATTCGTCCAACCTGCCCTCGGCTTCCAATTCGATTTCCAACTCCGCGATGTCGAAGTCCTCGGCGTAGTCCAATTCGCGGAGCAGCACCGTGTACATTAGCTCTGCGATGCGCTCCGTCACCTTTCGGGTGTCGCGTTCTTTGGCAACCTCGAAGAGAATAACCTCGCTGGGAATCCTGGCATTGATCGAGTCGAGCAGGTTGCTGACTCGCTCGTCCTCGATCTGCTTCTTGAACAGCGTGGCGAACCGTTCGCCCACGGTTTCGGGGTTTTGCAGAGCAAGGCCGAGGTTCTTGGCGAACGAGCTTTTCCCGGAGCCGAAGAACCCAGAGACCCAAACGCAGAACTCCCCTTGCAGGTCAGCGGGGGCTTCGGCAATGGCCTTGAAAAGCTGGGCATACTGGTCCCGAATACTGTCGGTGGCGACGTACTCGGTGATCTCGTCATGCACGGACTGTTCATCCGCCTGATCGACCTTGATGATCTCTTCGATCTTGCGTTTCAGGTCTCGTATCAGGATTTCGCCAATCGTGTTCATGCTCTCACCACGCTTTCATCCGTAGATTTTGACCCGGTAGTTTCCCAGGGCGTCCCGGTCCTTGAGGTCCATGAAACGAAGCCCGGTCGTGCCCTCGATGGAACCGGGATAGAACAAAATCGTCGTCACGCGGGTCTTGCCGTGCATTTCGTCGAGCAGCTTGGATACGTGATAAATGCCCGGAGACATTGCCGCCACTCGCGTGAGAAAAACGATGCTCTCGCTCGGGTCGTAGTCTGCCAACCGCTCTGCGAGAAGCGTTGCCAGCGGACGCCAATCCCGATCCGACAGGTACGTCGTGATCTGCTCCTGCGCGGCCAAGTACCCGCGCTGGTGCTCCAGCGTCACGACGGCATCCATCCCCTCCGTTTCGTCGATGGCCTTCCAAAGGAATTCCGCCATCGGAACGATATGAACTTCCTTTCCCACAGCTTCGAGCCGAGTCGCCAACAACTTGGCCTCTTTCCGCAGTTCCCATTCCTCGACCGGATCGTAGCGCAGGATGGCGAACGGCAGATCGTGGTAGACACTGATGCGGGGCGGCACCGCCTTCAAGTCACTTTCGAGGAGTTCAATGCGTTCTTTAAGCGATGACATTCGCATACTCCTCTAGGGTGCTGGCGGGAAAAGTCAGTCGAGTCACCGTGCCAGCGGCGTGGTATTCCAACAAGTTGTGCTGGTGGGCCTCGATCAGGAACCGCTCAACTCCGGCCGGGGGCAGGAAGAACAGGTTCCAATCGGGCAGTTCCAGTAGTTTGGCAGCGGAAGGCTGGTGCCGCCGCAGGTAGAATGCGATGTAAGCAAACGCCTCGATCGGCAGATACGCGGGTGCGATCCGCTTGTTGACTGCACCCTGAAGGACGCCAAAATCCCGAAGCGCTGAGAGGAGGCCCTGCGTCACGCGGAGAATGGTAGCGTCGTTCCACTTGGCCGTCGTCTTGCCCTCGGCCACCCACTTGGCAATGACCTTCCGCACCTCCAAGGCATCGACATCGGTAATGCCCCGGGCCTTGAGTGGCAGCAGCAACTCGGTGACGGCATCGGACAACAGCCGGTCATTCCGAGCCGAGTGGAAGAAGAGGATTCGATCCAGGCTGGCAGTGGGAAGGCGGTTCTTGACGAAGACGACCAGGGCCTTGGCTACTTCTTCGTCCGACAGATACCGCTGACGGAAAATCGCCAGGATGTCCTCGACCCTGGACCTGGAAGCCTTGCCGAACAGATTCTCTTGGCGGACGCGAGCCAGGTTGGCTTTCACCGAGGCCGCGGTATCCCACTGGGACAACAGGGTCTTCGTGTCGGCAAGCAGGGCACCGGCCTTGATGATGCGACTCGTGTACCGAGCGGCGGGGGGACTCGGTGTGGCCTTGGGCGCACGGGTCCGCCGACGCGATTCCGGTTTCGCGCGCTTGCCCCGGACGGAGCCTGCCAAAGATGTCCCAGTCGATTTCATAAGCAACGCTCTGGATCAGTTCTCTGCCGTACAAGTCGTGGTTTTCAGTCTACCGGTTGCACGATAGCAATGACCCGATCTCCTGCTTTCCGGGCATCGACCCAGACTGCGCAGTCGGGCAAGCCGCTTCCATCGGAGAACTCCCACGATTCGAGGTTCTCCCTGCCCGATGCCTGTTCGGCATCTGCATCAGAGTGCAGCTTGTGGATAACGGACCCTTCCGGCACGCGCATGTTCGGCATGACGCGAAAACCCTGGTCGATGGCCGCTTGATTGGGGACAGCCAGGCCGACCCGAAGCTTAGCCACGGGCGGATCGTCCTGGAACAACCTTCGCTGTTTGGAACGAAGCCGCCGTTCCTCTTCCGCCTTGTACTTCACTTCCGCCTCGACGTACACCACAGGCGTCTTCATGCGGCGGTGGCACGCGAACAGCGTGGACTGGAAGCTGGCCTTGTCGCAGTAGGCGTTGCGGACGGCCTCGACGGTCCTGAACTCCAGGAGGGCCTTGCTGTGCTCGCGGACGAAGACGGGGCCGAAGAGCGGCTCGTAGAAGCCGATGCGGCCGGCGATCTCGTCCATGAGCCGTTCGATCGGGTCGTGCGCCGATCGGCGCACAGGTGCATCCAATTCCTTTTCGAGGACCAGCAGGTGAGCGATTTCGTGCCAGCGAGTGAAGAACCGCCGGCTTGCCTTTTCCCCTCGGCTGTCAATCACGGCGACATACTTGTCGCCCGACTCCGGCGCACAATGCTTACGCTTGATCGTGAGGCCGAAAGTCGCTGGGCCAAGCTCGTTACGCAACGTGGCGAAGACGTACTCGCCCTGGGCCACGTACTTGGCGATGATTCGTTCCAGATCGTCGTCCGAGCACCCCTCCTCGAAGACCAACTGCAAACGGTCAGCCACCAGTTGCTCTAATACCGCCACGTTTTCCACGCCGCCGACATCGGCGGCCCAGCAGCCGATCTTCTCTTCGCAGAAGCGAACAATGGCTTCAGCCGGATGTCCGCGCAGCCCAAGCTCCCTGGCCAGGGCAACCACATCATGTTCCTGATCCAGTCGGCTCATTGCAGGAAATCCTTGACGGCCTCGTAGAACTTCTGCCAGTCCACCTTGTCCAGCTTCTCCTTCTTCGTACTGCTGCGGTGGGCAATGATCTGCTGCTGCATGTCGAGCAGGGTTAGCGCCTGCCGAAACGAGATGCCGGCACGTGCGGCGAACGACGCGAGGGCGGCGGGAATCTGAACTTCGCTGGGAGGCTCGGTCTCGCCCTCCTCGCCGGTCATCAAGTAGTCAAGGCTGAGGCTCAGGGCGCGGGCGATGTCGTAGAGCGTATCCGCCCCGACATTCCGTTTCCCGTTCTCCAGGTCGGAAAGAAAACTCTTGCTGACCCCGGCCTTCTGGGCGAGTACCTCCTGGGTCCAACCGAGTTCGTTGCGCCGTTTTCTTATTCGTTCGCCCACGGACGGCATCGAATCACCCTCTGCTTGAACGCGCGTACCAGACAGACAGCACGAAAGAACTTTGATCCCTAGCGCCGAGGGGGCGGCGCTCTTTGCCTATGTTTCCCACACTTCCTGGCTCGCAAACCATTTCATCACCACAACTTACACGACCGGCCCCAGGTTGGGTAGCATCGCGTCAGAGGCGGCGGAAATGGGAAGCCGTGACGTGCCCTCAGCATACCACTGTTTCCAGAAAATACAACCAGGGCGCCCATTGACTTCTCGCATAGCGAATTATACGATGTGGAGAACACGGTGGTTTCGTTCGGGGTGTGGTGCCCCGTTGGTTCGAGCTGGCCTGATCCGGCCAAAAGAAGTAAAGACGGCATGAAGGATCGGATGGCATCCTCACACTCGATCCATGACCGGGTGATCCGGGCGGTTGCCGCTGCCCGGACCGAATACGACGCCCACTGCAACCCCGGTCAGGAGCACAACGTGTCCGTGACCATCGACGGGCAGACGGTCTACCCCGACCTAGTGCTATACCAGCGCGGCACCATGACGGTGGTGCATCTCGTGGAGGTCGAGACCGCTGAATCCGTCGCTGATACCGAGGCCGCACAGTGGGCGCAATACGCACGCGGCCCAGGGCAATTGTGGCTCCTGGTTCCCACCGATCAACTTGCCACCGCTCAAGTCATCTGTCGCCGCCGGAGCATTACTGCGGAGTTCGGGCGGTGGTGGAGCGGGCCACAGGGAATCGCCTTCGAGTGGCTCCAAGCTGTGGCTGCGTCCCGTTGACCCGAAGGCTCAGCAGCCAGGAGGAGCAGATGCCCGACACTGCTGGCGAGCTGCCGGACAACCGTTGCGTACAGACTTGTCGGTCTGACTGGATTGCACAACTCGCAGTGTCCTTCCGCTAGGCGCTCCGTGCGCGCGACGAGAGGTTTTTCCTTCGACCCCCAAGACGCCTGCGTCGTTGATTGGTCTAGCCTTTCCCACTGCGTCTTGGGGCCTGCGACAGTCAGAACCGCCACGTTGAGCCGCAATTAAAGCAAGTGGCCTCCGTCTTTGTCTCGCGGAGAGACAAACCTGTTGCGAGTATCGACAGCCCTCCGGTAAGAACGCCAATCGCCGCCTTTGTCCCGTCGATCCCGGTTTTCACTTCCACTTTCTCGGTAGTGACTCGCCCGCAAGCCTGGCAATGCGGGCAGATCATTTCGGCTTCTCGAAAACGCTGCAACGGGTCTTTCACCGATACGTTTGCCGTCGAGAAATCAGACGGCCATAGCCACCACACGATGGCCGTGATACCCGCTACGACAATATAGATGCTGACGAAAGAAGACAAGTCCGAATCCATGTTTTACTCCTTCAGAATCACGAAGTACGAAACGGGTTGTAGGTGGAACGAATCGAGCGAGCAATCGCTTGCTGCAAGGCTCAGTACCCGCGACCAAACAAAAAAAGGAGCGCCGAACCGAGGCTGCTCCAGCAACCCCCGCGAAGGGGCACCACAGAACAGCGCTCAGCCGACGCCCCCATATCAGGGGCGCGGTCCAAGCACTGCTTCTGTGGTTCAAGAGTCTGAAGACTCAGGTTCGCGGTTTTGCTGGAAGCAGTAACTTGACGCACGCGCGTCAATTCAGGTTGTCACCTCAATCCTACGTCGTGAGCCCCCCTGGTGCAACTGCACCACAAGATCAGTCACCACAAGATCAGTGAGGAAGCCACAAGCAGCCCCAGAAGGCCAACCAACCAACAACCCAGCTTCTCGGGTTCGTCGTCGGTCGCCCCAAGGTGGACTGCCGGAATTCAAAGCGAATAAACCCGAGCGCTATGTTTCTTTCCGGCCCAGCATCCCTCATTCCGCCCCCGAGGGGGGGGCTGAAGGGGCGTTCTGCGAATCGCGTCAAAGGGGCGACAGGGCGATTCGACAGGTCGCCCCAGTCGGTTAGAATCGTCTGCTCAGGTCATAGGGCGATCGACGGCTGGTGGCTACCCGTACCCGTGAAGATCGAATCGCTCGCCGATGCTGACAGGGCCTCTTCTTGCTGTCCGCGTTGTTCAAACATGCAGTTGTCAGGACCGACCCAACCACCAAGTATCTTGGCTGCACTTCAAAGCATCCCGTGCCCGGTCTTCGTCCAACCATTCCGGGTACGGAACCCGTTTCTCCGCAGTCTGGGCAATGAGTTGGGGCACATGAACTGCAAGGGCGATGTCCGCTAAGAGGTAGCCGTGGTTCACCAGGACGGCGATCTCGGCGTCCGAAAAGGCGTCCATGTCGGTGCGGATGGGGGCGATGGTGCCGGTCGCAAACGCCTTCGCGTAGCCGGGGTGGGCATCAGGACGATACCTGCAAACGGCACTCCCGATACCCCAATAGGTGCCCTGCTTCACCTTGTTTTGGAACTGCCGGATCAGTAGGCGTTTACGAAGTGCCCCGGCCTGCTTGCCGCTGATGGCAAGATATACCTTTGCCCGGCCGAACATTCCTCTGGGCACGGCAGCGACGAACGGCTGCCCGCCGTCAGGCACCAGAACGATGGCGTGCCGCTCAACTGGCTGGAGCCCCATATTGTCGTACAGGCCGCCGTCGCTCGCGCTCATGCCGCGCCACGCGACTTTCTGCCCCCCCCTCGATGGGTAGCGGGCTGAAAGGCGCTTGGTGAGCCGGAGGATGCGATTGACCCGCGAGAACTCCGGCAGATGACTGCGCTGCCTGGGCAATGAGGTATTGCGGGCAACACAAAGGAGAGTCTATTGTCCTTTGCCCAGAGCTAGGACGCCCTGGCACGCGACAGATTCCCGTACTCATTAGCCAGTGCGGTCGAGAGTCGGCTCTTGACCCTTGAGGTTATCAGGCCGGCCTCGCCTTCGTTGGCCCACGGCCGCAAGTGATTGCCGTTCTTGGCTTTGGGCTCCTTGCGGTTCCGTAAGCTAGACTTGGACTATGGAAACAGGCTGCAAGACCCTGCGCGACTTCCTGCGGTGGCTGGAAAGGCAATACGACTTGCTGGAGACGATCTACCAGCATGGGCCGCCCCACCACCATCCCGACCTGCCGGAAGCCTTGCCGGCCGATGGGCTTCCCACCGAAACAGATGACTCTTTCTTCGTCGAAATGGAGGCCGCCCAAATCGTCGAAGAAGCCCGGCGGCTGGCGTGTCGGTTCGGTGGCGGGCATCTGGTCGGCGAAGAGGTGGGGACCGTGCAGCCGCGAGAGGCCCTTGGGATCGTCGGCAAACTGCTGGACTGGGCGCGACAGACGGTGCCCGAGGCCGCCACGTTGACCGTCACCGAGGCCGCCCGTTTATTGCGGGTCAACCGCGACAAGGTGCTGGGTTGGATTCGCTCTGGCCTACTGCCAGCGGCGAACACCGCCAACAGCCAGACCGGGCGGCCCCGCTACCGGATCAAGCGGGCGGACCTGGACGGCTTCCTTGAGCGGCGAACCAGCAGGCCGGATGCCAAGCCGGTCAGGCGGCGTCGGGTGCCCGAAGGCGTTACCCGCTACTTTCCCGAGGCGTGAGTACACCCGTGTGGCTACGCCTGCCAAGCCTTGGCATCCGGGACTACACCAGCGTAGTACGCCTGCCAGAAGCTTGAGCAACGGAGACCTTTTGAGCAGCGGAAGCGGGTGTAGGCTACACCAGCGTAGCTACGCCTGCCAGTGGTGTAGTTTGAGGCTTTTCAGAGCCGGTCCGACGATGGGCAGACAGGCGATAAGTGGCAAGACAGTAAGGACTTGCCGCGATTTTCGCCATCTTGCCCAGATTACCCATTTGCAATTATGATTCCGCTGCTCTAACCAACTGAGCTACGCCGCCACGGCACCCCAGTGCCGATTGGCATGACCAAGGATACCACAAGGACAGCGGCGGGCAAGACCTCCGAACCCTGTGAAAACTCTCCACTCTTTCCGCATGTCGCCGGATCGCTACCCGCCGAAATCGTCGAAGTAGATGTTTTCCGGCTCGACGCCCAGATCGTCCAGGAGCTTGGAGACGGCGCTGGTCATCAGCGGCGGGCCGCACATGTAGTACTCGCAGTCCTCCGGGGCCGGATGCTTCTTGAGATACTCGTCGTAGAGCACCTGGTGGATGAAGCCGACCGAGCCGGTCCACTTGTCCTCCGGCAGCGGCTCCGAGAGGGCCAGGTGCCAGGAAAAGTTCGGCCAGTCCTTTTCCAATTGCTCGAATTCGTCCTCGTAGAAGACCTCGCGGAGACTCCGGGCGCCGTACCAATAGGAGATCTTTCGGCCGGTCTTCAATGTCCGTAAGAGGTCGAAGACGTGCGAACGCAGCGGCGCCATGCCCGCCCCGCCGCCGACGTAGATCATCTCGGCTTCGGTCTCGTTGACGAAGAACTCGCCGTACGGGCCGGAGATGGTGACCTTGTCGCCCGGCTTGAGGTTGAAGATGTAGGTGGACATGATCCCGGGCGGGACGTTGGGGGCGTTGGGCGGCGGCGTGGCGATGCGGACGTTGAGCATGATGAGGCCCTTCTCCGCCGGGTAGTTCGCCATCGAATACGCCCGAACCGTCGGCTCGCCGACCTTCGACCTGTATCGCCACACGTCGTACTTGTCCCAGTCGCCGTGGTACTTCTCCTCGATGTCGAAGTCCCGGTAGTCGATCGTGTGCGGGGGGCACTCGATCTGGATGTAGCCGCCGGCGCGGAAGTTGACGTCCTCGCCCGGCGGAAGCTCCAGCACCAGCTCCTTGATGAACGTGGCCACGTTGCGGTTGGAGCGGACCGTACACTCCCACTTCTTGACCTCGAAGATCTCGGCGGGAACCTCGATCTCCATGTCCTGCTTGACCGGCACCTGGCAGCTCAGCCGGGTGCCGTCGCGGACCTCGCGCCGGGTCATGAAATCGCGTTCGGTGGGCAGGATGTCGCCGCCGCCCTTGATCACGGTGAGCTTGCACTGGCCGCAGGTGCCCTGTCCACCACACGCCGAGGGGACGAAGATCTTCTCGCCGGCCAACGTGCCCAGCAGCTTGCCGCCGGTGGCGACCGAGGCGGCCTTGTCCGGGTCGCCGTTGATGAGGATTCTCACGTTCCCCCGGGGCACGAGAATCAGCCGAGCCAAGAGAATCACGATCACCAGCGCCAACACGATCGCGGTGAACGCGATAACACCCATACCGATCTGTAAAGCTTGATCTCCCACGGCGTCCCTCTAGTAAGCTAAATCCCCGAGAAACACATGAAGGCCATTGCGATCAGCCCGACGGTGATGAAGGTGATCCCCAGTCCGCGCAGCCCGTCGGGCACGTCGCTGTATTTCATTCGCTCGCGGATACCCGCCAACGCCACGATCGCCAGCGCCCAGCCGATGCCCGAGAAGAGTCCGAACCCGACGCTTTCGACGAAGGTATAATCCCGCTCGACCATCAACAGCGAGCCGCCGAGGATGGCGCAGTTGACCGTAATCAGCGGCAGGAAGATGCCCAGCGCGTTGTACAGGGCGGGAAAGAACTTATCGAGCGTCATTTCCAGGATCTGCACCATGGCGGCGATCACGCCGATGAAGCTGATCAGCTTGAGGAACTCCAGGCTGGGAATGCCCTGGCTGGCCAAGGCGCCCTCTTTGAGGACGTAATGGTAGAGCAGGTTGTTGACCGGCACGGTGATGCCCTGGACGACGATGACGGCGATTCCCAGCCCGGTGGCGGTTTCCACCCTCTTCGAGACGGCAAGGTAGGTGCACATGCCGAGGAAGAGCGACAGCGCCAGGTTCTGGGAGAAAATCGATTGGACGAACAACTCGGACATTTATCTTTCCTCCTCGACCTGTTCCTTCTTCCAGGTTCTCAAGCCCCAGATGAACAACCCGATCAGGATGAACGCGCTGGGGGAGAGCAACATCAGCCCGTTGGCCGGATACCAGCCGCCGTCGGTGGTCAGCCTGAAGATTTCCTGCCCGAAGAGTTTCCCCGAGCCGAACAGTTCCCGCATGGTGCCCACGAACAGCAGGATCACGCTGTAGCCCAGCCCGTTGCCGAACCCGTCCAGCGCACTGATGCCCGGGGAGTTGGTCATGGCGAAGGCTTCGGCCCGGCCCATGATGATGCAGTTGGTGATGATCAAGCCGACGAACACGGAGAGACTCTTGCTGGTGTCGTAGGCGAAGGCCTTGAGGAATTCGTCCACGATAATCACCAGCGAGGCGATGATCGTCATCTGGACGATCATGCGGATGCTCGATGGGATGAAGTTGCGGATCAGGCTCACCGAAAAGTTGGAGAAGGTGGTGACGAAGGTCACCGCCAGGCACATGGTGAAGGTGGTTTCCAGCTTGGTGGTGACCGCCAGCGCGGAACAGATCCCCAGCACCTGCAGCGCGATGGGGTTGTTGTCGAAGATCGGTTTCAACAGCGCGTCTCGTGCTTTACCCATGGTCGCCTCCTCGCTTCAGCTCTCTGAGCAGCGGGCCGTAGCCTTCCTGGCCGAGCCAAAACTTCACCAGATCGCGGACGCCGTTGGCCGTCAGCGTGGCTCCGGAAAGGCCGTTGACTTTGTAATCTCGGCGCGGGTCGTCCTGCGCGACGGCTCCCTTGATGACTTCGATCACCGGGACCCACTCCTTGTCGGTCCCCCGGGCGCTCTCGTCGAACGCCTTTTTGTCGACCCAGAGGACCTTCCACCTCGGGTTGTCGACCTCTCCGCCCAGCCCCGGGGTCTCGCCGTGTTGATAGAACGCCAGGCTCTTGATCGTGATCGTGCCGGTCATGTCGCCGTCCAGGGCGATGAAGCCGTACAACGTCGACCAGAGCCCCTTGCCGTGAATGGGCAAGATGAGCCTCTCGATCCGTCCGTCCGTCTTCTTCAGGTAGACCTGCCGGTAGTGGGCCCGACGCCCGATTCTGGCGGAGTCCTCCGCGAGCTTCGTGCTCAGCTTCTCGTCCGGGCTCTTCGCCGCCTTGACCTCATCGAGGCACTCCGGCGGGACGTCTTTCTCGTCGACGAACTCGCCTGTCTCGACGTGAAGCCACCGACTCTCGATCTCGTCGTCGAAGGCCTTGATGACCTCGTCGGGCGACAGTTGGCCGAGCTGCTTGCCTTGCCATTGGTCCACTCCCGCGGCCATCAGCACGTTTCTCTTCTTGTCGGCTTCCCGCTGCACGTCCTGGATCGGCTTGAGGAAGACGGAGGCGGTGCACACGATCACCGAGCAGACCACGCACATGCACGCGGCCACGATCAAGGTCCTTGCCGTCGAATCTTTACGCATAACCTGAGGCCCTTCTTCTGATGTTCGCTCGGACCACGTAGTAGTCGATCAGCGGGGCAAACACGTTTCCCAACAGAATCGCCAGCATCGTTCCCTCGGGGAAGCCCGGATTGAGCACCCGCACGACGATGATCAGCCCGCCGATCAACGCGCCGTAGATGAACTGTCCCGGCCGGGTCACCGTGGCCGTGACCGGATCGGTGGCCATGAAGACCATGCCGAAGGCGAACCCGCCCAGCACCAGGTGCCAGTGCGGCGGCAACTCGTACATCGGGTTGGCGTCGCTGCCGACGGCCATGAACAACGCGGCCACGGCCAAGGCCCCCACGAGCATGCTCGCCATGATCCGCCAGGAAGCGACGCCCGCAATCACCAGGATCGCCGCCCCGATCAGGCAGGCCAACGTGGAAGTCTCGCCCATCGAGCCGGGAATGGTTCCCAGGAAGGAGTCCCACCAGCTTGCCGCGCCGGGGGCGGCCGTGATCGTCTCGACCGACTTGCCGACCTGAGCGGTCATCGCCTGGCCCAGCGGCGTGGCGCCCGTATATCCATCCACCGCCGTCCAGACCTTGTCGCCGGAAATATCGGCGGCATGGGCGAAGAAAAGATACGCCCGGGCGACCAGGGCGATGTTCAGGAAGTTCCGCCCCGTGCCGCCGAAGACTTCCTTGCCGATCACCACGGCAAAACTCGTGGCCGCCACCACCTGCCAGAGCGGAATGGTCGCCGGCATGACCAGCGGGATCAACAGCCCGGTGACGAAGAACCCTTCGCTCAACTCGTGGCCGCGAACCACGCAGAAGACCATCTCCCAGAGGATGCCCGTGATCATGCAGACGATGTAAATGGGGAGGAAGTAAAGCGCCCCGTGGACGAAGCAGTCCAGCACGTTGTTCGGATCGTACTTCAGTTCCAGCGCCGTCATCACCTCGGCGCGCCAGCCGTAGGCCCTGGCGATCTTGATCTTCCCGTCGGTCACTTGCTGCTGCAGGGCCGAATCGGCGTCCACCTGCCACGCATAGGCCATCTTATCCTGGTTCACCATTGCCTGCATCGCCGAGTTGGCTTGCATGCCCGTGTTGTACATGGCCATCAGCGTGCAGGGGATCAGCGCCACCAACACGGCCGACATCACCCGTTTGAGGTCCACCGCGTCACGCACGTGGCACGTGCCTTTGGTGACTTCCGCGGGCGTGTAGAAGAAGGAGTCGATCACCTCGTAGACGGGATAGAACTTCTCGCACTTGCCGCCCTTCTCGAAGTAAGGCGCGATCCAATCGAAGAAGCGTCGTAGTGGTTTCATCAACCTTCCTTTTCGATGGTCGTCAGATTGCGCCGCAGCATGGGGCCGAAATCGATCTTGCCGGGACAAACGAACGTGCACAGCGCGACGTCGTCCTCGTCCAACTCCAGGCAGCCCAGCGCCTCGGCCTGCTCGACGTCGTTGGTCTCCAGCGCCCGAAACAGGAACGTCGGCAGGATGTCCAGCGGCATGACCTTTTCATACGCGCCGATGGGCACGATCGCCCGGCGACGCCCGAAAGCGGCCGTGTTCATGGGGTACTTGGCCTCGGGCGAGAGACACGACGCCATGGTGTTGGTCACCGAAAACCTCTTGAACCCCGGACCCAGCCAGCCGAAGAACTCCCGCTGGCGCCCCTCGGCCAAGGCGGAAACCTGCAAGTGGTAGCGTCCCAGGAAGGCCAGCGGGCCGGCCGCCTGGTGACCGGCGATCACCGGACCGGAAACCACGCGATTCTCGCCCTCGACCAGCTCGCCTTGAACCAGGTCGTCGGTGCTGGCGCCCAGCCGGGTGCGGATCAGCCGGGGATTCTTGACCGCCGGGCCGGCCAGCGAAAGGACCCGCTCGGGATTCAGCCGGCCGCTGACCAGCAGACTGCCGATGGCCATCACGTCCTGGTAGTTCAGATACCAGACCGTCTTTTCCTTGCCGACCGGGTCGAGGAAGTGGATGTGCGTGCCGGCCAAACCCGCCGGATGCGGCCCGGCAAACTCGGTGGTCACCACGTAGCTCAACTCGCCGCCGGGAACTGCGGCGTCGGGTGCCTTGCACACGAAAACCTTCTCGGGCGTCAACCGCGAAAGGACCTTCAAGCCGCGGACGAAGTCCTCCGGCCGCTCGGCGATGACCACGCTCGGGTCGGCCGCCAGGGGGTTGGTGTCCATGGCGGTGACGAAGATCGAGTGGGGCGTCGACTCCGGCGGGGGCACCTTGCTGAACGGCCGGGTGCGGATGGCCGTCCAAAGGCCCGACCGGACCAGGTTTTCCTTGACCTTCTCGGCGTCCAAGTCCTCGAAGGCGGCCTCGTCGTACTTGGCGAACTGTTCCGCCTCATCGCCGGCCAACTCGACGACCACCGACTGCAAGGCCCGTTTGGCCCCCCGATTGACGGCAATCACCTTGCCGCAGCCGGGCGAGGTGAACACCACCCCCGGCGCCCTCTTGTCGGAGAAGAGCACCTGGCCCAGTTTGACCCGGTCGCCCACCCCAACTGCCATGGTCGGCTTCATCCCGACGTAGTCCGGCCCGAGGACCGCCACGGTGCCGACTCGCCCGGCGTCGCCGATTTGCTGCTTCGGAGCGCCTGTGATCGGCAGATTCAGGCCACGTTTGATCTTGATTCGCTGCATCGGTTCACCGGCCTGTGCTGTGAGATCTCTTTCCGCCCGGTATCTTCGCTGGATCGACCGAAGGCCCTGTGCTGTAAGTCTCGCTGACGTAAGGGTTTTCAGCCGAAAAGCGTGCAAGTCAGAAGATACTTGCGGGAGTCGCCGCCTAAGAGCCTTGCCCCGTGTTTCACCCCACCAGGCACCGCCGGCGAAACGGACATTTTATGGACCGAGGCAAAAACCGTCAACTGCCGGGGTGAAGATTACTCCGGCGAACAGCGTACGCCAGAAGAGCGGCGGCGGCCATGCCCAACAGCACCCATGGGGACGGCTCCGGGACGACGGTAATGGTGACCTTCACGTCGTCGCAATAGTGGCCGTCGAATTCGGGATCGGACCCGTCGTTCTGGACGTTTTCCGCGGCAACCAACGCAATCGCGATGAAATCGGTATTCCGCGGCAAGGGCAGCTCCACGGTAACCAACTGCCAGGTCGCCAGATCGGCGTCCGTGAAAACCGATGAGAATTGCTGGACCAACTCGGTGTTTTCGTTCTGTGCCGGGAAAGTGCCGGGCAGGCCCGCGTACGCACCCAACCGCACGTCGAACTGCGTGTCCGTCTCCGCGTCGAAGAAGATCCGGTTGAACTTCACGGAGGCCTGTGCCGTGGCATACCCTTGCGCGATCTGTTGTGCATAGGCGCCGACGTCGATGATTTGCCATAGGTTTGATCCGCCGCTGACCCCATTGGGACCCCACTGGAGCGTGTAGATGAACCGAAGCATCTGCGAGCCGTCGGCCGGCGTGATGCCGTTCTGGGCACCGACGATCTCGGTCCAGTCGCCTTCCCAGTCGCCGTAAGTCTCCGGCTCGCCACCCAGCATGTTTTCCTGGGTCTCGAAGCTGCCGTTGACCATCAAATTCACGCCGGCCGCTTCCATCTGCCGGGCAAAGAACACCGAAACCAGTAGAGCCAAAACCAGTCGTGTCACGTACATTGCGTTGTCTCCAACTCCAATCATGCTGGGGAGTCCGGCCAATCGACACAGGAAGGGCGCGGTATCCCACGGGAGAACCCGAGTGGAATAACCCGCAGTCAATGGGCCAAACGGAAGAATGCACGCCCGGCCGACCGCCGTGCTGGTCGTAGTCGGCCTCGGGTTGGTGCCGTCGCTGCCTCTTTCGGGCCTGGGGGGTGACAGATCGTCCGTGAGTCGAACGCAGAGCCTATCGCCTACCTATCCATTCTAATTGACGCTTTGTCGCCGTGCAGAGGTTCCCCCAATTCCAAGGAATTCATCAAAAGAGCCGAGAAACATCCCAATGCGGGCGTTCCCCGAAATCTGGGATTTCCCGGGAATTCACATGAAGATCCATGCGGCAAGTGGTGGCCAGAAAAGGACTTGCGTCGAGTCAAGAATGCCGCGAGGGTCGCCAATTATGGGGATGTGTCGAATTCCGGGCACACAACACCCAATTTGGCTGTTTGGCAAACCTTGACTTTCGGCGGTGTTGCCCCCCGCGAGACAACGGGAAGAGGATCACGAAAACGCGAAAGGGTGAAATCGAGAGGATGATCCAGCGACGCACGACCTCGAACCGTTGACGGGCGTGGTTTTCTCGACAGCGCGATCCACGAAGACGAAACGCAAAGCCTTGCGCGACCATGGCCGCACCGGCTGCCCGCTCGGCGGCGCCCCGTTTGTCGAACGCATGGAGCAAGCCGCCGGTCGCCTGCTCCGCCCCGGAAAGCCGGGCCGACCGGCCAAATTACTCAAACAGCCAGATTCAGGACATGTCCCCGGAATTCCCCGGAATTCCGAGACGATGTTTCCAGGACGGCAAGTCCCGTTCCAGCAGCCCTTGCGCGTAATACCCGAGCCATGAGTAGCCGTTTCGGCGTTCGTAGGAAATCTCGGCGAGAGTCCTTCTTGGAATACCGTCTCGACTACAGAAGATCGGCCGGTTCGTATTGACGTCGTAGAAGCGTGCCCACATGGGAGGGGCCGTCGGATCCTCGACGACGACCTGGTCGTAGCCGTTCGGCTGCGCGGCATCTTCCACGCGAACCACTTTGATCCCTTCCAGTTTCGATCGTTCGAACCAGGCCACGGCACCCTCGATCGCGCGGATCACCTCGTCGCTCGGGTCTTCGATCTGCATCAGAAATCGCACGATGCCGACGGACTCCGAACCGCTGAGCGACGGTAGTTCATAGGAGCGCGCTTTTTGCGGCTCGAACGTCACGTGATCGTGTTGGGCGCACCAGACCGTGGGTTTGCCATCGACGCGGATCTGGCATTTCAAGATGCACCGGATGCCGCGTTCCACGGCCTGCCGGCATTGTTGGCGAACGTCGTCGGGTAGGAATGAAAACGCCTGGTTGCCTCGAGCGACGTCTCCGAGCAGACTCAACACGCCGACCATCGCATTGTCGTTGAAGGTGATGTACCGCGCGTAGCCGCTGGGAACGGGAAACTGTTGAGGCCAACCCCCGTTGTCGTATTGTCCCTCCAGCAGGTATCGAATCCCCCGCAGCGCCGCTTGCTTGAATCGCTCGTCACCGGTCTTTCGAAACGCATCGGCAACCAGGCGAATTTCGGTATGAGTCGCCCCGTTGTCGATCATCGAGTCGTTTTTCGACTTGTCGTTCAAGACATCGATGCGCTGTGTTTCGGTCAACTCTTGCTTGCGGTCATAGTTCTTGGGCCAACCACCCGTCTTGCGTTGATACAGGAGGACGTTCTCGATCTCGCGGCGTTCTGCATCTTTGGGCGACGCGGCTCCGGAGGCGTCGACCGTCGGGATGGTGATCAGGTGCCCATCCGGGAGCGCGTCGTCCGCCGCCGAGGAGAACCGACCGACCGCAAGCACGGCCACAACCGCCGCCAAACCCAAACTACGTCTCATGACGTTTCTTCCTTTCTTTTCCGCGGGTGCCTCAACTCTACTGAGCGGGCAACAGTGCCACGTAGTCGAGCCCCAGCATGAAGAACTTGTCTTGGAAGCGTCTGGCCTGCTCGTTGCCGCCGGTCAGACGGAACGTCAGCTTGTGCGTGCCCGGCGAAAGTTCGACCGTCCCGAGTTCCTGCTTCGGACCAAGGACAACTTTCGGGTCGTACAGGTCGATGCCCTTCTTCAAGACCTTTCCGTCCAGCAACACGTCGAAGGCACCGTAGTCGGGGGCCAGCGTGAACCGGGCCGTCATCGGACCTTCGTACTGCTGCCCAACCTCGAACGTGACCGACGCCTCATCGCCGATACTGCCGTGCCACAGCAGTTGTTGCCCGCCGCTCCAACCGCCGCCGAAAGGCGCCATCCCCTGTGCGCGGGCCGGCGGGTCGAACAACAAGTGCCGCTCGCCTTCGTAGATCCCGTCGGCGGGCACCGGGGCCTCGCGGGTCGGCTCAACGTAGTAATCGACGCGCTGCGCCACGGGAACCGGCCGGTACCAATCCGCTTCGCCCGCCGCCTGGTACCAGTAGGCCGTGCAGGCGTAGAGCAGCGGCCAGTTATTCGGATGATACTTCTCGATCACCG
This sequence comes from Thermoguttaceae bacterium, assembly GCA_035527455.1. GTDB lineage: Bacteria > Planctomycetota > Planctomycetia > Pirellulales > Thermoguttaceae > DATLAN01. The sequence goes on from DATLAN010000109.1 coordinate 18,917, forward strand.
CTTCGAAACGGGTCTGGAACGGCACGTTGTCGGCCAACTGGAAACGGTTGTTCGAGACGTGCCCCAGGCTGTCGTTCTTGTTGAGCGGCTGGTTCTGCAGGGCGCTCTCGAACTCGACGGGATTATGCGCCGCCCAGGCGTAGCCGAAGTAATCTTCGCTGCCGGTGCCGAACGTCGATGGCATCTTTTCGCCGTCCACGAGGAACTTCTCGTCCCCTTCGCCCCACCACCAGCTCTTGGCCGCCGTCTGCATCGTGCCTAAGATGCGCGGCGAGAACTGTTTCGCATCGATATCGAGCACCTTGGTGACGCGGCCGAACGGATTGGGGTTCCAGACGTGCAGGTTCACGCCGACGAACCGGCCACGGCCTTCGGTCACCAGCAGCGGCCAGTCGGGCCAGCGGTCGCCGTGGGTGAACGACTGCTCGTCCACGCCGACGTACGCGTCGCGGTGCCACTTGGCGTGGAAATGCAGCAGCAGCTCGTCGGTGGCCACGGGCTGATGCACGACCTTGACGCCCAACGTTCGCGGTTTCGCGCCGTCGTTGGCGATGGTCATACAGGCCGACTTCGAGAACGGCATGTACCAGTACGCATAGAAACCGTGCTCGGTCATGCCGGTCGGGATCGACTTGAAACGGTTGATTCCCGGCGCCGTGCCGAAGAAGTCGCCCAGCGGCGTCCAGACGGCGGGCTGCCGATCGTCGTCCCAGGTGACGGAAAGCGTCAACTCGCGCAGCGTGCGGATCGGGTCGTCGTCGTCCGCGTCCGGCACGACATGGATCTGCGTGATCGCCCGTCGGCCCGTCAAGCGGCAGACATCCAGACTCTCGCCCGGTTCGATCGTGACGGTTTCGGTGACGGTCTGCCGATCGGCGGCCGGCGGCTTGGGATCGGTGCCTCGCGCGGCGAACACGTCGTTGGCCTTCCGAAGAGCCGCCTGTTCGTCTTCATTGAACTCGCCGCGAAAACTGGGGACGGTCGTGCCTTCGGGCAGTTGCGTGTAGGTAATCTGATAATACGCCCCCCAGTTCTTCTCGAGCACGATCTTGCACGAACTCTGGAACGCGATGGGCACGAAGTTGTTCCGCCCGCGCGACAACGTCAGCACGAGTTCCGGATAGGCGAACGGGCCGTTCTGGTTGTTGAAGAACTCGCCGAAGGGAATGTCCAGCGCAGGCGTCTCGTGGCCATCGATGAAGAGTTTGACGTGGCCCTCGTTCGCCAGCGCGGACCAAACCCGCCAGATCACGCCCGGCCCTTCGATTTCCGCGGCGACGATGCCGGTCCCTTCAGGGCGGATGAACCCGCCGCCGTCGGCGTTGGCGTGCCACCCCTCGTACTGTTCCGTCTGGGCATTGTACTTGGCCCCTCGGTCCCAACTGGAGAAGTTGCCCGACCGCTCCCCCGGAAGCGGCGGCGTCGCCAGCCGCTCCAGATCGTAGAGCCTGGCGGCGAGATCGCCGTAGGTGAGGACGGTTTGGGCGGTTGTCACCTTACCGGGGAACAACGTAATCATCACGATCAACAACAAAGCTCTTCGCATGGCTGCATTCCTTTCACTTTTCTGTTCGCTCTACGGTAATCGGCTTGTCCTACTTCGCGAAATCGATCTTCCAGTTCACGGTCTTGGTCGCCGACGGAACGATGCGAGCGGTGGCGATCTCCTTCTGATTCGCAAATTCCACCTTCTCGCCGTCGACTTCGGCGCTTTCGAGCCGGAAACCTTCCGGGAGATGGATGGTCATCACGTACGGATCGCCGACGATCACGGCGCTTTCGGCGGAGAGAATGTTGCCGCCGCTATCCCAACGCTCGTCGAGGAGGCTAACTCCGCCCCGGGCCGTCAATGGGATGTCCCCATCGATCGTCAGGTTGCGAATCGTCGCTCGCTCGCAGCGTTCTACGGTCAGCGGTTGCATCCGGCCGTGGAAGACGAACTCGCTCCCCGAGCCGTCGATGGTCAGGCCCTGGAAGTCCTCCATGAGAATGGCGCACGTTTTCGGGTTGTTGTTGTAGCTGTTCGGCTGCACGCCGAAGTCGGCCACGTTGATCGTTTCTGTTGCTGCCCAAGCCGATACCGCAACCACGTGGAATGCCAGTAGAGTTATTGGAATTGTTCTCACGGAATGTCTGAGGGGTTGGGGTGAAGACGTGTGAAGTGAGCATAACCAAACCCCGGCCGAACCTTGGGAGTCTTTGCGCCGCTCATTCTGGTTCCCCGGTTGTCGATTCATATCCCGCGAGCATCGTCGAGCGCCCGAAACACGGCCAGCAGGTTTTCCGTTCCCTGATTCTTACCCGACGTCCTTTGTCGCAAAGCAAAGCTACGCCAAGTGGGGGGGCAGGTCGTGGTTCTTTGCTCTCTGGCAGCGGGTCGCCGGATCTCGCTCGCGGTCACACACCTCAATTAGAGCACTTGGCCGGGCTGGTGTCGTTGTTTCCTTTGGTCAATCCGTTTCGGTTTCTCATCATTTTCCGCTCGGCGACAGCTCGCCCCGATCGCCCACCCGGTCGCGGTGGGGTTGTGTGATTCGCCGAATCAGTCCGTCCCGTTTCCAACCGCCTCGCCGCTCGAGAACAAGCCTTCCGGCGGAGACAGCTCACAACGGTCGGCAGGTCGGAGACCTGACACCCGATGCGGTCATGCGGGCCCTCGGCCAACTACGAGAACGGTCCATCCGAAAGGCGAGAGAGAATGGGAAGCAGGGTATCTCGCCAAGGACGTGCAATTCCTATCTGGCTTCCGTGAAGGCGTTCTCGAAATGGCTATTCGATGCAAAGCGGGCGCGTACTGACGAACTTTGCATCCTGAAGAAATTCAACGAAGACTCGGATCGACGCCACGAACGACGGGCGTTGTTCCCGCTACGGACCCGCCAGCCAAAACGGCCAGGCGTGGCGAAACGAGGCTGCCGGTGGCAATGGAACCGGTCTGCCGAGCCACGTTGAGCTGTTTCCGGAAGTCTTTGGTGTGGCAACAGTTGCGCAGAATATACCACATCCGGCCAGACGCGGCGAAAGTAGCGGCGCAGGGACTCGAACCCCGGACACGCGGATTATGATTCCGCTGCTCTAACCAACTGAGCTACGCCGCCATCGTTGTAAGTCGTTTATTTGCCTTGACTTCCGTTTGCTTCATGGTATGCTTGAGAAGTGGTGTAGATCGGAGTACGCCTGATTCTACGCCACTACACCCGTTTCTACACCCGGACTACACCTCCATGAGCAAACCGTCAAAGCCAACACCCGACTTTCCATTGTTCCCTCACGCCTCCGGCCAATGGGCCAAGAAGATCAAGGGCAAGCTAATCTACTTTGGCCCGTGGGCCGATCCAGAAGCAGCCCTCGCCCGCTATCGCGGGCGAGGATCGACTCCTAGAAGCATAGCATCGCCAAAGAAAACAGCCAAGGGAAGCCGGCCTGCGAAACCACATCCTGACTACCCCCTCTACGCCCACGCCTCTGGCCAGTGGGCCAAGCGCGTTCGCAACAAGGTCCACTACTTCGGACCGTGGTCCGATCCCGATGCCGCGCTGAAAAGGTGGCTGAAAGAGAAGGATGATTTGCTGGCCGGCAGGGAGCCGGAGAATGGCGACGGCCTGACTATCGGGCGGCTTGCCAACCTGTTTCTGACCAGCAAGCAACGGCTGGTAGACAGCGGGGAACTGGAACAACGGACCTGGAATGACTACCACGCCATTTGCGAGCGCGTGCTGCGAGTGTTTGGCCCGGGTCGGCTGGTGGCCAATCTCCGCCCGGCCGACTTCGAGAAGCTGCGGAGTGACTTCGCCAAGACCCACGGGCCGGTATCGCTCCACAACGATATTGGCCGGACACGGGTCTTGTTCAACCACGCTTTCAAGCAGGGCCTAATCGACATGCCCTTGAGGTACGGTGAGAGTTTCGCCAAGCCCAGCCGCGCCGTGCTGAGGCGAGCGCGCCGCGAGAAAGCCCCTCGCATGTACCAAGCGGATGAACTGCGGAGGATCATCGACGCCGCGCCCGTTCAACTGCGAGCGATGGTCCTGTTGGGGATCAATGCGGGCTGGGGGAACAACGATTGCGCCAAGCTGCCCATGAAGGCACTCGACCTGGCTGGCGGCTGGCTCGACTTCGGACGACCGAAGACCGGCATTCAGCGACGGTGCCCGCTCTGGCCGGAGACAGTGGCGGCGCTACGGGCGGCCCTGGAAAAGCGGCCGACACCGAAAGACGAAGCCCACACGGATCGGGTCTTCATCACCAAGTATGGTACGCCCTGGGAGCCCAAGTCGTACACCGACAACCCGATTTCCAAAGAAACGGCAAAGGTAGTGAAGGCCCTGGGGATTCATCGCAAGGGTGTAGGTTTCTATGCTCTGCGCCACACCTTCCAGACGATCGGCGAGAAGAGTCGAGACAAGGACGCCGTGCGGGCGATCATGGGCCATGCCGAAGCGGCCAACGACATGGGCGCGGTCTACAACGAGGAGCCGGTAGAGGATGCACGACTACGGGCCGTAGCCGACTACGTGAGGGCTTGGTTGTTTCCAGAGCAGACCAAAGAGCAGCCACCGCACCAGAAAAACTGACGCGGCGGCCGAGAGCGGTTGAGTCGCCTGGGAATACCGGGCAGTGGTCCTGGCGGTTGGCGCACTGAACCCAGTGGGTCGTGTTGGGCTGCTCGTAGCTGTCCGTGCGCATCTTGCGGATGGAGAGGCTGAGGCACGTCACCCATTCCTTGATGCGGGCGTGTGCGGTCGCCGAGGCGGCGACGTTCTTTTCCTCGACCACGCAGAGGATGGCGTTGGCCAATTCGCCGTTGAAGTCGTTGACGCTTGTCAGGCAGCGGTCGGCCTTGATGACGCCCTTCGTGACCAGCAGGGCGACGGCCTCGTGGAAGATCGACTTCCCGCAGTTCTCGCTGCCGTAGAGGAAGAGATAAGGCAACGGCTCGAAGGGGTCGCGCAACAGGCAGGCGATCCAGTTCACGAGGTATTGGGCTCCGTTGCGGATGTTGAGCCGCTGCATCTGGGTAGACTCTTTGATCGCAGCATTCAAGTCGGAGCCGATGTGCTGGAAAATCAGGTCCCAGTGGGGGTGGTGAGGAGCCTCGTCGTCTGCCAGTTCATTCTCCAGCCGGACAGGCTGGTAGCGGAACTGAGCGGCGTCGAGGTTCCACTGCCGGCCGCCCGGGTACTCATCCTGGAAGGGCAGATTGACCATCTTCCAGGACCGCTTGATGGCCCCGCCCATGATGGCTTCCGCCTCGGGCTTCCCCATGCCAATGTGTTGAAGAAGCATCTTCACGTTGCCGCCGGGCTGGTGTACCCATTCATTATTCGTTCCGCTGCCTGCTTCGCTACTCGCTCTACTACTTGCCCCACTGCCTGCTTCGCTGCCTGCTTCGCTGCCCGCCCCACTGCCTGCCCCACTACTTGCCCCGCCATCCAGCCGCGCGACCCAGCCTGCGAAGTCGTTACCCGCAGTGACCAGTGATCGCAGTGCGTTATCGAAGTCGTTGAAGCCGAGTTCATCGCCGGGGTCGGTGTCGATATGCTTCTCGTACTCGCGTGCCCAGCGGTCCTTCTTTTGGAGCCAGCCGTCTATCCGTTCCGGGTCTTCTTTCTTGTCCCGCTTGATGTAGACGGCCAGCTTCCCATCCTTTGAGACCTTCAGGGATGCCTCGCGGCTTTCCAGATGCGTCTTTAGAGAGTCACCCACCTCAATCTTCTGGCCCAATGCTCCCGCTGCCGCAACGGCCTTCTGGGCGGTAGCAAACACGTACTCGGCCCTGCTGTCCGGGTCTTTCAGCCCGCCGTGGGCCTTGCAGGCGGTATCGAAGTCAGGGAGCCGGTTGAAGTAGCAGACCGTCCACCCGTTACCGTCCTGAGTCCAGGTCTCGGCTTCGGCAATGCCGGGGGAGAAGCGGTAGACCCGCCACCCGCCGTGATTCAGGGGGAAGAGAAAGCAGTTGGGTGTCCCCTTGTCCTTGCCCTGGCTGGTGGTCTTGAAGTAGCCAATGATGCCCAGTTCATTGCGGGTCTTTGGGTCGTCGATCAGGCTCGCCAGGGCACAGGTGTGGGTCTGCAACAGGTGGTGGTCGGCCACCCAGAGGGTGGAGAATCCCGACTCCTGGAGGGACTGGATGGTGGCCTTGTGTTTCGCGTCCAGGGGGATGATCCGGCGGGCGGATGTCAGTGCCTCGAAGGGGTCCAGGTGCTCTTTGGATACGCTGTTGAGGCGTATCTTCGCCCGCCGCTTCGTGATAACTTCAATGTGATCGCGCCAGTTCCTTTTCAGAGCCTTCCAGGGACCGCCAGACGGCGTTATCCAGGCCGCAACGGCATGATGCGGGTGTGGATCATTGCGGGTCATTGCAGGTGAGAGTCCTCGCGGGGTGTGGATCACCGCGACAGACAGGCGATGCGGCAGCCAGGACCAGCGATCCGCGCGGGTCAGGCGGTGATGTTCCGGTCGCTTATGAGCGGCGGGCGTTAGGATCGGCGGGGGGGCAGTAAGGTTAGTTACATGGCCACGAGCAGCCCGCAGGTCGCGCGCGGCCAATTGGAGGGGGAAGTGGGACCGACGCCGGCTCATTCGTCTGCGGGACTGCCGGCGAGCGGGGGGGGCGCAAGAGGCAGCCACACAACCCCGAGCAACCTAGCCCAGCCTGGAACGTGCGACCCCGGACAAGCCAGACGCTCCGCCAATCTGCTCGACACCAGTAGCCGTTTCCACGGCTGCTATAGGCGCTTCCGCTGGCTCTCATGTGGCCGATCGTCGGCAATGTGGTGCCGAGCGTCGGGCAGGTCCGCCGACAAGCATCCCGTGGCCAGACACGCTGCAACTGCGGAGCACTGCGTCTCGCAGGTTTTGGCGTTCCGCAGCCCGGAAACGGCCACGGGCCGACAGATGGTCTCGTACTGGAGTAGTCCAGCGTCGGCCGTTCTGCGTGGGCCGTTAATGCCTCTGATAGCGCCCCAACAATCGGCACCAATGCGCCCAATCCGAAGCCAAACGTCAAAATGCGGGCTATGGTTGATTATCCGAAACAACACGAACACAGTTGCCGGCGGGTCAGCCACACTCGGTTTTTGCCATGCCACCACCAGAAGTCCTACTTGTCACGACGCCCTCGGTCGATTTCCACAACTTTCTCATTGCGTGCGGGCGCGCCCTGGGCTATTCCCCGGCGAGCGCGGCCGACGCTTCGGGGCGGAATCTGTCCGACCTAGAGAAGTTCCTGAGTTGCCTGGCTGCGCTTCGAGATCAACAGGCTCGTGTGGGCCCTGCGCCGAAACCGAATCTGTTGCCACACGTTTCGTTTGGCGTGTTTGTGGTCGCCGACGAACGGGACATGCGAGACATCCTGGAATGCTGTTCTGGGATGTCGTTTGTCACGGCCGATACGTTGGCCCCCAGGGTGCTGGCAGCCGTGATAACCGGGACCCTGGCACAATGGCGCGATGCCGTAGCCGCTGGTTCCGTGCGCGAAGCCGAGCCGTCCGTGCGCAAGGGCTTCAACAGGATTCACAACCTTTTCTACGGCATGAACCTGAATGTCTGGGGAGACTACAACATCCGCGAGGTGGCCGACAGCACTTTTTTCATGGAATGCAAACGGCGGCGTTGAACGAACACGCTGATGTAGTTCCACGGTCTAGTCGTCAGAATCTTGGAAGCCCTTTCCACAACCGACGTAGGCCATTCCTCTGGCCACTGGGCGGCGAATCATCGGTGAGCATGGTGCTGAGCGCCGAGAAGGTTGGCCGGCAAGAGTTCTGTGGCTGTGTTGTGCGGTGTGTCGGTGGGGCGGAAGGCCCATCTGATCCGATCAGGCAGTACCATACGTCACCTCCACCGAATACCACCTGGGAATTTTGTGGTCTGTCTTCTCGAATTGTCGGCCATCGAGAACCCGACCACGATAGGTCTTCAAGAGATTACCGAGACCCTGTTGCTTGCTGAGATGGCGGGGCAACTCACTAATGACCGCGCGGAGAATTGGGTATTTGTCGTCGGTGGCAGACGCCACAACGTCGCACGCACCCGCGACTGTCATTGGGCTGCCTAATTCGGACCATCCTTCCATCAGCGCGCGCAACTGGTCTCTCTCGTCGTCCGCATGTTCGGCAAGCTTCTGGCGGGTGTCGGGATCGGGCAACCCCGCCCAGGCAAGCGAACTGCGAACCAGATCGGACCAGCCCTCGAATCCGCCAAAGGCCGACAGCTTCTGGTCCGGGCTGCCGGCCGCCAGGTAACTCGCAGGGATCGACAACGCAGCGATTACGAGTGCTGGCCGATTCTTCTCGATGTGGTCAAGCAGCTTGGGATACTTGAATCCGGTGCGTAACCCCGGTTGCTCCAGGTCCGTTTTCAGTCGGATATGGCATGTTCTGCCAACCATATCGCCGGTAAGGCTGCAATTGTTGCCGGTCCCCATACACACAACTGTGACCGGCAAGTCAACTTGCTTGTTCAGTCCAAGCAGTCTGTCCGTCCAGCGACCGGTTGTCAGCAAGTTTTCGAGTGCGCCGCCGCCGAACTTGTGTTTAATGTTGTCGAAGAGCAAATAGGGCGCGCCGGCGAGTGCCACTGTGGTCAGGGCCTTCCGCATTTCCTCCGCGCTTTTCGGGGTGTCGTATCGCGCTGCCTTCCGATTCTCGGTAATCTTCGTTATCGCGTCCGTCAAAAGACCCTTCCCCACTCGGCTGCGGTTGCTGTCAAATAAGAAGAAGGGAGCACAGCCTGCGAACGCACTACGCACCAAGAGTGTGAGAAGTGCGGCGAACCATCCGGCCTGGTGCTTTTCACTCTCAAACGGAAAGTCAACCAGCACGTCTTTCAGCAGCGATACCGCCTCGGGGACCGGCATCAAAGGCGGATAGGTGCCTTCAGTGGCAATGTATAAGCCAGTGAGGCGGTCATATCCAGGTCCGGCCGCTATTGTGCCGTCAGACCGCAACACGGGACTGCTTACGACGCCCAAACACTTCGGGATGTCGGCGTAGTACGGAGCCGAGATGGTTGCGCTGACAATCGGATCGGACGGCAGGCAATGTACCCACTTGTCTTTCCGCGCATCCCACTTCTCGAAACGGGCGGCAGCCGAAAGCCTCGCCTTCAAGGTAGGGGCAGGAATAGATCGCAGTTGCGGAGCGCGGTTGTCGATCTTGCAAAGTTCTGGGCGCGGGGCGTCATGCACAACCTCAACGAGACCGACGCGCTGAAGTATCGTGGGGTCGCTCGTCAACGCGCGGATCGCCTTCCGCACGTTCTCGTATAGGTCCGGGGTGATCCGTATGACTGGGTTAAGTACGCCATAGACCTCTTCGATCTCGGGCCACTTCTTGTTGGCGCACTTGGTATGCTGGCACTTGAACGTGTGGCCGCCGTCCGAGAAGACGATCGCGCACGGATCACCTTCGCCATGCTCGGGATGCTTGAAGGGGCACCGCTCCAAGTGAAGGTAAGTCCAGCCGCGATGGTCAACGTGGGTCGAAACAACCGGGGTCTCGGTACGAGAAAAGTAGTCGGTCAGCTTCCCGATCTTGGCGGCCCGCAATTCCCGGTAGACGCCCTCAAACATTGGATCGGAGACATCTTCCCATGCCGTTGCACGGGGCAGGGCGCACAGTCCCTTGATTACCAATTCGGGGAGCGGGGCTGGCTTGCACTCATCCGGCCGGACACGCCACTCCCGCTTAACCCCATCGACCACCGACGGCGGACAGATAGATTGCGTTGCTTTTTCGTCCGCCCCAAGACGGAACTCCACCGCCTGGTAATCGACCTTGGACCCCAGACCCGCAAGGCGCTCATCCCACTGGAACAAGTGGTGTATGCCGCGTGCCGATTGCCAAGAGGGGGTACGAACATCCCCGAAAAGCTCGCGGTAGCTCGTGGTGGCCGCGTCGGAGTCGCACTCAACGTCCACCACGCCACTTGCCGGTCCAAGTAGGATGCCGACGTTTAGCGCGGGGTCATTTTTCAGCCGTTCGGTGACTTGCTGCCAGGTCAGGGTGTGGTTTTGCCAGGCATCGCCGATGGGCCGCTTCTGGCCGGAGTAACAGATTACGTACTTCATAGGATTCCTCTTTTCTGTGCCTGGTTGTTTTGGGACCTCCAGGGGCGAGGCACTGTGCCTCGGGCCGGTCTTAGCGCAAGGGGGGCAGGGGGTACCGGAGGGTGACCTACGGCGCTATGGCCAGAGGTGTCAGGTGACACATCTACACCTCGCACCGTAGCATACCCACTCATACCCCAAGTGCCCCGGTTTTGCCGCGTCCTCTTCTGGGGTAGTTCCGCGTCGAATCGGCATCCTGCCGGCGCGGGGTCAATGGTTGTTGTCTCTTGTACCTGCGTCTTGCACGGGACTCGATGCCCGACACGTGTGCCTGTCGTCACCAGGGCGGTGCGGCGTTGGGTCGGCGGCACCGGCGTCCGGCTGCCTGCAAGTCGTGCCATCTCGGGCCGCTCGGAACAGAGCGCCTGGACTACAGTGTCGAAGCGAAGTCGGTTGTCTCGGGTCGCTGCAATTGGTCATGGGTGGTCTACCTTTGGCGTTTACTCTTAGGGTCAAAACGCCCCGCAGGGTTCCCGGAATTCCTGAGAATCTGCAAAACTCTCTTCGGGGTCATCCACCTGCAAGACGCAGTTGTCCAGTCTCGGCGCGGCGCAGGGACGGCTTCCCGTCGCTGATAGCACCTGGGTTCTCGCAATAGAGCGTCCCGCGTCGAGCGGGTCGTCGCCGCGAAAAAGTGTCTGGCGGGTCGTAGGCGAGCGTCCGTGCAGCGGGCAGGTCGTGAAACCGGCCGGGTCGCTCGGTGGTCGCTCGCTGCGCGGCCGGAGCGTGTAAACGCGCGGAGGTCGGCACAGGCGTCCGGCTGCTTGCAGATCGTGCCATTTCGGGCCGCTCGGAACAGAGCGCCTGGACTACAGTGTCGAAGCGAAGTCGGTTGTCTCGGGTCGCTGCAATTGGTCATGGGTGGTCTAATCGATGGGTGGTCTAACAGGTGGCCTAACACCAGGGAAGGATCAAAACGACCCGCAGGTTTCCGGAATTTCTGAGAATCTGCAAGGCGACGCAGTTGTTCGCTGTTGGCGCGGCACAGGCACGGTTTCCCGGTCGCTGGCGGCACCCGGATTCGCGCGATAGAGCATACTGCGTCGGGCAGGTCGTCGGCGCGTCAGACTGCCTGGCGGGCCGTGTGCGAAATCATGCAGATAATGTCTATTTCCTGAACGTTTTCGCTTTGACTTCTGGCCGGCACATGACACATTTCAAGTAGACGACAGTTTTCTGCATGATTTCGCAATCCGCCTTTGGAGTTACCCCGATGAACGCGAAACCCCTGGATGCCATCAAGATTCTCACCCGCTCCGAGATTGCCGCCGTAATTGCCGACTTGAAGCGCAAACGTCGATCCGTCAACACACGGCAGAACCTTGCTCTCTTCCGGCTTGCCACCTGTTGCGGCCTTCGCGTCTCGGAAATCGTCGGCCTGAACCTAAGCAACGTGAAGGTGCGTAGCGGCAGGCCCCATATCGAGATTCCGGCTCGCATCGCCAAACGCAAGAAGCCCCGCCGGGTGCCGTTGTGGTGGGACGCCGGCACGCTGGCCGATCTTCAGTCATGGACGAACGAACGAGCAAGCCAAGGGGCTGGCCCGAACGACCCCTTCGTGTGCTCGCAGGCGAAGGGCACACGCGGCAAACATCTTTCGGTCCGCAACGCGCAGGCGCGCTATAAGAAGTGCCTGAAGCTTTTGGGGCCGGAGCGCGTTGCTATGCTGTCGATTCACTGCGGCAGGCACAGCTTTTGTTCGCACGCGATGGCGGGGGGCCGCACTCTCGCCGAAGTTCGGGACGCAGCGGGGCACGCGAACATAAGCACTACCTCAATTTATCTTCATGTCGTCCACGACGATGGCGAGCAAGTGGGCAGCCTGTTCGACTTCCAAGGGTTTTCGAGGCCCAAACCTGCCAGCGCATCGCACCAAGTCTGAACCCGCAGGCATCCCGGAACCAGTCGCCAGGGCCGCAATCCCGAACGATTCCGGCCCCTGTGCCACCTTGGTGCCTCGTTTCGCGCTGGAAATGGGATAACGGCGTTGTTCCATTCAATGTTCAACGTTCAACGTCTACGCCGTATCCAAGGACGAACTCGTGGGCGCACGAGCGGTCAGCAATCGCGTCGTGCGGCAGGGCGACGACGCGCCATACTCTGGGGATGGCCAAGAGTGCAAAGGGCCAAGAGCGCTAGGGGGTCAAACGCCGGCGCTTGGAAAGCGTTTGCGACGGCGCGCTTGGGGTCGTCGGCGCTTGGCGATTGTCGGCCGAGGCGAGAGCGCTTGCACGCTGCATCGGCTGCGGTAGGCTTAGGCCAACGAAGCCGCCAACCGACAGACAGAATCCGCCTAACCCCCGACCCCCAAGCATCAAGCATCAACCATCAAGCATCAACCATTAAGCATTAAGAAGCCATCTTCCACTGATTGACAGGCTCGTTATCGTCGGCAACCTCGCCCAACTCTACTGGGTCAGAGGCGGCTGAACCTGGGTTGCAGACGGTCTGCACCACTGACGGCCCTCGCAACTCGCGGGCCGTTTTTTCTGCGCGAAGCATGAAGAGAGCAAAGAGTGAGACGAGTGAGACGAGTGGGACGAGTGGGTCCAATTGGACGAGAGATCGAGGCCGACGCCAGCGGACCTTGACCCGCAAGACACAACAGACCGTGGACGTGAACCAGCGGACCCTTCTCACCTGGGCCTTCGACGAGCGACTGGCCACCGTAGGCGGCGTTGCCGTATTGTTGGCCACCTTGATCGAGATCAACCCGGCACCACGGCTTTACTGGCTCTGAGGCTGAGGCTACAGGCGTCCTGCGGGTGGCGGGTTTCCATGTTGCAGCGGGATCGAGCGGCTTGCGGTGTGGCAAACCGGAAACCGCGAGCGCCGCAGCCCGAGGGGCGCTTGCCCGAGCGAGGGGAAGCAGACAGCGGACTAGCCACACCCAATGCTCCAACGAATCTACCGACTCGACTTCACGGTCTCGGTCAGCAATCTCTCGCGCAGCCGGGTCAACCACGGCAACGCTCTAGCGCAGCAGGCCCTCAGTCCCGAGGCCGAAGTCCTGATAGAAGAGGTCCTGATCGAAGAGGTCCGCCGCTGGAAGACCAGCGAAGACTGGTACAAGGCCCGGGGCATCCCCTGGCGGCGAGGATGGCTGCTGCATGGGGCTCCCGGCACTGGGAAGACATCCCTGGTCAGGGCCGTGGCCGAAGACTTCGACCTGCCGATCTTTGTCTTTCATTTGGCGACCGTCTTCAATAACGAGCTACAGGCCGCCTGGCAGAGGATGCTCGCCAGCGTCCCCTGCATTGCTTTGATCGAAGACATCGATGCCGTATTCGAGGGCCGTGAGAACAGGGCCGGCGGTCATCTTACCTTCGACTGCCTGCTGAACTGCCTGGACGGCGTGGAACGGGCGGATGGAGTGCTGCTGATCGTTACCACCAACCACCTGGACAAACTCGACCCGGCCCTGGGCGTGCCCGAGTCGCACGTCTCTACCCGCCCGGGGCGGCTCGACCAGATGTTGGAACTGCGCGACCTGGACAAAGACGGCCGCCGCCAACTCTGCCGACGCATCCTGCAAGAGTGGCCCGAGACGTGGAAAGAGACCGTCCGCCTGGGCGAAGGCGAGACCGGCGCGCAGTTCCAGGAGCGCTGCACGCAACTGGCTTTACGACGCTATTGGAAAAACTGATTGGAGGAATTGATGGACGCTCGTACCAATCGACCTATGCCACTCCTGGACGACTGGGTGGACGGCAAGCCCGACGCCTGGGACTACAATGGCGTACTAACAGAGAACAACGTCACCGTCGAGTGGTGTGATACACTCGTCGATGATGACGATAACGAGTCGCCTGCGGGTGCTTGCTGCGGTTTTGGACCACAGATTCCGCGAAGGTGGCCCAGGCCGACCATCGGGCCGCGCCAACCGAGAAGGGCAGGCGCGGCCAACCGCAGAATCATCAGAATGACCCAATGGCCGCGCAGCCGTTCAAGCAGCCCTTCCGCCCCGCCGACGCCTTGCGCAGCCTTCCGAGCTACAGACTGGCGCATGAGCAAGTCGTGACGTGGCAATCGAGATAAGCACGCCCAACTTCGAGGCGGCCATCGAGCAAGCCCGGCACATCGTGGATCGGCGAAACGAGTACGGGAGAAGCGGCCCGCCCGATGCACACCTGCCAGGTCCGGCACCATCGAGAACCACGCCCGAGAACCACGACGCCGAGTGCCGGAAATGTCGGCAAGGCCCCCCTTTCGTCCCCAATCAGGGAGATGTCCGGGCTCTTCTGAGCTATAGTTTCCTGTAACATTTCAGCCATCTGAAGTCGTATTGGTGGATTTTGGGGTGTTGTGTTATGACTTGCGGGCATGGCGACATGCACGGAGGTTTTGAACGAATCGACGCTCGATGTTCTTCGGGGGGCCGCGCTCACCGAAGAACAGGCACGGGCGATTTTCGCCCTGGGCGAAGAAGTCGTCATCTTCGCGTTGTTGGAACTGACGAAACAACTGGCCGAGCAGAAGGCCGCCGCGGCGGGCACCTCGCATCAGACCCCGGCCACGCCCTCGGGGATGAAACCGCCTTACGAGAAGCCACCGGCCAAATTGCGCAAGAAACGTCCCGGGGCCAAAAAGGGACATCCTGGCTCGCGCCGCGAGATTCCCGGCCAAATCGATTGGCAAGTGGAACACAAGCTGCCGCAGTGCCCGGATTGCGGTGGTCGATTGAAGCGGACCGGCGATATCCGGACCCGCTATACGGAAGACATCCCGGGAATCCAACCGGAAGTTACCGAACACACGATCCATCGCGACTGGTGCCCGAAGTGCAAGAAGCGGGTCGAGCCGGTTGTGCCCGATGCCTTGCCGAAGGCTACTTTGGGCAATCGTGTGCTGGTGCTTTCGGCCTGGCTCCACTACGCCTTGGGCAACACGCTCTCGCAGATTGTCGAGGTGTTCAACTTCCATCTACAAATGAAGATCACGCCCGGCGGCTTGGTCGGCATGTGGTATCGGTTGCAGGCGATCCTTTACACCTGGTACGAGCAAATCCAACAAGAAGCCCTGCGATCGGCCGTGCTTCACGGCGACGAAAGCGGCTGGCGCGTCAACGGCAAAACGCACTGGCTGTGGTGCTTCACAACGCCCACTTTGACCTATTACATGATCGACCGGAGCCGGGGGTCTCCGGCGCTGAAGAAGTTCTTCATCGAGGAATTCGCGGGCACGTTGGTTACCGACTTTTGGGCGGC
>DATLAN010000110.1:0-2941 GCA_035527455.1 Thermoguttaceae bacterium
CTGCCGGTCAAGCCTTCCTGCCCGGCGCGGCCGCCGCACAAGGAACCTAATCCATGCCCAGCAACGCCACCGCCTACCAATGCACCGCGTTCAAGAACGGCCCGCTCACCCTGCTCGGCCGCGTCGTGCTGGAGGACGCCAGCGACGCCGTGCAGAGCGACATCGCCTCGGGCGTCTACACGATCGAGAAGTACGACGAAGACGACGAGGGCACGCTGACCGCCGTCACCGGGCATTCGGCGGTGGCTTTGACAATCGCGTCGTGCATCTTCGATACCTTGCAGACGGACGACCGGTGGAGCGAGGATTCGACCGGCTACAACTTCAAGCACGTCATCAACATGGCCACGAACCAGGCGTTCGCCAGCCTCGGGGACTACAAGGTGACGGTGACGTTCACCGACAAGCAGAGCCCGGCCCAGCCGATCGTGCTGGTGTACCTGGTCGAAGTGAAGAGGTAGGAACCACGGATGAACACGGATGGACACGGATAGATGGTTCGTATTGTGCAATGCAGCCGATGGATGAAGGCGAGAGAAGAGATTGGATTGTCGTCGATTCGATCCGTCAATGGATCGTTTCGATTGGACAAGAACGTGAGGCATCCTCCTATAGGCAGCCGAATTGCATTCCTGTTGGTCGGCAACATCACGGTCGTAGGCTGTGCATTGGTCACCGCCGATGATGATGCCGGCGAACTACAGTGGCAATCGGACGGAGAATTTTGCCACATTGAGCCGCCTTTGATCTGCGGTGATAGGGACCTGTGTTTTGCGATTCTTCATTCAACGTACTAAGGCATGATGCGAGACAGGATCAAAGAACTGAGGCGGGTCAAGGCGTCCGAATCTATCCGTGTGCATCCGTGTTCATCCGTGGTTGCTATTTGTCCCCGTGGCCTTGCCGGCGCTTTGCGAAACGAACTGAAGGACTCACGAAGTGAATGACGGATCAACCGCCACAGCAGCCGACGCCGGAGGAGGACAGCAGGGAGCCCCTTGCCCCCGCGCTATTCACCTCTCCCGACAAATTCGTCTCCGACTGCAACCTGGTGGCACGCTGGGGGATCCGGCCAGACGCCCGGCCGCTGGTGACCGACAAGCTGCTGAAGATCGCGCTGGGCACGAAGATCGCCCGGGACAAGGACGGCCGGCTCGTGCTGGACAAGGACGGCAACACGATCCAGGTACCGCACAGGGAGCGGGAAGTGATCGCGGCGATCAAGGCGCTGGCCTCGCTGGACCGGCTGAACATGGAGCAGGAGAAGCGGAACCTGGGACTGCCCGACCAGACGATCAACGTGGTGCAGCAGACGGCAATCGTGGGCAATGCGAAACACCTGAGGGAGTACATGCTGGCCGATGACGACTTCCACGAATACCTCCGCGAAAGGGCTTTACGAGCAGACGGCGACGCCGGCGATCTGGGCGCGGACGGTCAGCCAAGGCCAGTGGAAGATGGCCCGGCACCTGGCGATGGTCGATCGGGCCCTAATGGACATCGTGAGAGGACGGACTAAACGCCTCATGATCTTCATGCCGCCTCGACACGGAAAGAGCGAACTGATCTCCCGCTACCTGCCGGCCTGGTACCTGGGCTGCTATCCCGACCGCCGCGTGATCCTGACCAGCCATACCGCCAGCCTGGCGGCCGACTTCGGCGGCTCGGCCCGCAACCTCTTGGACGAATGGGGACCGCTCCACTTCGGCGTGTCGATCGACCAGAACACTCACGCCAAGCACCGCTGGCGGATTCTGGGCCACGACGGCGCGATGCTCACCGCGGGCGTCGGCGGCCCGATCACCGGTAGCGGGGCCGACCTCTTGATTATCGACGATGCGATCAAGAACGCCGATCAGGCCATATCGCCGGTCTATCGCCAAAAGGTCTGGGAATGGTGGCTCTCGACGGCCAGCACGCGGCTGGAGCCCGGCGGGGCCGTCGTGGTGATGTTCACCCGCTGGCACAAGGACGATCTGGCAGGCCGCCTGTTGGCGCAGGCGGCCAATCGCTGGCACGTAATCAGCCTGCCGGCCATTGCCGGGGACAATGATCCGCTGGGCCGCCGGCCGGGCGAACCGCTCTGGCCGGAACGATACGACGTGGAGGCGCTCGAGGCGATCCGGTTGGATCAGACGCCCTACTGGTACGGCGCGATGTATCAGCAGGTGCCTTCGCAATACGGCGAGATCGCCTGGCCGGACGAGTATTTCCCCGATTCGATCTGGGCGACCGAGGCGGAGTGGCCGGCGCGGTTCCTGGCCTCGGCCGTCGCCATCGATCCGAGCAAGGGGCCCGATTCGAAGAAGGGCGACTTCTCCGCGATGGTATTCGTCGGCGTGGCCAACCACAAGCTCTGGATCGACGCCCGGCTGAAAAAGATCCCCTCGCCGCAGATCGTCTCGGACGGGATCGACTGGCACTGCGAGAAGAAGCCCGACCTGTTCGCTATCGAGACGAATCAGTTCCAGGCGCTGTTCGCCACCGAGTTCCGACGACAGGCCGACGCCCGCGGCATCTTTTCCTTGCGAATCTCGCCGCTGGAAAACACGATCAACAAGGAACTGCGGATCGATCGGCTCTCGCCCTACCTGGCCCGGGGGATGGTCAAGATTCGCCGGAACAAGGGCGGCCTGGAACTATTCCGCGAACTCCGCGAGTTCCCGCAGTGCGACCACGACGACGGGCCGGACGCCCTGGAAATGGCCTGCCGCGTCTTGGATCGGGGCATGGCGCCCGGCGACGGCCTCGGCAGCAACCTCTTGCAAGCGACAGGATCGAGAATATGAGCAACGTCCATGAACGGATCACGAACGCACGGCCGAACGGCGACACCCGGCTGAACGAGCGGGTGCGGATGTACGGCCGTCTGGCGCAGCTCCAATCGATGCTGCTCGAGTCGACCTTCAATCTCGACGACGATTACGTCGATCCCCTGGAC
>DATLAN010000111.1:0-4927 GCA_035527455.1 Thermoguttaceae bacterium
ACCCAGGGTGCGCTGCGCGACCCTGGGCTTTGTTGTTTCGACCCCGTTGGGGTCTATCACGGCGGGCTTTCTTTGGCGCGGGCGATCAGTTCCAGAAGAATCCGCTCCAGTTCCCGCACGGCCTCGATGTCTTCGAACAACAGAGGACAACTCGCGCGGATCTGCCCGGCGACGGCGGTCCGGTAATCGATGTCCGTTGCCAGACGCACGGCGACGTCGACGTACTGATCTGGGTCGGACGCGATTCCATCGGCGATCCCCATCTTGCGGTAGCAGGCGTACGTGCTGCGGCCGGCCTGCAGCGGCGAGGGCAGCGTGACGATCGGCTTGCCCAGCGACAGGCCGTGGTACGTGGTGCTCCCGCCGCCGTAGTGCAGCGTGTCGAGCAGCACGTCGGCGGCCGCGATCAGGCTGAGATAGTCGCCGAATGTCAGCCGGGGCAGCAACGCAATCCGGTCGACCACGTCGGGGATGGTTACCGCAAAACGCCGGCGCAGCGCCACCGCGGCGTGCTCCTGAGGGTCTTTAACGATCACCACCGCGCCGGCCGTATCGCGGCGAAGGATGTCGCCCAGCAGCGCGTCGAAATCCGGATGGAACTTCTCGATCTTTTGGGCACACAAGTAGATGTGCAGGTCCTTGGAAAAGCCGAACGCCCCGCGCGGTTTCAGCGGCTGCGACGGCAACGTCCGCGGAACGTAGACCAGGTTGGTCTTCGCCCGGATGAGCCGTTCGGTGTAGCGCGATTCGGCCCCCTCGGTTTCCCAGAGTTCGCTGGACAGATAGTAGTCGACTTGGGGAATTCCGCTGGTCACCGGCACGCCCGCCGACGTACACTGCACCGGCGCCAGCCGGAAGAAGGGCAGGAAATAGTTGGTCGAATCGCTGCCGATTTCCCAGTAGTAGAGCAGATCGAAGCGTGCCGAGCGGATCACCTCGACCATGCGATCGAATCGCTCGGGCAGCGGCAGGATGCCCACGGCGTCGTTGCAGACGGCATCGCGGATCCGGCCGGCCGCCGCTTGCGAACAGACCACCAGCGGCTCGAGCCGATCCGCATCGAGGCGATCCAGCACGCCTCGCATGAAGTGCAGGAAGATGTTCTCGTGGCCGCGGGTCACGACGAACCCGACGCGCGGCCGCCCCGTGCCGCCCGGCGGCGTCTGCTGCGGAAAGCAGCGCCGGAAGATCCGCGCATACGCCTCCTTGATCGGCCGATCGTCCCGTCCGTGATACATCAGGTTGAAGGGCGGCTCGGCCCCGGACGAGGCGAGTTGTGCAAGGTCCAACGAGAAGTCCCTTTCTGCGAAGCGCTCCGTGTCGGCCAGCAACCGGCTGCGGTAGCGATCGATCTGCTGGCTGTCGGCGAACACGGCCGGGCAAAGCGAGGCGAGGCGCAACTCCCAGAGCATCCGGTCCGGTTCGATCTGCAATGCCCGGCGGTAGCTGGCCGCCGCTTCGTCGAGTTGGCCCTGGCGTTTGAGCGTGTTGCCCAGGTTGTTGTGGGCCTCGGCGAAATCGCTTTTCAGTTCCAGCGCCGTCCGATAGCCGGCGGCCGCTTCGTCGAGCCTGCCCAGGCCGCCCAGTGCGTTGGCCAGGTTGTAATGCACCTCGGCGTTATCGGGCCGGATCTCGAGCGACCGCCGGTAACAGGCCGCAGCTTCTTCCAGCCGGTCCTGTTCGTGCAGCACGGTCCCCAGGTTGTTGTGGGCCTCGGCGTCGTCGGGCTGGATTTCCACCACCCGCCGGAAACTGGCCGCCGCCGGCTCGAAGTTGCCCTGCTGCTTGAGCACGCAGCCGAGATTGTAATGCGCGTCGGCGTGATCGGGCTGCACCTCCAAGGCCCGCCGGTAGGCCGACGCCGCCAACTCGAGTTCGCCCTTCTGCAGGAACACGTTGCCCAAGTGGAAACGCGCTTCGGCGTGATCCGGATCGGTGCGGAGAACCTCTTGGTACCTTTTCTCCGCACGGGCCAGATCGCCGGCCTGGTGTTCGCGGCGGGCCGTGCTCGGCGTTCCCAAGTCCTCAGCCATGGGCAAACCTCTTCCTTAACGTGGGGCACGTTTGCAACGTGCCCACAACCGAAAAGACACGTTGAAAACGTGCCCCACAACTTGCGCGCACGGCGCGCAAAAGTCGCGACGTAAGACTCTAACGCGGCCGCGGTCGCAAGTCTTATCGCGAGCGCGACCCGGCGATCAACTCCTGAAACACTCGCTCCAGTTCTCGTACGGCTTGAAGGTTCTCGAAAAGCCGCGGGCTGGACGCACGGATTCGCCGCGCCACCTCGGCCCGATACTCGCCGTCGGTTCCCAGACGCACGGCGGCGTCGATATACTCTTCGCCGTTGCGCGCGACGCAATCGGCAATCTGCATCTTCGCATAGCAGGCACACGCGGCCCGGCCTGCGGGCGAAGGCGACGGCAGCGTGACGATCGGTTTGCCTAGGGCAAAACCGTGGTACGTCGTGCTCCCTCCCCCATAGTGCAGCGTATCGAGCAGCACGTCGGACGCGGCCGTCAGCGCCAGATAATCCGCGTACGACTGTCTCGGCAGGAAGACGATTCGCTCGAGCACGTCCGGGATGGTTGCGGCCAGACGCTGCCGCAACGCCTCGGCCGCGCAGGCGTGTGCGTCTTCCACGATCGCGATCTTCCCCAAACCGTCCCTGCGCAGAATCCCGCCCAGCATCGGATCAAAATCGGGATGGAACTTCTCGATCTTCTGGGCGCAAAGGTAAAGGTGTTCCCGCGCGGTGAAGCCGAAGTCCTCGCGCGTCTTGTGCGGCTCAGGCAAAACGACCCGCGGCACATAGACGAGATTCGTCTGCGTGCGAATCAGCGTCTCCGTATAACGCTGCTCGGCTCCCTCGGTCTCCCAAAGGGCGTCCGAAAGGTAGTAATCCATGGCGGGAATCCCCGAAGTGACCGGAATGCCCGCCGAAGTGCATTGGACCGGCGCCAGCCGGAAGAAGGGCAGGAAGTAGTTGACCGAGTCGGTCCCCACTTCCCAGTAGTGGAGCAGATCGAACCGGGCTGCCCGCATTGTTTCCAGGATCCGATCGAACCGTTCGGGGATCGCGAGGATGCGGATCGCCGGGCTGGCGATCGCCTCGCGGACGACGGCCGATCCGCCGCGGGAGCAGACGACGAACACGTCGAACGATTCGGTGTCGATATGGTTGAGCACGCCGCGCATGAACGTGAGGAAGATCCGCTCGTGGCGCTGGGTCACCACGAATCCGATCCGGGGGCGGCCGGTGCGAACGGGGCACGCCCGCGGCGGAAAACGGCGGCGGAAAATGCCCGCGTAGGCTTCCTTGATGGGGCGGTCGTCTCTGCCTTGATACATCAGGCCGAACGGCGGCTCGGCCTCGGAAGCGGAAAGCTCCGCAAGATCGATCGTGAACTCCCGCTCGCTGAAGCGATCGACGTCGGCGGCCAGCTTGCGGCGATAGCGGTCGATCTGTTCGTTGCTCCGGAACACGGCCGGCCAGGTCGTGGCCGAGCGCAATTCCCACAGCGGTCGATCCGGCACGATCCGCAACGCCCGGCGATAGGCGGCGGTCGCCTCCTCGGGCCGGTTCTGTCTCCTCAGCGCGCTGCCCAGCTTGTTCTGGGCTTCGGCGAAATCGGGCCGTATGTCCGCGGCCCTGCGATAGGCGGCCGTTGCGTCCTCGAACCGGTCTTGCACCACCAGGGCGTTGCCCAGGTTGAAATGGGCCGCGGCCGACTCGGGGTTCCATCGCAGGGCGTCTCGGCAAGCCGCCGCCGCGTCGTCCGGCCGGCCGAGGGTCTCCAACGCGGCGCCCAGGTTGCTGTACGCCTCGGCATAGTCCGGCCGGATCGCCAGCGCCCGGCGGTAACTCGCCACGGCCTCTTCGAGATTCCCTTCACCCTTCAGCAGATTGCCCAGGTTGTTATGCGCCTCGGCATAATCCGGCTGGATCTGCAGGGCCCGCAGATAGGCGGCCCGGGCTTCGTCGCATCTTCCCGCCGCGGCGAAGGCCGCGCCCAGATTGGCGTGAAAGGCGGCGGCCTGCGGATTGGCGGCCACGGCGCGGCGGAGCAAATCGACGGCCGTGGGAAGCTCGCCCGTCTGATAGGCGATCAGGCCCAGCAGGTGCAGCGCGTCGGCGTGATCCGGGTCGATGCGCAAGACTTCGCGATACATCCGCTCGGCCTGCTGCAATCTGCCGGAGCGATGTTCGCCCAGCGCGGTCTGCACGATTTCCGAAATCGCGGTCATGGGATTCCGTGCCGAAGGCAACCGCAAGTGTCAACTTCCGTGACGGCAATGGAGGCGAGTCTACAGGAAACGTCCGCTCTTGTCACCGCCAAAGTGGCTGTTACGCGTGCAGACGCAGGGCGGGGTGCGTGAAATGGAGTGACCACGACAACGGAAGCTTGCGGGCGGATCTAGTCTTGGACGCCCCCTTACCCCGAGAGCTATTGGCTCCGGGGCGTCACCGTGTAATTCACGCCGCCGTATCCTTGGGAAGTCATCTCTTCGAGTTGCTCGCGTTGCTTGGGCGTGAGCAACTCAAGCGACTTGTCGAACGACTCCTTCTGCAGATCCTGTATCTTCTGCTGCATCTCCTCGCGGATCTTCTGGAGCTTCTCCTTTTGCTCGTCGGTGGCCTCCAACTGATCGAGGGTTCTCGCGTTGTACAACATCCACACGCCGTACGTTCGCAGATTGACCTCCTTGAGCGTTTTCAACTGATGGGGTAAAAGCACCTTTTCGACCTGCTTGCGGGCTTCCTCGGCCATCTTCTTCCGCTGCTCGTTCATCTCGGCATACTTTGCCTTTTGCTCCTCCTGCGGCAACTTGCGGATTTCCTCCCAGTTCAGCCGCGAACCCTCTCGCAATTGCTCGTAGTACTTCTTCCCGATTTCCTCGAGCTGCTTCTTCTGCTCGCCGACCA
>DATLAN010000112.1:0-6229 GCA_035527455.1 Thermoguttaceae bacterium
GACGGTCATCACTTCGGCGCGGATGAACCCTCGGGCCAGATCGGTGTGGATGTTCCCGGCAGCCTCGACGGCGGTTCCTCCTTTTCGCAGCAGCCAGCAGCGGACCTCTTTGTCGCCACAGGTGAAGAAGAGCAACTGGCCCGAGGCATCCAGCAGCTTGCGGATGACGTGATCCCGGTCGACGCTTTGCAGGCCCATCTCTTCCTCGAACTCGCGGCGATCCTCCGTGCTCATCTTCGAGAGTTCCAATTCCAGCCCGGCCGGCAAGGCGATCACCGGGACGTTTTCCGTGGCCATTTCGCCGAACCGTTCGGGACGTTCCTCGTCGTCGGCCGTGTTGACGATCACGATGCGGGGCTTCTCGCTCAAGAGGCGAAACGAGCGGGTGACCTTCAACTGTTCTTCGGTCATGTCGGCTTCGCGGAGCGGTTTGTCCGATTCGATCGCCGAGAGGACCAGCTTGAGGGTTTCTTCCTCGTGGAGCAAGTGGTCGCGTTCGGCGCGGGGAAGCGGCTTCTTGACGGCCTCTTCGATCCGCCCGATGCGTCCGGAGAGGATCTCCATGTCGGCCAGCATGAGGTCCTCGTCGAACGAGCGCATATCGGCCGCCGGATCGGATCCGTCGAAGGCGGCGGCGACCAGCACCAGGCATCTGGCCTCGCGGATCAAGGCCAGTCGGGCGGCGTTGCCTTCGTGCGAGCGGCTGAGGCCCGGCGTATCGACGATCTCCAGTGCGGCGTGCGTGATCTTCTTGGGATGATAGACTTCGACAAGCGGCTCGATCCGCGGTTCGGGAATCGTGGCCATCGCCGACTGGGCCGTGTGCGACTGGGCCGGATCGGGGGAGACGGAAGTCAGCCACTCGAACAACGTGCTCTTGCCCGATCCCTGGTAACCGACAAGGCCGACTTTCATGGCTGGCTCCTTGCAGGACGGGTAGTCCATCCGGGGAGGAAGGTTCCTCCAAGCTGAGTTTTGCGGAACGCGAAGACTCCAGAGCGATACTATACCCGTGATTGGAGGATGGCACTATCCATGGGTGATTGTCGGGGACTAGTCACTATAGGGGGCGTGCGGATATTTCTTGGTTCCGGCCGAAGGTTTGCACGGTACCGGTGGGCGACTTAGAATGGGGACGACGCGAGACGTGGCTTCATCTTGCGGAGCAAGATGGCTACAGACATGCGCGCACGGCGCGCAAAAGTCACGACGTAAGACTCTAACCCCTCACACCCCTGCAAAGACTCGTTGGAGGTCGCAAACATGAAAGTCAAGATGGTCGCCGTATTCTTCTTCGTCAGCCTGCTCATGGGTTCGCCCGCTTTGGCCGCGGACGACGCGGACGGTTTCGTGCCGCTGTTCGACGGCAAGACGCTGGACGGCTTCAAGCAACTCGGCGGAACGGCGAAATACACGGCCGTGGACGAGATGATCGTCGGCCAGTCGGTCCCCAATACGTCCAACAGCTTCCTTTGCACCGAGAAGATGTACGGCGACTTCATCCTCGAGTTGGAGTTCAAGGTCGATCCCGGGCTGAACTCCGGCGTGCAGATCCGCAGCAACAGCCTGCCCGACTATAAGGATGGCCGCGTCCACGGCTATCAGGTCGAGATCGATCCTTCCTCCCGGGCGTGGAGCGGCGGCATTTACGACGAGGGCCGCCGCGGCTGGCTGAACAACCTGGCCAACAACGAGCCGGCCCGCAATGCGTTCAAGGCCGAAGAGTGGAACAAGTTCCGCGTCGAGGCGGTGGGCGATTCGATCAAGACGTGGCTCAACGGCGTTCCGGCCGCCGATCTGACCGACTCGATGACCAAGACCGGCTTCATCGGCCTGCAGGTCCACGGCGTGGGCGGAAGAGAAGAGCCGCTGTACGTCCGCTGGCGGAATATCCGCCTGAAGGATCTCAGCAAGTAGTTGACGTATACGACAACCGTTGGGAGGCACTCGACATGAAAATCAGGATCGCGATCTCGGTTCTGGCACTCGGTCTGCTGCCTGGCGCATGGGTGGTTGCCGCGGACGACGACCCATTCGTACCGTTGTTCGACGGCAAGACGCTGGCCGGCTGGCACACGTTGCCCGGCGGAACGTGGGAGGTCCGCGACGGCGTGATCCTCGGCACGGCCGAAAAGAGCGAAGGCCGGCACGGACAACTGGTGACCGACAAGCGGTACGAGAACTTCATCGTCAGGCTGAAGTTCAAAGCCGTTCAGGGTAACAGCGGGCTTTACTTCCGCGTCGATAAAGTCCCAGGCGGCGTCGGCGTCCACGGCTTTCAGGCCGAGATCGATCCCGCTCAGGACATCGGAGGGCTGTACGAGACGGGCGGCCGGGCGTGGGTCGTCAAACCGACCGCCGAACAGGTGAAAGAGTACTTCAAGCCGCAGCAGTGGAACGAGATGACCGTGCGGGCCGAAGGCCGGCATATCGTCGTCCACGTCAACGGCCACAAGACGGCCGAGTTGACGGACGATCCCGGCCGGCTCGCGGGCCATCTGGCGCTGCAGTTGCACGGCGGCCAGGACATGCACGTGGAGTTCAAGGATGTCGAAATCCGCGTGCTGCCTTAGTATCTCATGTCATTTGAATTTCTGGGTGGCTGGGGTCGAGGTGCGAGGGACGAGCACCGAGCCCCCAGTCCTGGCTCCTGGCTTTCTGGGGACTCAGCACTCGTTCCTCGTGCTTCGACCCCAGCCACCCATCGTCACTTCGACCCGGTGATGGCGAACAGCAGGATCAGGCCCAACACGACGGCCACGGCGGCGGCGATCGACCAGTTCATCCAGGCCTTGCCGATTTTCTGATCGCGGAGTGCCCGACGTTCGGCGTTTTCCTGGCGGTATTCCCGGCTGTCCTCGAACCGCAGGCGAAACTGCCGCTCGCAGAACGGACACATCGCGTCCTGGCCGAGCATGTCGCGGGGAGTTTCCAGGACGTGGCCCTGAGGGCAGGGGATGTGCAGCAGGCTTTGTCGTTGGGCGGCGGGTGTACCGAACTGCACGGCCACGTTCTGCGGAACTCCGCCGGAGTCCGTGCCCGTGTGAATGCCGGGAAAGCCTCCCGGGCCGGCCTGCTCCGATTCGTCCGGCTCATCGTAGATCGGGGCATACGCGCCGTCCGCGTCCGGGCCGGAGGCAGTCTCATCGACCGGCGGCCCTCCTGGGGGTGGAGGAACCGCGAACTCGCTGTGACAATACGGGCACTTGCACTTCTGCCCCGCCAGCGATTCTTCGCCTTGCAGCACGTGTCCTTGGGGACAAAGGAACTGGAACGCCATCGGCCGCCTCTTCGAATCGGTCCGTCCATCAAGCAGGTCAACACTGTTCAATACTATATTTTGGACGGAAATCGCTCTTTCGTCCAATGGTATCACCGAGGACAAGGGCCGGTTTTGCCCATCGGCCGGTACGAACTCGACTACTGGGCAACATGACGGCACGGAATCCGTGGGGCGACGAGTGTCGAACCCCCCTGTCGGGTGAAGTCCCCCGGTGTGTAAAGTGTTGTCTTTTCGCTGGCCGGCCCTTGGAGCCCCTGAGGTGGGTTTGCTAAAATAGAGAATTCCAGCATCTGTCGAGTAGAGAATAACGTGGTTCCTGCTGGGTGTACCAAAGGAACAAGCATTGACCGGCAACGACCCGAGTGATCAGGCCAAAATGAGCGACATTGAAGACTCCGTTTCGTCTCCCCCGTCCGAGGAGGCGACCGAGAAACGTGTGGATGAACAGAACGGTGCAGGCGAAACGACGCAGCACAGCGACGCGCAGGCTGAGGAGTTGAAGGAGTTTCGGCGCCGCATTCTGATCGGCTCCCAACGGGATCCGGCCGCGTACCGTCCCAAACGCGAACGCGACTGGACCCCCATTTTCGAGTCGCCGGAGAAAAAGCCCGAAGGCCAGAAGCCCGACGACTCGCCCGCCGCCGCTGTCCCCTCATCGGACGCTTTGCCCGTACCGCCGCAGGAAACACGCGCAGTGCAGAAACCGCCCGAGCAGGAACCACTCCCGGCGGAACCACTCCAGCAGGAACCGCTCCCGGCGGAACCACTCCAGCAGGAACCGCTTACGGAAGAAATACTCCTGGAAGAAACGCTCCTGGAAGAAACGCTTCCGGCGGAATTGACCGAGGGGCCGGTGGGCCGTACTCCGTCCGGACGCGTGCCGCTGCCGAACCTTCGCGCCGAACTCTCGCCCGACTTGGAAGCCGAGTTCGATCGGGCGATCGGCGGCGCGTCGGTCGAGGAATTGATGGAGGGCGCCGATGAGTTGACCAAGGGGTCACTGCTGGAGCCCGAAACGCGGCTAACCGGCCAGATTGTGGCCATCCAGCGCGACGACGTGTTCGTCGACCTCGGCGGCCGAGAGCAGGGGTGCATTTCGGCAAGACTCTTCGAGCAGCCGCCCCAGCCGGGAACCGCGCTGGAGGTGGTCGTCCTGCGGTTCAATGCCGAGGACGGACTCTACGACCTGACGCTCCCCAACGCCGCCGTCTCGGTCGATCACTGGGACGATCTGAGCGAAGGGATGCTCGTCGACGCCCGAGTCACCGGCCACAACGAAGGCGGCCTGGAAGTCGAGGTCAACCACCTGCGAGGCTTCATCCCCATCAGCCAAATCGCCATCTATCGGGTGGAGAATCTGACGGAGTTCGTCGACCAGAAATTCGCCTGCCTGGTCACCGAAGTCAATCCCATGCGACGCAACCTGGTGCTCAGCCGCCGGGCCGTGCTCGAACGCGAAAAGGAAGAAGACCGGCAACAACTCCTCGCCTCGCTCGAGCCGGGCCAGGTCCGCGAGGGCGTGGTCCGCAAGCTGGTCGATTTCGGGGCCTTCGTCGATCTCGGAGGGCTGGACGGCCTGTTGCACATCAGCCAGCTTTCCTGGGGACGGGTCGAGCATCCCCGCGAAGTGCTCGCCGAAGGCCAGACGGTCAAGGTGAAGGTCGAGCAGGTCAACCGCGAGACCGGCAAGATCAGCCTCGCCTATCGCGAAATGCTGGAGAATCCCTGGACCAACGCGGCCATGAAGTACCCGGCGGGCAGCATCGTCGAGGGTACGGTGAGCAAGTTGATGGAGTTCGGGGCCTTCGTCGAGTTGGAGCCGGGCGTCGAGGGGCTGATTCACGTCTCGGAACTGTCCTACAAACGCGTTTGGCGCCCCGGCGACGTGGTCCAGGAAGGCCAAAAGGTCCAGGTGATCGTCCTCTCGGTCAACCCGGAGGCCCAGCGGATAAGCCTCTCGACGAAGCAGCTCGAAGCCAAGCCGGAGCCTGCCAAGAAGGAAGAAGACGGCGAGCCCGGCCCCCCGCCCGAAAAGTCCCGCAAGCGCCAGGGCCCCGACAAGCCGCTCCAAGGCGGCCTGGGCAGGGCGTCCGGCGGCGAACAGTTCGGGTTGAAGTGGTGAGGGGGAAGAGTTTTCAGTTGTCAGTTTTCAGTCGTCAGTTTCTGATTCTGTCTCGAACCATCGACTCCGACGAAGTGCGTTCAGCGGGCTGCACTGTTCGGTCCCAACCGCGTAGCGGTTGAACAACAAAGCCCAGGGTCAGCGGAGCGGCGCAGCCGCGGAGCGCCACCCTGGGTTATAGAGAGCATGCAACCGTCTGAACGCTGAAAGCGTTCTACAAGGCTGACCCTCTGAGCCGCAGAGATCGTCGCTGATGAACCCGCTCGTTTTCCACATTGCCAGCGGCCAATCATTCTTCAGCGGTGTCGCTCTTCTTGTTCTTGCTGCCCTGCTTTCCACGCGGCAAGAGCGTCTTGCCAAACGCGTAGGCGTTCTGGTTTGCCTCATCGGGTTGACCGCGGTTATTGTTTCTTCCACCGCGATCCCGTACTGGTACTACGCCATCGCCGCGATCATCACCGTCGTATGGGGTGTCTTGTTTCTCGTCAACCGATGGCGTCGCTGGGCAGCCGTCGCCTTGGCAGCCGTCTGGGCGGTCGCAGCACTGATCGAAGTGCCATACCATATCACACCAGGACTGACACCGGCCGATTCACGCGCACTCGTCGTCATTGGGGACTCCGTCAGCGCGGGCATGCACGACAACGATGTAGAAACCTGGCCGAGCATCCTGGCACGAACTCATAACTGGACTTTTGCAATCTCAGGTTAGCCCCAACTTGGCGACAACATGGTCATAGCTCTGCGATTTCTCGGTGACTTGCTCGATGGCCCAGGCCAGCGTGGTCCGCAGGGTCTCGCTGAGCATGGCCCGACAGGCTTCG
>DATLAN010000113.1:0-11861 GCA_035527455.1 Thermoguttaceae bacterium
CGACAGCCAAGTTCCCAAACCGATTCCTCAACCAGCCCCAGACAGTGAGAGAAAAGCCCTGGAAGCTTCAGCGCGAACCGTGCGCGCGAAAACCACCGGGAGACCCCTTGACAACGCAGGCTCTTTCAGGGACGGGGACACGAACCGATTATGGTAATTTGAGTAATTTCAAGGGACGGCCTGGTTTTCCAAGGCGAAGGCGGCGGCCGACCATTCGCTCCAGGCGTTGCACGAACGTCGGGCTGCCCATGGGGTAGCCGGTATGGCCGTGCTCTCTCAGGCCGTGTAACTCGTCCTCGGGGATCGCGCTGTCGAGCAGGCCTCGCCAATCGGGGACCATCGCCAACAGCGGAGCCACGCGGACCAAGAGGCCGTCGCTGCCCGAGAGGTGGGCTCGCGCGCTGCTCCAGCGCCAATCGGCGGCATCGCGCACCAGCCCGGCGCGAAGCGGATTCCGCTCGACGTACCTTGCCGCCGCCAGCAGGTACGGCTCGTCCATCACGAACGAGGCAAAACGGCCCTGCCACAGATAGCCCCGCCACTTCTCGCGGAAGTTGATCCGCCGCGTATCACGTCGGTGTGCCTCGCCGATCGCCCGGGCCAGCGCGTCCTGCGACTGCGGTACGGCGATCAGGTGAACGTGGTTGGGCATCAGGCAATAGCCCCAGATCGCCACCCCGCGCTGGGCACACCACTGGGCCATCAGCTCCAGATAGGCCGCATAGTCCTCGTCAGAGAAGAACGTCTGCTGCCGCCGATTCCCACGCTGGGTCACGTGATGCGGCAGTCCCGGAATGACCCATCTTGCTAATCGAGCCATGCCGGGACTCTACTGAATCTTTCCCAATATGTCAATATCGGTTCGTGTCCCCGGAATCCCCTTTAACGGTTTGTGTCCCCCGATTCCGATTCCCAGGAAGGAATAGCCGAACTGCCGCCAAGTGGTTTCCCCGGTGTCGGACAACCGACAATCGAGGCGTTCTATCGAAATCTCCAAGTTCACCGCCCCCTCGGTGTCAAAAACGAGCAGGTCGCGATCGCGGATGTAACGTATGCCGAAAAGGCTGTAGTGGTCAAGCCTGTCTCTCACGTGGAGCGATGCGCGCGTAACGCGGCGGATCGTCAGGTCGCACGCCGCTCGCTTAAAACTAACGCGGTGTATGCAAAGAAACACCTTCTCACGCTTGTACTCTCCCGGGACCAATCGCCACAACCGGAGATGGAAGCACCTATTCCCCTCATCGTGTGACCACGAGGATGGCGAGAATACGGCGTCGTGCAAGAGGCATGCGGCTTCGCCGAGCGTACTCTCGTCGTGGATCGCGAGATCAAGGGGGGCGGAGATCGGCATTTCGTTCACCAGGGCCAGGGTATGTACAAGTGTGAAGTGACGTGAGCGCCAGTGCGAATCATTATTTGGATATGCGGACCCATCTTGCCATGCGGCTTAGTGTGGTATGCAATCTTACCAAGCCACGGGTTCGCGCCCGCGGCGTAGCAGCATACCGCGAGATTAGATAGGAAAGCGGGACAGTCACCTATTTTGAAGACCAGAAATAGGTGACTGTCCCCCATTATCGCTTTGCAGGTCGTGCGAACAAAGGACGGCCCAGCGCCGCCAGACGCCTTCGTCTCCGCTCGCCAGCGCGGGGTAGCTGACCGCAGCGAGGAAGAATCCTACGAGCCAGATGCTTCCCATGCGGAACGGCAATGCTGTTCCTTTATTCATTCGGAAACAGGTCATGGTTGCTTGTTACTCCGGTATAGGGACTTCAACGACGGCGGGGGGCTCTGTCATTTGGAATCCCTACGATGACGAGGACTGGAATCACTTCTCCTCGACCTCTTCGAACTGCCGGTCGCCCGAACTGTAGACGATCACCGCCTTCATGCCTTCCTTCTCGAACGTCCGGGCGTAATGGGGCACGCCGGTCGGAATGCGGATCACGTCGCCGGCCTTCAAGACGCACTTCTCTTTGTCGAGCCAATGCTCGCAGGAACCGGAGAGCACGTAGAGGATCTCTTCGCAGTTCGGGTGGATGTGCATCGGGTTGCGCTGGCCGGCCTTGATCTCCACCAGCCCGAACGTCATCTCCGCCTTCGGATCGAGCTTGGAACTCATCAGCCAGCGGATCCAACCCCACGGGTGTTCGAGCTTCTCGACCTTGTCGAAACTCTGCACCATCGTCGCCAACGACTGGGCGTCGATCTTCTCGGGGGTCTCGGCCGGTGGGTCTTCCGCGGCAGCGGATCCCGCCGCCACCAGGCAGATCGAGGCGACCACCAGCAACACCGCACCATGTCTTCGCAGCACGATCGGAACGTTTCCAAGGGACAATCCATGGTTTCTCCGATTCGAATCCGGACGGGTACCGTTGGGCATCATGGCAAATCTCCTGTTGCGCGAGGTCAATGGCCGAAATCGTGATATTCCTATGGTACCTCAGTCACCCAACGACCGCAATATTCAGGTCCTGGCGGGAAAGCCGGCTCTTCCCGCCTGGGTGAGGTATGTTTGCCGAAGAGGTTGTCCCGGCGGCGCGGCCGCCGAGAAACGTGACCAGGGCCGCCGGCCGTCAAGTGCCGGCGCCGAGGGGACCTTTTCACCGACTCGCGACGGAGGAAATATCATGAAAGCCATCCGAAATCTGTGGCGCCACCGCCTGGCCAAGTTCTGGCTGTGTGCGGCCATCGTGGGACTGCTGGTGCTGAACGTCGGGGCCAACGGCGATCTGCGACCCGAGCAGTGGGAGTACAAGACCCTCTGGTTCCAGGTGAAACGGGGCGATAACCTCGACGATCTTCAGCGCCTCTTCACCGCCGCGATGAACCGCGAGGCCGGCGAAGGATGGGAATTCGCCGGGCGGTGTGCCCACAGCGACTCGCCGGCCGGCGGCATCGACTTCGTGGTGCTCAAACGGCCGCGGTAGAAGGACCAGACGCCGTTTCCTGACTCCAGGATTCAGCGAGACTTAGCCTGAAGTTCCGGCCTGGTTCAGACTCGGGTAACAGAATCTTGGGCTGAGTGGCGGAGAATCGGGTTTGGAGAAAACGCCTGTTTTCCCCATGCTGCTGGTCTTTACGGAAAGCACCCAGTTTCACGGAGGAAACGGGCACCTGCCGATCTATCGCCAACAGGATTTCTTCGCCGGCAGCGGTTGGACGCCGGCCCGCTCGACGCTGTTGAACCTGCTGGTCGCGTCGGCGCCGGTGATTCGTCCGCTTGCCGAGCACTTCGAACGGGCGGCCGACTACGATTCCCTTCGGCCGGACTCCTGGAAAGAAGCTCATCCCGAGGCGGTCCGCACCTAACCATGTCCGTCCATCCCGCCACCAACGACCGCGCCTGGTGCCACGCCCAAATCGCGTGCGCGTAACTCGTTCTACAACGGCAGGTTAGGATTTCGAGGTGTCGAAGATGAGTCTGACCTCGGCTTCTTGCGTTTCTTGTCATCGGGCGTGCAATGACGGCGTGCACTTCTCTTGCTCTTCATCTAATCGCTCTGCCAGACGTCGATGTTTTGCAGCGCGTTGTTGTCGGCGCCGATCAGGCCGATGTGTCCGTTCCACTTCACACGCTTGAGGTTCATCAGGTAGTCGTTGATGTACAGTTCCATCATGTTGTGCTTGATCACGAGGCGGAAGGTCCGGGTGGGGCCGAAGTCGATCTCGCGGTTGCAGGTCTGATGAACGCGCGAGTTGCTTCCGTCGGCGTTCATGTCACCGAACGAGGTGGAATCGGGACCAAATGCAAGGAACTCGCCGTGCCCGTCGCCGTGGTCGAAGAAGATGCCACGTTTCATGCCGCCCGCTTGCTCCGCTTTCGTTGGGCCGAGCATCCCTTCGATCACATGCACCTTGTCCCGCGGCAGCTTCACGTCGAACATCCGAATCGAAGCCGCATAACCGTCTTCGACGGCGGCCAGCTCCGTTTCGATGCGTTTGGCTTTGAGCTTGTCGTTGTTCTTCCACCACTTCAGCCGCAGGATGCCCTCATGGTCCACCTCGACGGCCTTCAAGGGGGCGGCAAAGACGGGGCCCTTCGTGTAGAAGTGATTGACCAGCGGTCCCCCGGGTGCGTTGTGGAAGAACCGGGTGAAATAGATGTCGCAGTCGTGGCCGAAGACATTGTGATTCTTCTTCTGCCCGTAAAACGGCCTTGCTCTTTGTACCAGCGCGTATCCTGGACAAAACGATGTTTCTCGTCGACTTTGGTCCAGTTCAGCAAGTCCGTGGACATGGCGAACATGATATCCTGCTTGGGACCGAACCATTCGGAGTAGTTGATCACCCACGTGCGACTCTTATCGAAATTGGGAGATTCCCAGATATGTAGTCGGCGTATGGTTGCCCGTTGCGGTAGATCGTGATGTGGTTTCCCGAATAGACGATGGCGTCGAAATGCTCTCCATTCATGATCGACACCACACCGCTGCCTTGTTGCTGGAGATTCGCGGGGCTTAGCCATGCCACGAGTGTCTTGTCGGCAATCACCGCTGGCTTCTCTGCCGCGTGTGCGAGAGGACCTGCAACGCCGAGTAACAGAATCGGCAGAACCGTCTTCTGGAAGCACGTGAACATCGTTTCCTCACTTTCGGGGCAATGGGGATGGGTCATTGCTCAACGTTCTTGACTGTCCATTCCCCGGTCGCGGCGTGGGCACATGCCATTCTCTCAGCTTGGATTTGCCGGATTCAATGGTTGCTTCCCCTCGCCGATTCCGTTAACATGGAGTTCGAAGAATGAACATGTGCCGTCGTGCAATAACTTAACCAAGACTTCTTCTGTGGAGAAAGCCATGAAAAACCAGAACTCGACACTGTCTAGAAGAACGTTCATTGCCAGCACCGCGGCTTTGGCCGCATCTTCCATGATGCCGAACCGCACCCCGGCCGCCTGGGCCGCCGAACCGGACTCGAAATTCGACGGCGTCCAGATCGGCGTCATCACCTACAGCTACCGCTCGCTGCCCGGCAGCGCCGAGGATTTGCTCAAGTACATCACCCAATGCGGCATCAGCTCCGTGGAACTCATGGGCGGCCCGGCCGAGCAGTTCGCCAAAACGCACGCAGAGAAAACAACCGGCGCCTTGATGGACGGATTCAAGGCCCTGCGCGAGATGTACAACAGCGCCGGCGTGAACATCCACATCGTGAAGTTCGGCAACATCGGCGACGGCGGCATGTCCGACGAACAGATCGAATTGTATTTCCAGGCCGCCAAGGCCCTCGGCGCCCGAGGCATCACCCGCGAACTCTCCGAGGCCGCCGCCAAGAGACTCGGCCCCATCGCCGACAAGCACGAAATCATGATCGGCTTCCATAACCACACCCAACTGAAGCCGACGACCTACGACGGCGACATTCTCTCCTACGGCAAGTATCTCGGCATCAACTTCGATATCGGTCACTACGTCGCCGGCACCAACCAGCCGGCCATTCCGCTGATCGAAAAGCACCGCGACCGCATCCTCAGCCTCCATCTCAAAGATCGCAAGAAGGACAACGGCCCCAACATGCCGTTCGGCCAGGGGGACACCGAGGTCGCTTCGGTGCTCCAGTACATGAAGAAGAACAATCTGACCTTCCCCGCCGACATCGAACTGGAATACAAAGTGCCCGAGGGTTCCGACCCCGTACAGGAAGTGACCAAGTGCGTCCAGTTCTGCAAGCAGGCCCTGGCATAGGCAAGTCGGCGATGGGTTGCCACGTACCAAATCCGCTCCCGCGCGTGCCCGGTGTTTCGGAGGGTTGAACATGCGAACGCACACGCTCGTGTTGGCTGATCCGCGAGACCTGGGCCGTGCGCGGCAGCATCCGGTGGTACTTCGACGAGTATCTGGGCGACCTGGGCGACACCGGCGACGGGGGCATGCTCGTGCTCGCGCTTGAGAGCGGCATCGAGGGCGAACGTCCCTTGACGCTCTACCTCGAGCGACGACTCGATCGCTTCACGGGCGGAATGGCGCGGGGCGGCCGAGCCGGGCGGTATGTTGACAGGCGGGGGCAAGCGGCAGGGCTTCGCCAAGTTCGGCTGAGATTCTGGATTCCCAACCGCTCAAGGACAGATTTCCACGGAGTTTGCGGGGCATTTCAGTTTTTTGACCGTACGGGGTCTCGACCGCTAGCATGGCGACATGCCCCCCTACCCTACCACCACCACCGCCGGCGATTCGCCATCATCTACGGAATTAGGGCACCCGGGGCTTGGAGTAAGTGTGGTTTCTGATAGATTATAAGGATGTTATGGAGTGTCATGTTTCGCACGGCTATGCGGCCGTATAAGGCGAAACATGTCATGGACCTTACGGAAGTCGGCTGAGGCAAGCGTCTTTTCCTTTACTGATAGCTGGCCGGCTCGGGCGTTCTCTCTCAGACGCCTCGGTTCCGGCTTGCGCTGACCGGGAAAAGAAGCACCTCGTTCGAGTGCAGAGCAAAGAAGCGTGTGTTCCGGACCAATCCGTTGCGACATCCTTGTCCTTTTCGTGGAGCGGCATGATGAAAGCATTCGGTGCGGCGCTATCGGCAGTCGGTTGGGCGTCGGCACGGGCGAGTACACGGTCTATAGCGGCGACCTCAAAATAGACATGGCGAACTACTACCTATCTTTTTTGGGAGTGTGACGATGAAAGACCTCTTGGCAGTTCTGTGCGTGACGGCCCTGATGGCGGCGGCAGGCGCCCCGGTCATGGCGGGGTACTATGACGGTCAAGTCCTGCTCGACAACCCGTTGCTCTACTACCGATTCGAGGAGACGAGCAGTCTGGATCCTGTGGTCGACTATTCCGGCTCCAACTACGGCGGCAGCTATCTTGGCAACGCCGCTCCGGTTGTGGGGATGCCGGGTGCGCTGCTGGGAAATGCCGCAACTTTCGACGGCGACGACGACAGCGTGGAGGTCAATCACTTGATCACCAGCCAAAGCATGTCGGTCGAAACGTGGTTCTCCGCCGACACGCTCGCTGGCTGGCGCGTGATCCTCAACCACGACGGCTGGTCCGGCGGTAACGTCCACTACCAGTTCAACGGCAACCCGATAAAGTGGTGCATCAACGGCTCTGGGGACATAAACTTAACTGGTTATACGTTCAACGCCGGGGAGTGGTACCACGTCGTAACCACCTACGACGGAACCGTTGCGACCGACAACGTGAAGCTGTACGTCAACGGCGATCTGCAGGTAACGATGAGTCAGTCCACCGCCAACGTTCCGCAAATCACGCCCGGCAATATCGGCGCCTGGAACGGCATCGAGCGGGAGTGGGACGGCATGATCGACGAGTTCGCCATTTACGGGTCGGCCCTCAGCGCCGACCGGGTCATGGCCCATTACCTGGCGGCCTCTGGCGGTTCGCCGATAGTCTGGGACAACGATGTGGGCAACAATCTCTGGGGCACGGCGAACAACTGGGACCCCGATCCGAACATCCCCGACGAGGCCACGCCGGCGATCATCAACAGCGGTGCGCCGATCGTTGAGGCGGACCACCGGGCCTTTGCCGTCGAACTCAACGGCGGGCAATTGACGATCGACTCGGCCAAGACGCTGACGCTTGTCAGCAGCCTCACCGCGGTCCCAGGCACGCAGATCACGTTGCGGCCCGGCTCGCAACTGATCGCCCGGAGCGGAAGCGTCCATCTGATTCAGATGCAGAACGACTCCCTTTTGGGGATCGACGCCGGGGCCATCGGCGAGGTCAACCTCACGGGCTCGACCGGCACGATCGCCAACGGCGGCGGTCTGGAGGTCGACAGTGTTTCCATCCCGGCGCTGGGCACCTTCGTCAAGAGCGGTGCGGGAACGCTTGCGGTGGGCGAGGTCGAGGCCCTGCAGTCGTCCACCATCCGGATCGACGAAGGGATGTTGACCGCAAAGGGCTCCAAACCGCTGGGCAATGCGCAGAATCTGATCCTCAACGGCGGGACGGCCAACCTTATCGGCGACTTCACACCCGGCACCGCTGCGGCCAATCCGCTGCAGCACTGGGCCTTCGACGACGGCCTCGGCACCACGGCCCAGAACTCGCTCACACCCGGCGTCAATAACGGCACCCTGGTGTACTTCCCCGGCGACGGCTCGCAGTGGGTGACCGGGATGATCGGCGGCGCCCTGCAGTTCGATGGTGTCGATGATCAGGTCCAGATCATCAGCTACAAAGGCATCAGCGGAGCCACCCCCAGGACGATGAGCGCCTGGGTGAAAACCACCGACACCGAAGGCCCGATCATCGCTTGGGGCACCAACAACTCTACGCAGAAGTGGGTCTTCCGAACCGATACCAATGGGGCGATTCGCGTGGAAGTCAATGGCGGCAATATTGTCGGGCAAACGAGCATCTGCGACGACCTGTGGCACCACGTGGCGGCCGTGCTGCCCAACGGTGCCACCAACGCCAACCAGATCCTGTTGTACGTCGATGGAAGACTCGACGGAGTCAGTGCCAGCACTGCCAACACCATCGACACCGCCGCCGGAGTCGACGTGGTGATCGGCAGCGACGGGACGCTGAACAACCGTTACCTCGCCGGCGCGATCGACGACGTCTACATCTACGACCGGGCGTTGACTTCGGCGGAGGTCGGCGGGTTTGGAACCTTCAGCCTGAACACGAGCACGGTGGGTGTCCGGGTGACCGCCGACTCGACGCTGATGGCCAGCGTGCCGAACGGCAACGCGCAATTCGGCCGCTTGACGCTGCAAAACGGCATGTTGACGACCGCCGGCGCCGTCCAAAGCATCTCCTTCGCCGGAGGAACCACGATCGCCGACGGCGCCACGTCGGTCGGGATCGACCCGCAGGTGCCGACCGATTACGGCACGATCGACGGCGGCGCGAACACCGTCGATTTCACGTTGAGCAAAACGGGAACGAGCTACCTCAGCGTCAGGCCCGGCTTCATGCAGAACATGGACAACGCCACCATCGACGCCCACCAGGGAACGCTGGCGATGATCGACGACGGAGCTTGGGGGGGAGCCGTCCGGACGCAGCTCTCCGGCGGCACGCTGAGGATCGAGCCCGGCGACGGGACCTTGGCCTACTGGAGCCTGGATGACTCCGCCAACCTCGGACGCGACGACTCGGGGGCGGGTCACGACCTGGAACTGATCAACAGCCCCTCGTATTTCCAGACCGGCCGCTTCGGCGGGACCGCCCGCTTCGACGGCGACAGGGACACCCAGGCCGTCGACTACGACGCCGCCGAGTATCTCAACGGGCTCGACGAAGTGACCATCGCCATGTGGATCAAGGCGGACCCGCTGGGCGTGGCGGGCGTGGATCGCGGGTTCTGGCAACTCAGGTCGCAGAGCGGCCAGGATCAGTGGGGCGCCCGCTACGACGCGGCCGGCGGCGCCGGCCGCGGAACCAACGTGATCAAGGCCGCCGTGACCACCACCGCCAGCGGCGGCACCGCCAGCCGGACCGTCGACCAGCAGGAGTCGCGAAGCGACGTGCAGACCACCAACTGGCAGCACGTGGCGATCACCTGGGAAGATGGCGTGGGCTTCAAGCTTTATCTCGACGGCGTCGAAGACACCGCGCCCACCAGCCCGATGACCAACCGCTTCGGCCAACTGGATATGGTCAGCTACTTCATGCTCGGCCGCGGCGGCAGGAACGAAGACTGGTGGGGACTGATCGACGAGGTCTACATCGCCAATTACGCGCTCAGCGCGGCCGAGATCAACGCCATGAAGAACGACGGCTTCGCGGTGCAGGCCCCGGAAATGCCGGACCTCAGCAGCATCGCGGTCGCGGTGACGGAACCTTCGACGTTGAGCGTCGGCGGCGACGGCGGCGGCGGCGGCATCTCCACCTTGCAGTTCGGGCCGCTTACGTTGCACGACGGTGCGATCCTCACGACCCAAGGCGGGACCGTCACCTTCAACCGTCTCAGCCCGGGCGATCCGGCCGACACGACCATCGCCGCGGGGGCCACCGCGGTGGGCTTCGACCCGCGGACCGATACGCGACTGGGCACGATCAACGGCAACGACGCCCAGGTAACGATCGCCAAGGTCGGTCCCGGCGATCTGGTCCTCGATCAGCCCAGCTTCGCCTTGGACGCAGCCACGTTCGACGTGCGTGCGGGGCGGTTGATCGGCGTCTCTTCCACCGCCACCCCGTTCGGCGGTGCCGCGCTGCTGGTGGGCGACGGCGAATTGGTGCTCACCGGCAGGGCCGGCGAGAGTTCGGCCGAATTCGACAACGAAGTCCTCGTGGGCGGCGGCGGCACGCTCACCGCCGGCAAGGGCGGCGTCGGGCCGGATGCGCCGATGACCGTCAACCTCGTCGCCGCGACCCTCGACGGTGTGTTGAACGTGCGATCGACCGACGGCTACACGCTCGACGTCCAGGCCGTCGGCGGCACCGGCGGGGCCCGGGTGACCGCGGGGACCGTGGTGATGTCCGGCGGCGTGGACGCCGGGTACCTGGAGGTCGCCGGAGGCTCGCTGAGCACGCCCAACGGTACGGACGTCGGCCGCCTGATGCTCACCGGCGGCACGTTGGCCACCGGTGCCAACCTGACCGCCAACGCCGCCACGGTGACCGGCGGCACGCTCCTGTTGGGCGAGAACGACCTGGTGCTCGCCAAACGCCTGACGGTCGGCCAGGTCCGCTACGACATCACGCCGGGGACGCCGCTCAGGGCCGCAGGGTCCGATCTTACCAGCGCCATGGATCTGACGCTCGGCGGCGGCTCACTCACTATCGCGGACGTGGGTGCCGACGGAATGCCGGCGGGACTTCAACTCTGGTTGGATGCCGACGACCGCGATACCCTATTCCGGGATACGGCGGGAACGATTCCGCTGACCGCCGACGGCCAGGCGGTGGCCCGGTGGAACAACAAGGCGGGCAACGGCCCCGACGTCAGCGAAGGCACCAATACGCCGGACTACGTGGCGTCGGTCGCCAACCTCAACAACGCACCCGCACTACACTTCGACGGCGACGTGCTCCGCGCCGCCAACACGACCGGAATCCTCGGCAACGACGACCGAACGGCGATCACCGTCTGGGCCAACGCGGAAAACACCGGCGCAAACTATCAGCACACGTTCCATATGGGCAATCCCGCGACCAATCAGGCCTACGGACATTCCGTTTCACGAGAAAATGGCGGCGGCGAGATCGGCAACCACTACTGGGGCGACGGCTTCAATGCCACGCCTACCGCCGGTCTCGATGGGGCCCTGGTCGCCGTATCGACTTGGGACGGCGACGGCGGAACGGCGGGCAACGGGCTCGACTCCTGGTGGGTCAACGGGCACGTGGCAGACGTCAGCGACCGGGCGGCGCTGGACACCGGCGACACCCAATTGACGATCGGTTCCCGCCTGACCCCGCCGACCGAGGGCATTCGCGGCGACATCGCCGAGGTGTTGGTCTTCGATCGGGTCCTCAGCAGCGCCGAACTCAACAGCGTCGGCGGATACCTGGCGGACAAGTACGGTCTGGCGACGACCTACACCGGAGGACCGCTGGGTTCGTCGGTGGACCAGTCCAGCGTCAATCTGGTGGTCACCGCGGATTCCCAACTCGATTCACTTGCCCCGATCGTCACCCTCGGCAACCTCTCGCTGCGCAACCCCGCCGCGGGCAACCCGACCACCTTGACCCTCTCGAACACCGTTTACAACTTTCAAGACGTCACGGCCGACGACGGCGCCACGATCGTCGGGCAATTCGGCTTCATGGGCGCGGTCCATCCCTGCGGCGAGGCTCCGCTCTTCGCGCCCACCGCCGGTGTCAACCCGACCATCCGCCACGGCCTGCTCGCACATTTGGGCACCTTGAACGTCGTGGGGCTTCCGGAACTCGCTGTCGACGAGGACGCCCAGGGCAACGTCCTTTC
>DATLAN010000114.1:0-33393 GCA_035527455.1 Thermoguttaceae bacterium
TGCACGATGCGTCCCGGCCGGCCGCAGGAACAGGGGGCGTCGGAGAGCGCGACGATGTCCATGGTATCGTAGCGGAGCATCGGCGTAGCCGTATTCGAGAAGTTCGTGCCCAGGATCCGATATCCCGGGCCGTCCGTGTTGGGGAGGAACTCCACGGCGGCGAAATCTTCGTCCACATGCAGTTGGCCCTGCTCGCACTCGGAGATGTTGCCCACGCCCTCGATCTGGCCGTAATGCTGCCTGGGACGGACCCCGAAGGCCTGTTCGATCAGGTTCGCCTGCTGCGTCAGCAGGGTCTCCGCGCCCATGGTGGCCAGGCGGACCGGATATCCCAGATCGGTCTTGGTGTCGAGCAGGTGGATCGCCAACAGGGTCAGCAGGGAGGGAAAGCCGTGCAGCCACGGGAGCTGCCGGCGGCGGATTTCCTCGATATAGGCAGGCAGGTTCTCCGAGTTCATGTGGTAGCCGCTGAAGAAGATCTGGCGTCCCGGCAGGTTGTCTCTCCAGAACGGCGGAGATTTCTGCGTCAGCGGGACGACGGATCGCCCTCCGAAAACCCCGTGCCAGGTACCCGGTTCGATCCCGTGCCAGCGTCGGTATCGCCACCAGACGGCCCATTGCTGCTGGATGGCGTCGAGCGTGGTGGCAAAGCTCAGGCTGCTTCCCGTCGTCCCGCTGGTCCGCACGATCAGGCGTCGCCGCCACGGCACGGCCTTGGAGAGCAGATCCGGGTGGTTGGACTGCACTTCTTCCTTGGTCAGGACGGGGAGTCGTTTCAGGTCGTCCACGGTCCGGATTTGTTCGGGCGTGATGCCGAGGCGGTCGAACAGATTGCGGTAGTACGGCACGGTCTTGGCGCAGTGCCCGACGAACGTGCGCAGTCGCTCATCGCGATAGGCCAGGAGCCGATCTTCGGACCATTTCATTCGTTCTTCGGCCTGTTCAAGATGGCGTCGAAAGCCGGGCCCGAACCGGGTCCGTTGCACGCGCCAGCCGATCCCGCTGCAGATGGTGTGCTGCATCCAGATCGGCAATCTCTGGTAAACGGCCTCTAAGCGCGACATCAACTCTCCTGCGCAACATCGTGCTACACCCGCTGGGCATATCCCCCGCAGACGAACTGCCGCGAGATACGCCGGGCTCTGCCGGACAAACTCGGCAACCTATCACCTTCCGTTACCGCGAGCCTTTGCGTTTCGGTCGACGACGTGTCGATACAGATCGTTGATCTGCCCGACGATCACCGGCCAGGACAGGTTCTGTTCGACGTATCGGCGCCCTCGCCGGCCGAGGGCTTCGCGATCGCCGTGGAGCAACGTTCGTATCCCCTGGGCAATCGCCCGGGCGTTTCCTTCGACGACGATCCCGCCGCCGCTCTTCTCGACGTGTACGCAACTGCCCACCTCGGGCGTGACCAGGGCGGGAACGCCGTGGGCCATCGCTTCGATGCACGAGACCCCGAAGTTCTCGTGGGCCGACGGTTGGGCCAGCAGGTTGGCGACGGCGAAGGCGCCGGGTTTCAGATCTCCCTCGATAAAACCGCAATAGACCACCGAGGCCTCCAGGTCGTGCTTTCGCACGGCGTCTTGAAGGGCCGGCAAGTGGCCCGAGTTGCCCCCGCCGACCAGGAGGATCAAGTCCGGGCATTCGCGGCGCAACAGGGCCATCGCCTCGACGATCAACTCGGGCCGCTTGACCGCGTGGATGCGTCCCAGGCAGAGGATCACGCGGCGGCCGACAATCTGGGGAAACGCGGCGCGAAACGTGCGCGCCGCCTCGACGGGATCGAACACCGGCACGTCTACGCCGTGGGGAATCACGTGAATGCTCTGCCGCGACACCCAGTGGCTTACTTGATCGGCTTCGAAGTCCGAGGCCGGTTGGATGCCGGCGGCGTACCGCAGGTTGCGGCACATGAACCACCGCATGAACAGCCGCTTCAGCCAGGCGTACCCCTGGCGCAGCGGAAACACGTCGAGACATCCGTACGGCTCGATGATGTAGGGGATGCAGCGGCGGCGGGCCTCGATGGCGGCCATGGTGGTGACGTAGTGAAAAATACTGTGAATGTGAACCACGTCGGGGGCAAGCCGTTCGTCCGACAACCGCCGGCGAAGCCACCGGTGGCATTGTGGAGAGAACGACAGGGCCCTCCACGGTCGGCGGTGCCCGTACCACTTGCCCATGAAGATCTCGGCGCCCTGGAAATCCGGGTCCGCGAACATGCTTTTCTCGTATTCGTCCTGGGGTCGGTTGGACGTACGGGCCTGAATCGCCGTGGAGAGCAGAGCGACTTCGCAGCCGCAGCGGATCTGTTCCCGGATCACGTGGCGGATCACGTGGCCGGGGCCGCCGGTACGCGGATCAAGGCTGTAGGTCACATGAAGCGTTCGCATGGTCTGCCGTTTCGGCGAGGAAGATAGCTGTTGCGAGGATCCGGCACCAATCAGGGTACCGAGACTGTTACGGTTGCACTACGTTGCCGTTTTGGGACGCGCCGGAGGCAGGCCCCTGAAGAACCGCCGCACGGCCGCCATGTACCTCCAGCGGATCGCGGCGCGTGCCATTTCGGTTCTTACCAACCCGGGAAGACGATCGATCATGCCGACGGCGAACCCGAGGAAGAGGGTGTTCGGCATGGATCCGAAAACCATGGCGGAGTCGCTCAGCGCGTCGACCATCAAGGAACCGAGGATGCTTGCCACCAGAATGGTTTCTCCGGAAACGCCTGGAAAACGACGCATGAACTTGTATGAACGCCAAGCGAAGTAAGCGACCAGAAGAAGACACGCGGACATCACGAACACGCCCACCGCCCCGGTCTCCAGCGCGATCTGGAAATAGGTGCTGTGGGCGTTCCATGCCGAATGCGTGCGTTCCGTGCCGATCCAACCTCGTCCGATCACGGGTGACTCCAGGAACAGGTTCCAGGTCCTCGTCCAACGT
Source organism: Thermoguttaceae bacterium (assembly GCA_035527455.1). Taxonomy (GTDB): domain Bacteria; phylum Planctomycetota; class Planctomycetia; order Pirellulales; family Thermoguttaceae; genus DATLAN01. The sequence continues at coordinate 2,947 of DATLAN010000114.1, forward strand.
TGACCCCGGGTGTCCAAAGTGGAGGTCATTCGGAGCGCCCCGGCCGATTCGCCGATGTAGTAGACGGCCACTCCGACCAGGATCGTGGCCATGACGGTGGTCACGAGGAATTGTCGGCCTCGGCGCATCAGTGGTACCGCCTGGATGAAGAACCCGGCGAGGACCGTGGCGGCCGCGCCTCGGCTCCCCGTCAACACGACGACGCTGCTGAGGACTCCGCAGATCGGCCACGCCGCCCATCGCCACAGGCGAGAACGATCGTACACGGCGAGATAGCTCCAGATCAGGATGCCGGTGGCCATCGACATGGCCACGCGAATCGGCAGCAAGCCGGCGACGTCGAGCCGGCCGTACCGGAATACTTCCTGCGGGTTTTGGATGGAGTACACGACCACGACGGCCCCCAGAATCGCGGTGAGCACGGCCAGGAACCGGAGCCCACGGCGGAACGTCGCGATGCTCGGCGTGGAGAGGGCCAAGACCACGCCGGCCAGAACGGTCGCCCCGAAGACGCCGCCCTTGTACATCAATCCGGCGATGGGCGTTTCACCCCACATCGCCGAAACGACATAGTAGACGGTAAACACGAGCAAGACCTTTGCCGCCGGCCCGATACGGCCGACTCGATAGAAGGAGATCCCCAGCAATATCATCAAGATGGTCGTGTACACGCGGGCGAACTTCGCCGGGGAGCTGATCGCCGCGGGAATTCCCATGGCTCCGGAAACCGGGGAAAACAGGAGGAACGCCCCCGCCATCAAGAACATCGCATGGATCTTCCGCGCGCCGAGGGCCAAGGCGACGTGCCCTGCAACGACGCAGACGACCAACCAGACGATCAGGGCACCGGTCCACTGAATATTCATCCGACGTTCTCCCGGATTGAGGAAGCGATCAACTTTTCTTCCGTAATGAACAGGTAGTTCGCCTCCTTGTAGGTGGGATCTCCGACAATCTTCTGCTTCTCCACCAGACCTTCGCCGGAGATCCAGAAGTACTTGAATCCCAGGCCGTCCATCACGGCGTGCAATTGCGACTCCGTTCGGCCCGGCAAGACCTCGCAGATGATCGCCGGCTTGTCTCGTTCTATCGTTTTCCTGCCACCTTCCAAGACCAGGTGTTCGGTGGCCTCGGTGTCTATTTTCAGCAAATCGACCCTGGGGATCTCGTGCTGGGCGACGAAGGAATCGATGGTTCGTGCCTCGACGCGCAGGGCTTCCGTGTTCGCCACGAATCCTTTCAAGGTGGAAGCCGAGGAAGGGAGAGTTTTCGGAGGAACGTAGAGTTCGATTTCCCCGTCGTAGTTCGTCAGCGCAGCGCGGTGCAATTCTACGTTGGTCAGTCGATTGATTTCCACGTTCCTTTCGAAATAGCCGCAGACCCTCGGGACCGGTTCGAACGCGTACACTTTGCTCCGGGGATTGGCAATCCCCGCAATCAGCGTGTAGATTCCCGTGTTCGCCCCGACGTCGAAGATGACTTCCGAGGACTTCACGAGTTCGAGGAACAGCCGCAGGGCGCTGGCCTCGAAACCCTGCATTCCGCCCCAGAAGACCATCGTGGCGACGGGATCGTTTCCGTCGGATTCCAAGACCACTTCTTTGGAATCGGGCAGGCGCAATCGCGTTTGGCCGACGTAGGGGATCTTCTGAAGCACACGCTGCGGCAGGATCGGCGAGCACAGTCTTGCGGCCGGTATCAACGCCGCGTTGAACGCCTTGACGCAGAGCAGGCTCTTGATCCCTTGTTTGAGGCGGGTCTTCATATTCACGGCATAACCTTTTTCTTCCCGTTGGACGTCAAGGAATCCAACAGTTCTGCAAGCTGCCTGGTCAATTCTCGACGTTCGAACTGCATCACGTACTGCTGATCTTGAGTTGTGCTGAGCGTCCCCGCCATTTTCTTCTTCACCAGTTTCCCGAGCAGCGACTTGATCCCGTCCACGTCGCGCGGATCGACGCACCAGCCGGCGCGAGCCCGATCGAGCACGTCGCGAAGATCTCCCTCCGGCACGGTCGCGAGGATGGGTCTTTTCGTGCCCAGGTATTCGAAAATCTTGCCGGAGAGATTGTAGCTGCGCTGCCCATCCGGTGGGGATTGCATGGGCATGAACAGTACGTCGGAGTCGGAGAGCAAGCGGATGCTCTCGTTGTGGGGAATGTAGCCCTTGAACGAAACGACGCCCTGAAGGTCGAGTTCTTCGACCACCTGCCAATTGCTCTGGCCGAACTTCCCGGCAAACGTGAGGCTGATCTGTCCGGCCAGGTCCGGACTCTCGTCGAGCAACGCGCGAAGCGCGTGCAAGAGGTAGTAGGGAGAGCCGGTCGAGTAGTCGGTAAGTTCGTTCCTATAGCAGAAGAACTTCGACAGGATCCCCAAGCGTGCGCCACGTTGGCGGCTGTCGTGCCCGGTCAGGACGCCCGCAAAGCCGATCCGCAACGGGCCCTTGCCGGGGGCTTCTCGTTCCGGCGGTAAGTCCTGGAGATCGAAACCGTTGTAGATGACGTGGGTCTTGCCTTCGCACTCCGGAAACTTGCGGACGAGGCGTTCCTTCATCGTCGGGGTGACCACCACCACGGCGTCCGCCTCGCTCAACACCCGACGCTCCTGACGAGACTCCCACCAGTAGTGCAAACGCGTCGGCCAGACCGATCGGGCGCAAGTCGTCCACGGATCGCGGTAGTCCACGATCAGCGGCACACCCAGGAGTTTCTTCAATTTCAGTCCCAACAGGGCATCGCTCATGGGTAGCATCGTGGCATAAATCGCGCTGATCGGATATTCTTCTGCAATCTTCGACGCCATTCGCCTTGCCGCGGGCAACCACGACAGCACATTCTGGTCGGGTCGGAGTACCAGCCAAAGCAGCACCTCCAAGCCCATTTTCAGCGGCAACTGCACCAGAAAACGCTCGAAACCGGCGCAGCGGAAAACTTTCGTGTCCCGAACGTCCGCCAGCAAAGATGGATCGAGCTTGTGTCGAATATCTTTCTCCTGTCCGGTCAACACCAGCGGCCGGTAGCCGAAATCCGGAAGATACTTGCAGAACTTCGCGGCCCGCTGCACGCCGTGCTCGCCACCGGGTGGAAACCAGTAGGCGGCAAAGAGGACATTCTTCAACGTCGTGGAGTCTGGCATCAAACGTTTTCCGGTCCCTTCCGGCTCCGATACTTCGCCGTCCCTGTAAATTCTGCAAATGGGGTGCCGCCGACCGGACGAGGAAGGCAGAGCGTCGGATTGTGCGAGTAGTGCCGCTGATGCCGGTGCGCACGGGCCGTCCCGCCCGCCGCGCCGTGCCGAACCATAGTGGCGGTTGTTGACTTCCGGCAACACGCAGTTGAGTTCTTCAGTCGGCCCAACGAGGAGGGCATGCGGGGAAGAGTTGTGACGATCACCGGGGAGCCCGATCCGGCGGAATGCAGTAGGCCTCGAATTCGATCACGTGCACCTCATTGGTCTTGTTCTGCCAAAACCACAGCAACTTGACCGCCTTCACCTTGCGCTCGGGAAAAGGGATATCCTGCCGATTCGTCCACACCCCGACGCTGCGATCGGCCAAGGGGGCGAACTTCTGGCCGTCCGGAGAGGCAAAGACGGCATAGCGATACAAACGGTCCCCGGTCTGATTCCACAAGTGAATCCGAATTTCCCGCAGCGGGTAGGGTTTGTCGAAAGTGATGGTCCATTCGGCCGGACACTTGACCCAGGCGAACCCGCCGTGTTCTGTGGCCTCCAGCCTGCCGTCGAGCAGGAACTCCGCCCGGTTGATCGTACCGGTGACCTTGGTGCCGTTGCTGGCCAAGGCCACGTTTCCCGACGGCCGGTCCTCGGCGACTCCCGGGGTCGCCTCCGGTTCGAGTTCTCGGAGCCGGTTCTGGACTTCTTTCTTGGCCAGGCCGTCCAGCCCCGACTCGGCCCATCGGTACCAGTACACGACCCGCGTGCGCATGGCCTGACCCTGCGGTCCTCTCTCGTTTTGGGCCAGGCTCCACCAGGCGTCGCCCAACGCCTTCTGCTGCGTCGGGTCGTCCGAGCCGGCCGCGTCGCGCTTGGCCAAGACGGCCAGTTCGGCGTCGGCGCCCTTGGCCAGCAAAGGCAGGCCCTTGGCCCAGTGATCCACGCTGAAACAGTACCAGCGTCCCGCCGTCTCGTTGGCGTCCGCGTCGTCGGGATTCTCGGCCAGCAGGGCCAACGCGGGGGCGACGTCATTGTCGAAATTCAACTTCAGGCGTCGGACCTCTTTGCTGCGTTCCATCACCCCGGCGGCCAACCCCCGACGAACGGAGAGATCCCGTTCCTTCTCGACGGCGTCGGTGGCCGCGCCGACCAAATCGAGCGCAAGTCGGAAGTCGTCGGCTCGCAGCGCCTCGTCGACCAGCCGCAACGCGGTATCCACGATCTGCCCGCTCTCGGCCTTGGTCGGCTGTCCGGGACGGATCGACTCGACGACCGCCTTGACGCCATGGGTCCTTACGCCGAGCGCGTTCAGTTCGTATTGCCCGCACATTTGGTCGGCGATCTCCAACGACTTGGCCAGATCGCCCGCTTCGGTCGCCAGCCCGAAGGCAAGCTTCAGCAGGACAAAACGGTTGGTCGGGGTGGTCGTGGTCTCGGCGGCCTGTGCCGAGAGGTCCTCCACCAGGTCGAGCTTCCCGTCGGGGGTCGTGGCCGCGGCGAATTCGTTCTTGTAGATCTCCCGAATCCGCTTTTCGGCCTCTTGCTGTGCTTCCATTTCGGGAATGGGCAGCCTTCTCGCGGGATTCGGCTCTTCAACCGTCGCGTTGCCCGACTGCGTGTGGCCGGAATCCGGCGGGTTGAGCAGGTCGGACAACAAGCGGTCCGGATCGCTTGCGGGCGGATCGACCGGAGCGACCGGCGGTTCCACGGGTGGATCCATTGGTGGCCCAATCGGCGGACCAATCGGCGGATCGACGGGAGGCTCTGCCGGCGGGACGATGACCCGCTCATCTTGCGTCTTTTCCGGGAGGGAAACGTCGCCCGGCCCCTCCTCCGCGGACGACTTCGACAGCGCGGATGGCTCGGCCGAGGCATCGTTGCCGCGGGTCAGCAGGAACACCAACAGTCCGACCACAAGCACGCCGGCGGCGGCGAGGATGAGGTAGAACTGCTGCGGGCTTCCCTTTCGGGCGCGGTGGGACACGGACGTGCCGGCGGCCGAGGTGTCGATTTGCGGGATCGGAGCCAGAGGAGGAATCTCCGAATCGGGCCTGGATTCTCGCCTGGGAGGACCCGGCGGGGCGGCCTTCGGCGGTCGCTTTTTTGTCTCTTTCAATTGGTGCCGCAACTGCCGGTCATACTGCTCCTTTTTTTCCGCGTTCAACAGGCAGACCTTCGCGGCGGCGATCTCGTTGAGGATGTGCTGAGATTCGGCCGAGTGCTTGCCGGACTGGAAGTTCTTGATCAGGGCCATCCGGCCGTCCACGGCGGTGGAAATGACGTCCGGGTCCGACTCGAACGCTTCGATTCCCAACAGCCGGTAATGATGAGGCGGCTGGTCCTGCGGGGGGACGCCAAGCCACTTGCGGTATGGGTCGAAAGGGTCCTTCATCGATATCTACGCCACTCGAGACGTCCTCCAACCACCCTCCTTGAAAAGAATTCCTACGATGCAATCCATTATCCCCAAAACGGTCGCTGGAGCAAGAGAGAGGTCGGCCCTGGGGGCCTTGCCCATCTCCGGGTTGCCCTTATTTTTTGACTCCTTCGAAAACGTAAAGGATCTGGCCTTCCTGGGTAATCTGGTTTGCCAAGATCGCATCGACCCGAAACCGGTCAAACATGATGCCATACCTTTCGCGCACCTCCTCGCAACTCGAGAAAACTCTCACGTGCGCCTTATCGGGGTAGTTGGGCGCGCTGGCATAGAGGGTTGCGCCCGGTCTGATTCGCTGTAGAATCTGGATGTCTTGCTCCACATGTTCGAGGACTTCGAGACAAAGCACCGCATCGTAGTCGACCCTGTCGTAGAGATCAGTGCTCAGAGCGTCGGCAGCGGTGAAAACAAACGTCGGACAAATGGATTTTGCCATCTCAACAGACTGTTTGCTGAAGTCAAAACCGTGATATTGCTTCAGCCCCCGATCTTGCAGGCACTCTGCAACTTGGCCGGGACCGCAACCGATATCCAGCACGGAACGAACGCCTGCACGCAAAAGGCGATCAGCAACTACGCACCAAAGAGGATAGTAGCGGCTGGCGGAATAATGTCGTCCATAATGATCACAAACACGATAAACTCGATCGTAGTAAGCGCTGTCGCGCTCGCTGGGCTCGGGAGGTTGCCGGACTTTCGCTTTGAGGTTTTCCACGAAAGAGCGGGCAGATTCCAGGAGAATCGGCGGAGTCACGCGCTTCACGACCTTCTTCAACATAGATGCCATCGGTTTTCTTTCACTGCGTCCGGTTTTTTCCAAGTCCGAAAACGCTTCGCTCCGCAGCCATCCTTGGAAGTGTTTCAAGACACGGCGGGAGAAAAGATACTTTTTAACTTGCGAGCCACGCCCGGATGCCGCCGGTGCAGCAGGGCCGCGTACGCCGCGGAAGCGACGCCCAGGGCGATGATGGCCCCGAGGTTCGACTTGACGCCCCAGCAAAGCACCCCGGCCGGCGCGAGCAGGAGGATGGCTTCGGCGTAAGAGCGGGCCAAGGTGAGTGCCGCCTTCCTGCGGCTGACCTCGGCCAGCTCGAGCGCTCGCGCGAGCATGCACGCCAGTATCGCCAAAGTGGCGAACGAACAGCACCCCAATGCGATCCGCGCGGTCCAAACCTCGTCGATCATCGCACCGAAATACAGGCCGCCGATCAGCAGGGCCAGCAACCGGGCGACCAGCGAAACGGCGTTGTAAGCGAACCTTTCCCCCGACTTCCTCTTGGCCGTGAAGATCCACGACAACGGCGACACGATGGCGCTGCCGGCGATCCAGGGGACCAGGATCATCGCGAACACTCCGGCCTCGCGCCACGGCGGCCCGAAGACGACCTCGAACAGCATCGGACCGAGGATCAGGATGACCGTGAAAGGGAAGGCCGTGACCACTGCCAGCAGGCGCAGCAATTCCGATGTGGTGGAGGCCACGGAATCGCCCCGTGCGACCGACTCGGCGGCCTCGACGTAGTACACCTGGCTGCTGGAAAACGTGAACAGCGTGGTCGGCAACAAGACCAGCTTTCTGGAGAAGGCGTAAAGACCCACCACGGGCGCAGCGAACAGAAGTCCCATGATCAACATGGGAAGGTGGAGCGTCGTCTTGTTCATCGTGTCGCTCCAGAGTTCGACCAGCGGGAACCTGCGATACTCGACGGCGACCGATTTCACGTCGGCCGGGCGGAACGGCTCCAGGCTCTGGCGGAACAGGGCTTTGATCGAAGAGAAGGACAAAACCATGGAACCGGCGAACCAGCCGACGACCGTACCCCACAAGAGCCCGGCCGGAGACCACGCCAATCCTGCGAGCCCTGCGACAATCTGAGTCCCCGTCGTGCCGAGCGAGGTGACCATGTTGCGAATGGACACGCGTCCGAACTTCTTCTCGCAGCCCAGCACCATGTTGATCGAGTTTCGCATCGCCAACGCCAGGAAGAGCAGCGGTATGACCCACGCGTAAACGGCCAGGTCGGGCGTTTCGAACACGGCGGCGAGCCATTCCGCGCCCAGCAGCACGGCAATCGCCAAGATCAACGTTCCCGCCAGACCGATCAAACTCGACAGCACGAACAGCGCTCGGCGTTTCGCGGCGGACTCCGCCAACGGCATCGCCCCGGCGTAGGCCAGCGAGGTGAACCCTTCCAGGACCCCCACGATCATCATCAGCAGCGCCAGCGCCCCGAAGTCTTTCGGCGCGTAGAGCCGGGTGAGGACCGGCGCCATCAGCAACCCGACGGCAATCACGGCGCCCCGGCCCGCGACGAGCCGGAAAATCGAGTGCGTCAGCGTCTTCGACGGTCCCGGTCTCGCGGCGCCGGTTGCCGACGGAGTCTCCGTAGTCTCCTCGCCGTGGACGGGAGCCGCAGTAGGCTCTGCAAGCGGCAATTCCGCGGACATGGGTTCAGGCCTGAGCGGAGTGACCAACGGTTGACTTTCAGTAGAAGTCCGCGATGCGATCGACCGCGTACGCGGCCTGCTCGTCGGACAGCTCGGGATAAATCGGCAGGGCCAGGGTCTCCCGGGCCGCCAGCTCGCTCTCGGGGAAATCGCCTTCGCGATGGCCCAAGTACGCAAAACATTCCTGCAGGTGCAGCGGAACCGGATAATAGACCTCGGTGGCCACCCGGCGGTCATTCAGATAGGACCGCAACTCGTCGCGCTTCGGCACGCGGACGACGAACTGGTTGTAGATGTGGCGATGTTGCGGGGCCACCGGCGGAAGGCGGACCACGCCGCTTTCCACCAGGCCCGACGCCTCGAACAACCGGCGATAACGGTCGGCGTTCGACTGCCGGGCGGCTGACCACTCGTCGAGGTAGCGGAGTTTCACGTTGACGATCGCCGCCTGGATGGCGTCCAACCGGAAGTTGCCGCCGATTAGAGCGTGATAGTATTTCGGCTTCGACCCGTGGACGCGAAGGGTCCGTAGCTTCTCGGCCCGCTGGTCGTCCTGGGTGACCACCATCCCGCCGTCACCGCCGGCCCCGAGATTCTTCGAAGGGAAGAAACTGAAGCATCCGTACTCCACCAGCGAACCGGCACGGTGTCCCCGGTATTCCGCGCCGATCGCCTGGGCGGCGTCCTCGATCACCGTCAACCGGTGGCGTCGGGCGATCTCGATGATCGGATCCAACTCGGCACACTGACCGAACAGATCGACCGGGATGATCGCCTTGGTCTTCTCGGTGATGCGCCTCTCGATCGCAGCCGGATCGATGTTGAAGGTGTCCGGACATATGTCGACGAACACCGGTTTGGCACCCAGCCGGGCAACGCAGCCGGCGGTGGCGAAAAAGGTGTAGGGCGTGGTGACGACCTCGTCGCCCGGCCCGATACCCTCGGCCATCAAGGCGATCAACAACGCGTCGGTGCCGGAAGAGACGCCGATCGCGTGGCGGCACCGGCAGTACTCGGCGATCTGCTCCTCGCACTTCTTCACGTTGGGCCCGAGGATGAACCACTGGCTTTCCAGCACCTCCTCGACGGCCTCCTGGACTTCCTTCCTGATCGACGCGTACTGGGCCTTCAGATCGAGCAGGGGAACCGTTATTTGTTCAGACAAAAGCATCTCCGAATCTTGCTGAAGAAACAGGTAGGCCGGAACAAGCGCAGCGCAGTTCCGGCATTCGGTATACAAAGCATTGGTATACAAAGCATTGGTGTGCAAAGCATTGGTGTGCAAAGCATTGGTGTGCAAAGGCCACATGAAGCGATGTGCCGGAACTGCGCTGCGCTTGTTCCGGCCTACATCTATTTCGGCGATCTCGGCTGCTGCCGGCCGGCTTGCGGAAGCGGCTCGGCCTTCTTGCCCGACTCTTCCACCCGCCCGTTCTGCAACCGGTAGCTGCGTCCGCACGCCGCGCAACGAGCGATCCCGGTTTCGTCGAACTCCAAGCGCTCGCCGGCGCAGCGGCAGATCCACCCGATCTGCCTGGCGGGTACGCCGGCCATCAGGGCGAACGGAGGTACGTCGCGGGTAATCACGGCGCCGGCTCCGATGAAGGCGAACTGGCCGATCGTGTGGCCGCAGATGACCGTGCAGTTCGCGCCCAGAGTGACTCCCTTCTTCACCAGCGTCGTCTTGTATTCGCTCTTGCGGACGATTTCGCTGCGGGGGTTCATCACGTTGGTGAACACCATCGACGGTCCGCAGAAAACGTCGTCTTCGAGGATCACGCCGTCGTAGACGGAGACGTTGTTCTGGATCTTGACGTTGTTGCCCACCACCGCCGTGGGGGCGATCAGCACGTTCTGTCCGATCGAGCATTTCTCGCCGATCTCGGCGCCTTTCATCACGTGGGAAAAGTGCCAGATCTTCGTCCCGCGGCCGACCGAACAGGGCTGGTCGACGCAGGCGGTTTCATGGGAGAAATACGCTTGGCTTTCGGGCACGGTGTGCTTTTCGCTCGCGTCGGCCGCGGCCGGCAGTAGCGCGGCCGAGCCGGGTTGGCCGTTTCGTTCGAGCGATTCTTGACAGGCGTCCAGGACGCGGAGGACCCGCAGCCCTTCGTGCCCGTCGCTCAACGGCGTGCGCCGGCTCGTCACGCAGTCGATGAAGTGGCGGCACTCCTCCTTCAGCGGCTCGGCCCGGGGAAGGTCGACGGCGATGGCTTCGGCCTTGACCGCGGTGGGCGATCGCCCGGCCCAGTCGACTCGATGGGGAAACAGCAGCAACTTCTTTTCGGCCCGGTCGTCGAATACGGCCATCTTCTCGGAGCCGACCACGACGAGACGCTGCTCCTTCGACGGGTGAAGCCAACTGACGAAGATGTGGCCGGTCACGCCGCTCTTGAACTTCAGCCGGCTCAAGGTCACGTCCACGACTCCCGGCGTGAGATAGCTTTGGCCTTCCGCCTCGGCGGAAACCGGCTCCTCGCCCAAGAGGTGCAGCATCACCGAGATATCGTGCGGCGCGAAACTCCAGAGGATGTTCTCTTCGGTGCGGATCATCCCCATGTTGAGCCGGTTGGAGTAGCAGTACAAGACCCGCCCCAGCGCGCCTTCGTCGATCAGCTTGCGAAGTTGGACCACAGCCGGGTGATAGAGGAGGATGTGCCCGACCATGAGGATGCGGGATCGCTGTTCGGCCAGTTCGACCAACTGTTGGCCGTCGGAGGCGGTCAGTGCCAGCGGCTTCTCGACGAAGACGTCCTTGCCGGCCTCGAGGCACTTCTTGACCACTTCGTAATGCGTCACCGCCGGCGTGGCCACGGCGACCGCGTCGACGGCCGGATTGCCCAGCACGTCCTCCAGGCGGTCGGTGAACGCCGGCGGATCTCCGCTGTAAGCCAGCTTATCGCGCCGGGAGGTGTCCGTGTCGCAAAGGGTGTGCAGGACTCCCAGTTCCGAGAAGACGCGGACCAGGTTCTTTCCCCAGTATCCGCATCCGACGACCGCAACGTTCGAACTCATCGAGGATCTCCGTCGTTGATGATCTCGGCGCACACTCCGTTCTCGTGGGTGACACCGGTCCCCTGAAACTCGCTCGCGACTGTCAATTGTATGCGCCTCATCGGGCTCGACCGCCACGGTCCGCGTGCCGGACAGAATTCCGAGCAACGTCCGTTGGCAGGTGGATCCATTCTCCCCGGTTCCCTTGTGCGAAGATGCCGATCCGGAGCAACTCGCCGCTGGGCCGCGCTTTCCGGCCCCGGCCTACCGATTCGGTTGTTCCGACGCCTCGCTAAGTTGTGGATCGGGAGTCTCCTCTTGCGGAGGATTATCCAGGCGATTGACGGCTTCGTACACGACCTCGGCGAATTCCGCGATGGTCGCCTTGTCTTGTTCGACGTTCTTCACGTCGATCTGCAGGAGCACTTTGATCACCGGGGGCCAGGCTTCGCCGCCCATCAGCTTCAAGCGCACCTTCCCCATTTGCCACCGGTTGCGCACGATGTAATCGCCGAACTGGTACCAGTGGACTTCGACGACCTGGCGGCCTTCTCGTTCGTAGACCGACCGATTCGCCAGCGCCGTCGGGTCGCTCGCGCTGAGCGGCAACAAATCGCTCTCTCTTTCCCGATAGCCCCCGGCCCGGTAGCACATCGTGGGATTATGGTTCGCCGCCTTGTCGTACAACTCGTAGAGAACGGCATGAAAAGCCACGACACTGCGGGTTGCGGGGTGGCGATACTCTCGATTGACCGCTTCCATTCCGCCTATCCACTGGAACGTTCGTTCGTCCAGCGTGGCTTCCGCGCCTTCCCATTTGCCCAGCCGGTAAGGCACTTCGCTCAGCGACCACCCCAGGTTCTCGACGTCGGGCTTCAATCCGTGCCTCGTCCAAACCAACACGAGATGGACCGCGAACACCAGAGCCACGACGGTCAGCAGACGCCACGGCATTCGGGCGATCCATGACGCGGCCGGTCTTGTTTCGGGCATCTTCATGGGTACTACCTCAGGCGTTCGGGCGATAGAACGGGCTGGTCGGGAAGTTCACTCGGTTCGACCACTGCCGCGTCGTGGTCCGTATCGGGCAGGAGGAGTTCCAACTCTTCGGCGATCACCAGTTGCGATTCGAACGGTTCGACCAGATCCAGCAACTGCAAAACGTTCCCGCAGGCCGAATCGCCATGGCACTCGCCGGCGACCCGCAGCCGTCCGACCTGTCGATCCTCGACCATCAGCGGCAGTTCGATTCGCCAACACGGCCGGGACCCGTCCTGCCGGGGGCGTTCCCACGACGCGTGGTATTCCTCGTGAGCCGAGGCGATGTTGACGTCCAGGCGGATTTCGCACAGCGACAACTTGTCGGCCGCCTCGGTGAACGTTTCCCAAAGCAGCTCCCATTGCCGCGAGCCTTGCAGGCGGATGATGGTCTGGCGGATCCGACCGCGCCGCGAGCTGATCGGCAGCACCAGCGACCGGCCCACCCGGCGCAGGCGGCTTCCGATCAGCAGAAGTTCGGCCTTTCCGAACACGCCGGTGGCGATGAAGATGATCACGACCGCGAAACAGGTGAGCATCGCGATCAGGTCGCCCACCGGGCTGCCCGTCTTGTACAGGAACACGCTCAACAGCGCCGCGCCGGAGGTCAACAGGCAGGCGCCGGCCAGCCAGGCGAGCACCTTGCGGTTGCTGCCCAGCAGGTACAGCAGCCGGTGGTGCAGGTGGCCGCGATCGGTGGCGTAGATGCTGCGTCCGGTGAGTTTTCGTCGGACGATGGCGGCGGCGGAGTCGAAGATCGGGATCGCCCAGACCGCCAACGGTGCGGCCAGCAACACGGTCCCCGTCCCCTTCAGGGACCCGGTAATCGCCAGCGTTCCGACGACCAGCCCGATCAGCATGCTGCCGGTGTCGCCCAGAAAGATACTGGCCGGCGGGAAGTTGAAGCGGATGAAGCCGACCAGGCTGCCGGCGAAGACCGACGCGATGATCGCGACCTCCGGGCGGTCGACCATCAGCCCGATAACGCCGATGGTGGCGACCAGGATGGTGCCGATCATCGTGGCCAGGCCGTCGATCCCGTCCAGCAGGTTCAGGGCGTTGATGGCGCCGAGGAGCCAGAAGAGGGTAAAGGGGATGGCCAGCACGCCCAGTTCCAACTTCAAGCCGAAGATTCCGATCTTCTCGATGATCAGCCCGCTGATCATCAGGATCGAGACGGCCACGATTTGGCCCAGCAGTTTCTTTTTGCCGTCGAGGCCGACCAGGTCGTCGATCAATCCGACCGCCACGATCACGGCCCCGGCCATCAGCAGGGCCATCAGACTGCCCATCTTGTCCCAGAGGACGTCGCGGAAGTAGTTGGGTACGTTCAGCAGGATGGCCGAAACGCACGCGAACGAGAGGAAAATCGCGATCCCGCCACCCAGCGGCATGATCCCTTCGTGCAGTTTCCGGTGGCCGTCCGGACGATCGGTCAGCCCGACGCGCGGTGCCACCCCACGGATCAGCACCGTGAACAGCAGGCTGGTCACGCAGGCGATCAGGAAGAAAATGATGGTTTGAACGGTACTCATGTCTGGTGGCCTCGGGCAACGGCCGGGCATTGTTTCATGGGGGCCGTGCGGCGGGCAAGGGTCACGCCGCCGGTTGTTGGGCCGGTTGTTCCGATTCGTCCTCCACGGTCGACTCTCGCAAGGTGTCCGTCGGGCCGGTCACGACGGCTTCCACCGTGCCGACGCCGAACGCCTCGAGGATTTCACGGGCCGATTCGATTTTGGGGGCCTCGCTGACGTCGCGGAAAACGGAAAGAATCGCCGCGTCCACGTGCTGGCTGACGAACCGCGTATCCGCCACCGGCAGGACCGGGCCGGCGTCGATGATCACGAACTCGAACTGTTCGCGGAGCCCGTCCAGGATCGGGCCGGCGCCGCCGTTGGCCAACGCGTTCATGGTAACGTCGCGTTGCCAACGCCCCGCCGTCACGGCCGAGAGATTCTCGACCCCGGTCTTCTGCAGCGCGGCCTCGAGATCGCTCTGCCGTCGGAGGATTTCGCAGACGCCCGGCTCCGAGGACAGGCCGAAAACGCCGTCGACGGCCGGCCGACGCAGATCGAAGTCGACCAGCACGGTGCGCCGCCCGTTGTGGGCGAGGCTGGTGGCCAGCCGGGTGGCCAAGGTGGTCTTCCCTTCGCCGCCGGACGGGCTGGTAATCAGGATCACGCGGCGTTGTTCGAGTTCCGCCGTGCGGAGCAGCCGGGCGACGATGCTGTCGACCGACTCGGTCAGCCGCATCATCCAGGTCTGGCCGCGCTTCGAGGGCGTACCCATTTGCCGGGCGATCCGTGCGGGAATCATCGGCACCGAGCCGATCACGTCGATCCCCTGGCGTCGTACGTCTTCGGCCGAGTTGATCCGCCCCTTGCGCATGTCCCACCATCCGATGCCACCGGCGGGGAAGACGAGCCCCAGGAGCATCGCGAACGTGGTCAGGCCGACGCGGGGGACGAAATTGGCCTCGCTCTTGGGAACTTCGGCCCGACCCCGCTGCCGGATTCGGGAAGGAGAGTCGAGTTCCACGGCGATTTTTTCTCTTTCCTCGGCGAGTCTGCGAAGCGACGCCTCGATATCGGCGATGTCCGCCAGTTTCATCTGGTACTCGATGTCGACCTGGCCCAGGTCTTCGGCGATCGCCTTTTTCTGGGCGACTTCGGCCTCGAGCTGCGTCTTCTGCCCGGTCAAGGAGTCGACCTCGTATTGCAGCCGGTTCCTCTCTTCCTGGATTTCTACGGCCATCATCGCGCGGACTTCCGCCGCCATGTTCCGCTCCAGTTCGGCGTACTGCATGCTGACCCTGGCTTGATCCTGAAAGCGCTGCATCCCTTGTCGCGACTTCGTGCCCGGCGCGAGGATTCCCTGGGTGTATTGCTGGTTCATGTTGTGGTATGCCAACTCGGTGGCCACTTGCCTGGCGTAGACATCCTGGTTGAGATAGCGGTCCAATTCCGGTTTGGTGATTGGGCGGTCCTGGATCGACGCCAGCAAGGCGCCTTGCGCCGCCAGGGCACCCGTGGCCTGTCTCAGCGTGAACATGGTCTGGGCGAGTTGTCTCTGGAAATCGGCCCATTCCTGAATGGCGATTCTCTGGCGCAGCGCGCGGGCTTCCTCGTCGGCGGTTCCCAGCACCCTGGCCAGGCTTTCGAGTTGGGCCCGCTCTCTCCTCACATCGATCGTCTTCTGGCCGTGCGCGGTTTGGATTTCGGTAAGACGCTGCCTCTTCTGCCTTCCCTCGGCGTCGACCACTTCCGCCATGTAGGCGTCCACCACCGCGTTGACCAGAAGGGTGGCCTCCTCCTTGTTGTCGTCCGTGAGACTGACCTCCATGATTTCCGCTTGCCCGGGAAAACGCACGACAAGCTCGTCCGCCAGCCAACGGATCTTGTCGACTTCGCCCGCCAACATGGAGAACTTCTCCGGCTCGATGAGCTTGCCGTCCTGATCGGGAAAGGCGCGGAGCGCCGCGGTGAGCACCAAGGGGCTGGTAAGAATCTGCTCCTGAGTGTTTATGTAGATTTCGAAGGCGTCGCGGGGAGAGCGCGGCCCTTCCGCGATGATATACTGCGGCTGCTCCGATATCTGCAGATAGGCGCTGGCCATGTACGTCGGTCCCACGGCCAGCCACACGGCCGGCCCGGCCACCAGGGCACACGCGACGCCGATCGCCGTCGCCAAGACCCAGTGGCGCCGCAACGCGTGCAGAAACGCCGAGAAGCCGATTGTCCCGGCTCGAGAACGCGGGGTTGCCTCGGCCCATGGCGCCTCCGGCATGTCATCGGGGAAAGGAAAGTTCTCGCTGCTCGACATGGTTGTTTCTCCGGATGAATGGGGGTCCAGTCGCGTTGGTTACCTAAGAACGGTCGTTTTCGAAACAGGAAGGGGTCAGGCCTTGCGTTTTTCGGCCACGGTTTCGGAGTCGGATTTGCGGCGGGCCGCGGACTCGGATTCGGCGCGGCGCGGCACCCCCGCCAAGGCCCCGCCCAACGAGAGCGCCGGTCCCGACGCCGGTTCGAGGAACAGCTTCTTGAGCAACGCCATCTCGCCCCACAACATCAGCAGCGCCAAAGGCATCATGAAGAGACCGGCCCAGTCGTGGAAGAAGGCGTCGGCCGTCGCGGTGTCGATCACCTCGGGCCACCATCGGGACATCTCGTAGAGGATGGCCGTGATGGTCAATCGCGCGACGTTGGAAACGATCGCGATCGGGACGGCACTGACGACGATCACGATCCTTTCCCACAGCTCCACCCGGATCACCAGCGCCGCGCCGACGCATATGGCAAAGAACAGAATCAACATCCGCAGGCCGCTGCAGGCCTCGACGACCTGCAAGTCTCCGCTGCTCATCTTGATCACGTTGCCTTGGGCGGTCGCCGCGATGCCCAACGTTTGAACGATGAACACGGCGACCTTGGTTCCGAACCATTGCAGCGGGTGGCTGAGCGTGCCGGAAATCGCTCCGGGAAGCTTCATCATGAACACCAGGAACAGGATCGACGGCCACGCCCACCGCACGTATCGCCAGCCCCCCACGAAAAGCACGAAGGCCGCCAGGAAAGGCAGGATCGAGAAGATGTCCAGCGTGATATAGACGAAGAAGGCCGATACCCAGCGGATCACCACCCACAGCAGTAACAACGGGATCAGCCACCAGCACAGACGCCATTCCAACGGTTCCGCGGTCACGCGGTGGTGGACGAGGACCTGCACGAGCTGGAACAGCAGTCCGCCGTACATCGCCCCGCAAACGCCCGCCAGCAACAAGTACAGCCAGGTCGCCGCCTCCAACCACTTGAGGCTGACCACCGCGTCGACCGCCTGCCGCAGATCGCGCCGCGTCTCCGTGGAAAATCCCTGGCCGAACCAGACGATCGCGCCGTCCGCGTCGAGAAGGTATGCCCGCGGCAATTCCCTCGCGCCAACCTTCGCCAGCAGCGTTCCCTCGGCATCCGACAGCACGGCAAACTCGTCGTCGGCTTCCATCCGGGCGTTGGCCAATTGCGCGCGGACTACCTTCGGGTCGTCGCCCTCGTTGACGGCGATGACGTGAACGACCTTCTTGGACGACGGGTTGGAATAGTCCCCCTGCAGTTTCTGCAACGTCCCGATCGCCTCCCGCTCGCCCTCGGGCGTGTTGCCGCCCTTCCAAAAACAGACCACCGTCGCCCGCTTGCCGTAGAAGTCGGAAAGGGAGTGCCGCTTGTCTTCC
The DNA here is from genome assembly GCA_035527455.1 of Thermoguttaceae bacterium. Classification (GTDB taxonomy): domain Bacteria; phylum Planctomycetota; class Planctomycetia; order Pirellulales; family Thermoguttaceae; genus DATLAN01. The sequence goes on from DATLAN010000114.1 coordinate 20,265, forward strand.
AGGTCGGGCAATTCCGCCTCGGGCAGGGCGTCCTGGAGTTGAACCAGGTTCCCCGTGCCGTCTGGTTCCGGTACGGTGATTTCGGGAATGGCAAGGTCGGCTCGCTGCACGGAGAAAACCACGACGAACAACAGCACGCCGGCGGCTGCTCCCCCAAGCGCTCCCAATCTGGCCGGTGCCGAAGGGAGCATCCAAAACAGCACCGAGCGAAAACTCGTTCGCTCCGGAAACGGCCCGAAGACCGGCTTGGACTTGCCGGTGATGATCTCGTGCCGCAGCAAGAGAAGGATCAAGGCAAAAGGCACCACGAAGAAACCGTGTCCGTACTCCGCTTCTTCCCACCAGGCCTCGAACATCGTGAGGCTCGGCAACTGGTAGCTGATCCAGAGAATGCCGAACAGCACGAGCCAGGCGATCAGCACCGGAGGCCGTGGCAGCCAACTCTTGAAGTCATCCAGCGAGGGTAAGGCGGGTTCTTGCATGATCGAAGTAATGTCGGCGATGAAGAAACGTCGGGACCGTGGTCGGTCGTTTCTCTGAGGTTCGCCTGCGTCGGATCGCTCGGCACCAAACCTCGACCACCGGGAACGAGGCCGGCTACGATTTTGTGCGAACGATGGTCAACACACCGAAGGAAGAAATGCTGATGGTGCACTGATATGGTGCACTGATGTCGTGGATAAGTGTCCCCCCCGCGTCCGTTCAGTCTGATTGGACGCGGCCGTAAAGTCAAGAGCCGGATCACGGGATCGGCCCAGGAAACGAGAAAAACGTCCAGGGGCGATGACGACCGGCCGTCATTTCCGATAGGATCGACACCATCGGCATAACCGGCAAACTCGCCGCCCCTCGGTCGAACGTAATCGATACGCGCTTAGTTCAGCTTGAGGGATTGCAGCGAAAATGTCAAGCGTTCGCCGTGTACAAGTGGGGAGCATTGTGCCCATTGTGCATAGAAAGAGCCCGCCCCGATCGCTCATCCGGCGCGGGTCGTTCGAAATGAACCTGCCGGGCGACCTTTTGCCCGCACCCAGCCACCGGCGTCCCCCCCCTAAGCACGCTTCTCACCCAACGGCTGATTATGCTAGACTATTGGGTCATGGGGTCGGGCACTTTTCCCGATTACTCCGGCCCCCGAGAGAGTAGCCATCGGGGGAAAGAAACATGTGCGGGATCGTCGGGTATATCGGATTTCGAGAGGCGGCGGAATTCCTCGTCAGCGGACTCCGGCGGCTGGAATACCGCGGCTATGACAGCTCCGGGGTGGCGACTATAACGCCAGAGGGTCAATTGGCGATCACCAAAACGGCCGGCCGAATCGAGCAGCTCGAAGCGCGCCTGGTCGACTCGCCCACCCCGGGCCGAGTCGGAATCGGCCATACCCGCTGGGCCACCCACGGAGCAGCCACCGACGCCAACGCGCACCCCCATATCGGCGGGGACCACGCGCTGGCGGTCGTTCACAACGGGGTGATCGAGAACTTCCAGGCGATCAAGCAGCGGCTGCTGAGAGAAGGTCGCCACTTCCTGTCGGACACCGACAGCGAAGTCATCGCCCAGTTGATCGACAGTTGCCTCGAACAGCAGCCCGCAGTCGACGACATGGCGGCGGTCAAGTACCAGCCGTTGGTCGAGGCCGTCCAGTCCGCACTGGCCCAACTCCGGGGAACGTACGGCTTGGTGGTCGTTTTCCGCGATTGGCCGGACGTGCTCATCGGCGCCCGCCGGGGAAGCCCGCTGATCCTCGGCGTCGGTTCCGGCGAGCATTTCGTCGCCAGCGATGCCTCGCCGTTGGCCGGCTATACGGACAAAATCGTCTACCTGGCCGATCACGAACTGGCCGTGATCACCGCCGATTCGCTGCGCGTGATCCACCGGGACCAGGGCCACGTCGACCACAGCGTCCACGTGCTGGACTTCGAAGCCGGCGACGTGGACCTGGGCATCTACGACCACTACATGCTCAAGGAGATCTTCGAGCAGCCCGAGTCGATCCGCAACGCCATGCGGGGACGGCTCGACCTGGACGCGGCCACGGCCCGATTCGGCGGCTTGAACCTCTCCACCCGGCAACTCCGCTCGGTGGAACGCTTCGTGATGACCGCCTGCGGCACGAGTTGGCACGCGGGCCTGGTCGGGGAATACCAGATCGAAACGCTGGCCCGAATGCCGGTCGAGGTCGAGTACGGCAGCGAATTGCGCTACCGCAATCCGCCCTTGGACAGCGACACCCTGTTGTTCGCCATCACCCAGAGCGGCGAAACGGCCGACACGCTGGCCGCGATGAGGGAAATGAAACGCAAGGGACTTCCCGTGCTGGCCATCTGCAACGTGGTCGGCAGCACGATCGCCAACGAAGCCGACGGGGGCATCTACCTGCACGCCGGGCCCGAGATCGGCGTGGCCTCGACCAAGGCGTTCACCTCCCAGTGTACCGTGCTGGCCATGTTGGCGCTCTACTTCGGCCGCCTGCGGCACCTGAGCTTTCACGCGGGCATGCGCATCATCGAAGAACTCCAGGGATTGCCCGAGAAAGTCAGCCGGGCGCTGCAAACCAACGACGAGGTACGGCGGATCGCCTTGAAGTACGCCGATTGCGACAACTTCCTGTACCTGGGCCGGCAGTTCAACTTCCCCACGGCCTTGGAGGGCGCATTGAAGCTGAAGGAGATCAGCTACATCCACGCCGAGGGCTATCCGGCCGCCGAGATGAAGCACGGCCCGATCGCCCTGGTCGACGAACGTACCCCCAGCGTCTTCCTGATGCCGCAAGGTCCCGTGTACGATAAAGTGATGGCCAATCTCCAGGAGATCAAGGCCCGGGGCGGTCCGGTGATCGCCGTGGTGGGCGAGGGTGACAGGGAGGCGGCCCGACTGGCCGACGACGTGATCGAAGTCCCCGGCATCGAAGAATTCCTCCAACCGATCGTATCCATCATCCCCCTGCAACTGCTCTCCTACCACATCGCGGTCGCCCGGGGATGCGACGTCGACAAACCGCGCAATCTGGCGAAGAGCGTGACCGTCGAATAACTCGTATGTCAACAACGGCGGATTCACTCCTGGACAAACCCTGAGGTGGAAGGGCCTTTCGGAGTCGGGAGCCGCATGAGGATGGACGCATGAGGATGGACGCATGAGTGCAGATCCCGCGGAACTGATGTTCTACCGCGAAATGACCGCGGATACGTTCTTCGAAGAGGCCGAGAAACTGGGCGTGGCGGTCGAGGATTTGCAGGACGAGGAGACGTACGACCAGGTCTTCTATTCCTGCCTGGTCAATATCCGGATGGAAACGGCCACGGCAGTGGCCAAGGGCTTGAACATCCCGATCACCGACGACCAGGCCAACGCGATCGCCCGCAACAGCCTCGTTCCCGAGGTTTCCACCGAACCGGTGCCCTTGACGCCCGAGGAACGCGAGATCGCCGACACGCTCTACTACCACGCCATCAAGGCCGCCGCCGCCCGCCACGGCGAATCGATCGAGGATTCCGTGGCCCGGGTCGAAGCCAAGAAAATGACCCGGACCGGCGAAAGGGGCTTGACGCTCTTCCAGAAATTCGGCCGCACTTCGGGATGTCTGGTCGTGATCGGCGCATTGCTCTTGGGAACGGCTTCCGCCGCCGCCTCGGTGGTCTGGGTGTGTCGCGCACAGTAGCCGTCTCGCTCCGCGAGACGAAGCCCCGAACCCTGAACCCCCGACGAAACCTGACTCGCTTGGAGTCACTTTACACGACCGAGCGGCCTAATCCTCTCCCTCCACCATGCTCTCGATCTTGCAGTCGGGCAGCGCCGCTTGAAGCTTCGCCACGCCGGCGTCCGTGACGTTCGTCCGGGTGATGCGAAGATCCGTCAGCTTCTTCAGCCCGGCCAGGTTGTCCAGCCCGGCGTCGGTGACTGCGTTTCGGCCGAGATGGAGGAACTCGAGATTCCCCAGCGCCTTCAAGTGCGGCAGCCCGGCGTCGGTGACCTTCGTGTTGTCGAGGTTCAGCCACGTCAGTTGCGTCATCTCTTCCAAATGGACGAGGCCCTCGTCAGTCACGCCGGTCGTCCACAGGGTCAGTTTGGTCAGTTCGGGCAACTTCTCGAGATGTGCCAGCCCCTCGTCACCCACGGCCGTGTCCGTCAGATCCAGGTCCTCCAGGCCGGACATCGCGCTGAGGAACTCCATTCCGCGGTCGGTCACGCCGGTGCCCGCCAAACGGAGACGCTTCAAACGCGGCAACCCGGCCAGGTGCGCCAATCCCTCGTCGGTGATGGGCGTTTGGGCCAGGTAAAGCTCTTCGAGAACAGCCAGCGGCTCGAGCTTCTCCAGCCCGGCGTCGGTGACTTCCGCCCCGTCGAGTCCCAGCGCCTCGAGTTTCGTCAAGGCGGCGAGATACTCGAGTCCCGCGTCCTCGACTTGAGGGCCGGAGAGTTTCAAGCTCTTCAGCTCGGTCATGCCCCGGACCGATTTCAGCGCCGCGTCGGTCACCTGCGTGCCCCGCAGATCGAGCAGCTTCAGGTTCGTGTTCCCTTCGAGGTAGAGCAAGGCGGCATCGGTGATCCGCGGATTGTTGCTCAGGTGGAGGTATTCCAGCGAAGCCAATTTACCCAAGTGCTTCAAACGGTCGTCGGTGACGTCGCACTCGGCGAGGTCGACGGTAATTACCTGTTCTTGCTCGTTGCGCTTAAGCGTTGCGCCGAGCCGCGTCAGGGCGGCGACGACCTGGATTTCCGTCAGCCCATCGCCTTCCGCTCCCGGCACGAACAGTGCCTTGCCGGCCGTCGCGGCGTGGGGGGACGTCTTGACCGACTTGCCCGCCTCGTCGGACTTCATCTCCTGCCCATCACCGGTCGGCGTCTTGTCGTCGCTGCAAGCAGCGGCGAACAGCGCCGCCGTCAGGATCGAGATTCGACAGATCCAGCTTCTCATGCTGACCACCCTCGCCAGAAAAGCGTACAAGTCTTTCTTGAGTAAATACCTACCGCACGCGTCGGTACGTCTCGGTTTTTCCCTCGCCGTCCTCCAGCCGCAGGGTCTCTTCGTTCAATTCGAGAACCCGATCGCTTCGCGCATCACCGACAAGCGACAGATCCTTCGGAAAGGTGTCTTCCGTGTACGTGAAGCTCAGCACGTCGTTTTCCAGGGACCACGTTCCGTAGACCTGGTCCCACGTGCTGCGCGACACGCCCTCGTCCTTCCATCTCAGGTCCGCCGTCCAGGTGCCGTCGGAATCGAAAATCACGATTACTTTCGTGGCTTCGTCGTCCAGTTTCCACTGACCGACGATCATCTCTTCATAAGATCTCGCGCGGGCTGGCTCTTCCGATCGATCGATCGCCGGGTCCTGCGAGCACGAGCAGCAGCAAACCAGCAGGAGACTTCCCGCGGCAACAAGACGTGTCCCGGACATGAGAGCGACCTCCGTTATCCTTGATGTCCTTGTGATTCCCCCTGTCCGCGCAAGATATCAAAGCGACGGACGACCGTCAACCGGTGGACCGGTTCTTCGAAAACTTCGGCCGTTGCCGTTTCGCCCGGCAAGATGTCGGGAGCCCACCAATCCGAATCGAGACGCGAATCGAGAAAATGGATTGGGATCGGTGGGCGGTGCCCACCCTACGTTTCTCTGGGGTGTGCCACCCGTCATTACAGCATTGACGCAGCACTAGCCTCATACAACGGCAGCACGTAGGTGGCCAGCAGCGTGAAGCCGAAGGCGACGCAGCCGAGAATGGCCAGCAGGATGGTCCAGGTCTTCAGGGCCTCGGTTTCGGTCAATCCGCCCATGCGGGAGAAGATCCAGAAGCCGCTGTCGTTCATCCAGGAGCCGCAGAGCGAGCCGGCGCCGATGGCGGTGGCCAGGTAGACGACGTTGAAGCCCAGCATGCTCGACGAGACGCCCATTGCGCCGAATATCGCGGAGGTGGTGATCATCGAGACGGTGCCGGAGCCCTGGGCGACTTTCATCAGCGCCGCGACGCCGAAACCCAAGCAGAGCATGATCAGGCCCACGTCGCCGCCCTCGGTGGCGGCCAGGTTTTCGATGGGGTCTTTCACGCCGGATACTTGCAGCATCTTCCCGAACGCCCCGCCGGCAGCGGTAATCAAGATAATCACGCCGCCGCTCATCAGGGCGGTTTCGGTCGTCTTGGCGAGTTGCTTCAAGGTCAGGCCCCGCTGGCGGACCAGAACCAGCATGGCGATCGCCGCCGAGAGCAACAACGCCAGGTTGGCATTGCCGAAGATCGCCGCGACGTCGGCCGCTGTTCGCGAGTTCGTCTGCTTGACTTGCCCGGGAAAGGCTGCTTCCAACATCAGCCAGTTGAAACGTTCGATTTTCTCTTCCTGCAGCTTGGCCATGCCGCGGTCGAGAAGATCCTTGGCGGGAGCGGACGTGGCGACGCCGTCGAAGGCCTTCTGGCGATAGACTCTCTTGAAGCGAGTCGTTTCCGGTTTCGGCAACTTGCGCATCCCGCGATCTAATAGATTCTGGGCTTCCTTGGGAAGGGCAATGCCGAGGAAGGCCCTGTCCGTGCAGAAGTTCTCTTGCCGCGCGAGGTCGCTGGTTGCCGCTTTCACCCGGTCGCACAACTCGGGCGAAAAGGTGCCGGGGCCGGCGGCGTCGGAGATTGCCTGGCGCAGGTCCGCCGGCAACAGTTCCATCACTCGCCGGACCGGCTCGGTTTCCTCGTCGGTTCCCGCCGTGCCCAACTTCTTGGAGAAGACGGGCCAATCCAAAACGTCACCTTCCTCGAGCAACTTTGCGTGTTGGGCGTCGGCGATCGTCTCGGTCACCGTATTGACCGAGATCAGGATGACCGGCAGGAGCACCGGCGCCAGCGAGATCCATAGCCCGGGCAACCGGTCATCCGCGAGCGGTTCCGGCTCCGACTGGCCGCTGTAGGGGCGCATGGGAAGGTCCATCAGGTGGTTCATCACGCGGCAGACCAGCAGCCCGATCAGCGCCGTGGGCAACCCGATCATGATCCCCACCAGAATCATCAGGCCGATCGGCACGTCCAGGAAGTTGGCCATTACCAACGGCCCGGGCGTGGGCGGGACCAGCGTGTGCGTGATCGCCCCGCCGGTGGCGATCGCCGTGATGTAGAGGATGTAGTTCTTGCGGGTCTTCCTCCAGAGCGATCGGGCCAGCGGCACCAAGAGGTAGAAGACCGTGTCGAAGAAGACGGGCATGGAGAGCACGAAGCCGCTTCCCATCAGGGCCGTCGGCGCCCGCTTCTCGCCCAGGACTTTCAGAAACGACCGCACGATCCGGTCGGCGGCCCCGCTGTCCATCAGGCACTTGCCGATCACCGCGGCCAGCGCGATCACGATGCCGATGCCCGTGGCCGTGCTTCCGAACGCGCCGGCCACCCGGCTGATCTTCTCGGGCAACTCGCCGGGCGAGAGCAGGCTGACGAGCATCGCGGCAGTGATCAGGGCGATGAACGCATTGACGCGCAGCACGATGATCATCCCGATGACCGTCACCAGACCGATCGCGAGGATGACCAGGGGATTGGTTACGGCTTGGATCAGGGAGTCCATGATTTCTTACCGGATCGAGACGGCTACTGTGATGGGCCGGCACCAGTTTAGGGAGCCTGGAGGTGGCCTGCAACCCTGCCGATGCGGATAGGATCGCCGACAATCAAGGTTTCGTCAGGGTGAAGCCCTTGGCGAACCACCCGTTGGGCTCGGCGGCAATGGCCAGGCCGGCCGGGCCGAGGTATCGGGCGACGACGCCGAAAGGCGGCAGGTTTTTGCCGGGCAGTCGCACTTGGCGGGCCCGATCCAGCGCCTGCTCGCCGATCAGGGAGTTGATCACCTGGCCGAACAGCACTTCTCGCATCGGTTCGCCCCGGCGGAACGCCTCGTAGACGGGGCGGAATTCCTCCTCGGTCAGCGAGAACTTCCGCGCAAATTGCCCCTCGATTTTCAACTCGTCGATTCGCTGCTCGACCAGGAGATAGTAGGGACTACCGCGGAGCGTTTCCCGGGCCGTTTTGGGCTTGAGGACCTTTTCGAGAAAGCCCACGTGCGAGGCGACGAACAGGTGTCCGCCGACCACGGCCACCGCGGCGTGTGTCAACAACGGCTGGTTTCCGGCCGGGGCGTTGTTCTGGACGCCGTTCTCATTGCCCGGAAGCGCACCACCACCCGGCGGCGGCGTCAACGAGGGGATATCGATGTCGGGGATGTGGGCGGGCGGCTCCTCTTCGAGGATTTCCCACGCTTCGTGACCTTCGATTTCGATTTTCCGAGCGGCTTTGTTGGCGGCCTCCTTGGCCATCCACTTGGAAATCGTGGTCTGTACGGCCTCGGGATCCTTCAACTCGATCGCGAAGAGGAACCGTTCGCTCTCCGGCCCGATGGGAAGCTCGTTGGCGGTCAAGATGGTGACTCGCCGGCCGAAGTGTACGAACAGGTCCTTGCGCAGATGGATCTGCGGGCCGTTGGGATCTTCGGCCAGGCTCCTGACCGTTTTGTCCCAGATGCCGGTCAGTTCTTCGTAGATTACGTATTTGTCTTGCCATCTTCGCACCACGTAGAACTTGTCGTTGCCCGCGTCGGCGATCTTCCAGACCTGGCCCGGCGTTCTGGTTTCGAATCTCAGGTTCTCGGAGAGCGAGATTCGTGCCTTCTGGAACTTCGCCTGAAGGGCCTCCGACAGGGAGCCGCGGACCAGATCGACTTCGATCTTGTCCTCGGTGCTGAAGAGGAACAACTCGCCGCCGGTGACCTCGTCGAACAGCGGGCCGAAGTTGTCGAAGGCGTTGAGCAGATCGCAGTAGACGGTCGTGTAGGTGGCAATGTCGCGCGACACCCAATCCTGGGGTGCCAAGTCGTTGGGCACGAGTTGGCCGTCGGCGTCCACCTGACCGGCCGGAAACTTCAGCATCTTCATGGCCATCTCGTGAGGCGGCGGGGCATAAACGAACGTGCGGTGAACCAGTTCGCAGTCCTCGGCCATGAAGTCGACGAACCCGCCCACGCCTTGGATCGCCTCGAAACCCTGGTTCTCCAGCAGCTCGACGACCGACTTGCCGCGGCGGCGCTCATTTTCAGGCGTGGCCGCGCGGATCGCCTCGACGTAGCCCAGCGGGTGAATGAACCAGCGGATTTGCGGCATGGCACCGCCGTTGTCCTTTTCGCAGCGCTGCTTGACGGCCAGGTAACCGGGCGAATCGGCCAGGCTGCCGTCCTGTTTCTTTGCCGCTCGGGCGAGGATTTCCACTATCACGTCGGGGTCGTCGGAGGCAGCCAACAGGTTGCCCGATAGGCAGTAATATGCATTTTGCGGCTCGGCATCCGGAACGTTGGCCGGAGCCGGGATTTCGAACCGGACGATCGTATTGCCGGCGGCCTGCTGCTCGGACCGCTTGGCTCCCCGCTTGATCAGGTCCGCTCCAACCTTCTCCAGAAGGGTCTCGGCTTGTGGAAGGTGGCCGGTTACGTCGAGCAGCACGGCGGCGGCTGCCTGTTCGGGCCCCAGGCGAACTACGGCTGCGGCGATCTCTCCCCCGAGGACGTTTTCGAGATCCTCGGCCTTCAGCCCCAATCGCACGTCGGCCGCGGCCAATCGCTTGCGGAGTTCCGCCTGCAGGTCCTCGGCGAACGGCTTCATCACCGGATCGGCCATCAATTGGCCGATCTGAGTGTCGTTCCAGTGTTTGCGCAGCGTCTCCATATCGGCCACGGCGATGAAGCCCGTGGTCGTATCGGGCAGCAATTCCTCGCTGCGGGGGACCTTTTCAGCCGACACGGCCCCCATGTTGACCAGCGAAGCGATCATCCATACGATCACAGATGTCCAAGATCTTGACACAGCAAAGCTCCTTCAGGTGGTCGGGCGAGACCGGGATACTCTTAGGGACATGAAAGTCCCGTGTGGAAAACCCAGTGTAGCGGGAGGCGCCGACTTGTGCCAGACCGGTTGGGGAGACTGGGTATTTTATGCAGAGTTCTCGTGGAAGGCGGCATGCACGTCGATCGAGGGGGCCTGATTTCGCCCCGTAGGGTTTCTGGACGCCGCTTCCAACGCGCGGCATAATACCACTTCTGCGTGTGTTTCCAGGTGCCCCGCAACAGCAGCCGCTTCCGGCTTCGCAACAGCAATATGCAAAAGACGGCCCTCTACGAAACACTGAACGGGCGACTCCGCGCCTTGCTCGACGGCGAGCGGGACTTCATCGCCAACGCGGCCAACACGGCGGCCCTGATTTACCACACGCTGCCCGACTTGAACTGGGCCGGCTTCTACGTCCTCCACGGTGACGAACTGAGGCTGGGGCCGTTTCAAGGCAAACCGGCCTGTACGCGGATTGCCGTGGGAAAGGGCGTATGTGGAACGGCCGCCCAGCAGCGCACAACGTTAGTCGTGGAAGACGTCCACCGATTTCCCGGCCACATCGCTTGCGACGACGCCTCCAGCGCGGAAATCGTCGTGCCGATCATCCATCAAGGCCGCCTGATCGGTGTCCTCGACCTCGACAGTCCCACCGTCGGCCGTTTCGACGCCGAAGACCAAATCGGCCTGGAAAAGCTGGCCGATACGTTCGTCGCCGCGGTGGGAAAGAACGATGAACGATGAATGATGAATGATGAATGATGAATGATGAATGAATGACGAATGACGAATGACGAATGACGAATGACGAATGACGAACCAACCACTCCCCGCACTGCCCACTAACCACTGCCCACTAACCACTGCCCACTAACCACTGCCCACTAACCACTGCCCACTAACCACTGCCCACTAACCACTGCCCACTAACCACTATCCAAGCCGCCATGCAAATCGAATCGATCGAACTGTTCCACGTTGCCTTGCCGTTACGCCGACCGATGTCCACGGCGGGCAGGGAACTCGATGCCCTGGAAACGGTCCTGGTGCGGATGCAAAGCGGTGACGCGGCCGGCTGGGGGGAGGCCAGCCCGGGCAACGTGCCGACCGCAAGCGCCGAATGGGCCGCCGGCGTGTTCGGATGTCTGCGGGATTGGCTGGCCCCGGCGGTCGTCTCCGGCACGATCGACTCGGGCGACGACCTTGCGAAAAGACTCGACGCCTTCCGCGGCAACCGCTTCGCCAAGGCGGCTCTCGATACGGCCTGGTGGGATCTGAAGGCACGGCGGGAGGGCCGGCCGCTCTACGAACTGCTCGGCGGCGACCGCCCGGCGATCGAACTGGGCGTGACCTTCGATCAGATGGAATCGACCGAGGAGTTTCTGGCGGCCATCGGCCAGGTCCTGGACGCCGGTTTTTCCCGCGTGACGTTGATGTTTCGGCCCGGCTGGGAGGTCGAAATGGTCGACGCCGTGCGGAAGGAGTTCCCCGTAGCCATGCTGCAGATCGACGCCGAGGGAGCGATGGGGCTGCAGCACATGGACACGATCCACCGCCTCGAAGATTTCGCGTTGGCCGCCATCGAGCAGCCGTTTCCCGCCGACGACCTGGTCGGCCACGCCATGGCACAGCAGTCGCTCCGCACGCCGATCTGCCTCGACGAGGGCGTCACCACGATCGCCCAGGCCGAGATGGCGCTGGACTTGCAGAGTTGCCGGATGGTGAACATCGAGCCGGGCAAGGTCGGCGGGCTCACGCCGGCGGTGGCGATCCACGACGCATGTCGGGCCGCCGAGGTCCCTTGTTACGTCGGCGCCGTGCCGCAGACCGCCGTCGGACAGCGGATCGCCTTGGCCCTGGCCGCGAAGTCCAATTGCCCGCTTCCGGCCGATTACCTGCCCTGCGAGGAACTCTTGGCGGAAGACCTGGCCGAGCGGCTGCTGCCGAAGCGCGGCGAGACGGACGGGATCATGCGGATCGGTCTCTGGTCGGAACCGGGCCTCGGCGTCGATCCGGATCGGCAGTTGCTCGACAAGCTGTGCCTCGACCGAGCGAAGGTGCAGTAGAATCTCACGCCGCAACTCTTGCACGCCATGCGCACATGTGCGGCGCGGATTCGGCAGATCGAGGCATACCGTCATTGTTTTCCACTTTTGGAGCCGAAAGACAACAATCGGCAACCTCGACGGCCGCCCCGTTCGCCCCAACCCGTTTTGCGGCAAGCGGTTACGCAGACGGGCCCGGTGCGCCTCAACCGGCCGAAACCGATTGTTTCTCGCCCCCAGCCTGAAGCGTCGTCTGTTGGTCGAGGGCGTGTCCTTGCGTAACTTCTTCTGGCATCACGACTTGGATCGTTCGCCCCATCTTGACAGCACCCGAATGGCCGGTTACACTCGCCCGGTTGTTTCCACGACGCAAGAGTCGGCCAGTTCACGGTTTGCGCCATTGTTGACCACTTTTCGCCGATTTCGCATTTTCAAGAACAACAATCCATCGGCCGCCTCTGACCAGGTTCCCTCTCCCTCCGGGAGAGGGTTAGGGTGAGGGCGACCCGCAAACCAGTTTCCCCCTCTGATGGAAAGGCTCACGGCGATCCGCCGAGAAACGTCCTGCCGTGCTCGGTGACGGTTTCCGGTTGGGCGTGCCGCGGGCGAAGAGAGACCATTACGAGACCCCCAAGTTATACACCCCGCGGCGGCCCAATTTCAAGCCGAGAGCGGGCAACGCGGCAACACCGGCGACGTTGCGAAACGGGCGACGCCAAACCGTTCGATGCATTCGCGAAATCATCGGCGCGGCCGAGCCACGGGAGGATTGCGGCGGGTCGGCCGACGTGCCGATCGGACGGCCTTCTGAATTCCTCTTGTTGCCCAGCAACACGGGCGATCTTGCGAATCAGTCGAACGGCATGGTAGGATCTCCTCCGCAAGATCGACGGTGCCGCCTGCCAACGGTTCGAGGTCGTGCCTCGCTGGATCATCCTCTCGATCTCGATCACGAAATGCCGAAAGAACGAAAGAACGAAAGCACGAAAGACAAGCCCGGATGGACGAAGCGACTTTCTCGTCTTCGTCTCCCATTTTCGCGTTTTCGTCCTTTCGCGTTTTCGTGATCGTCTTCCCCTTGTCTTGCGGGGGGCTACACCGACGATCTTGCGAATGAGTCGAACGGCATGGTATGATCTCTCCCGCAAGATCGACGGTGCCACCCGCGACATGGTAGGATCGCTTCCGCAAGATCGACCGTGGCAGTCGTCCCAGTTGCCTTGCTAATGACAAAGTGCGCTCTGA
>DATLAN010000115.1:0-8704 GCA_035527455.1 Thermoguttaceae bacterium
ACTCGGTCGGTATTGTGTTTTTCGTTGCCAAGCGGTAGACTATGTGCAATCCGCTACGATGAACGGTCCCACCTTTGGAACAGCCCCATGATTAGAGTACTCATCGTCGACGACGAACAGGCTTGCCGCGATTCGCTGAAGCTGTTGCTCTCGCTGGAAAACTTCGACGTGGAAGTCGCCGCCGATGGCCAGGAGGCCCTCGAAGTGGGGAACCGGTTTTCGCCCGAGATCCTCCTCGTGGACTGGATGCTCCGCAACCGGATGGACGGATTGGCGGTTGCCGCCGCGCTTCGGGAAGTCAACCCGAAGCTGGAAACGATCGCCATATCGGGCCATCCGTCCGCCGATTTGGAGTCGAACGTCAAAGGACTCCCTGCCACCCAATATCTATCCAAACCCTTCTTGCCCGCCGAGTTGATCGAAGCGGTCCGTCAGGCCGCCGAGCGGCTTGGGTGAGTCCTTCACATCCGCACCACCTTGGTCCCGCTGAGGCGGCGGACCAGGCGGCGCATCTCCAGCACGCTGATCGTCGAGAGCACGCACGAGACGGGCAGGCCGCTGTCGGCGACGATCTGGTCGATCGAAGTCGAATCGGTGCCCACGGCCGAGAGGACCTTCTGCTCCGGCTCGTTGAGCTGCAGTTCGGCCGGATGGTGGATCACCCGGCCGTCGTCCCGCGGCGCGGCTTCGACCAAGGGGCCCAGCTCCTCCAACACGTCGTCGGCCGTTTCCACCAGCTTGGCCCCGTCGCGAATCAGGCGGTGGCAGCCGCGGGCGGTGCGCGTGTCGACGCAGCCGGGCACGGCGAACACTTCGCGGCCCTGTTCCATGGCGTGCCGGGCCGTGATCAACGCGCCGCTGCGTTCGGCCGCTTCCACCACGATCACGCCCAACGACAAGCCGCTGATCAGCCGGTTCCGTTGGGGAAAGGTCCCGGCCAGCGGCTGGGCATGCGCCGGCGATTCGCTGATCAGCGCACCGGAAGCGATCACCTCGGCGGCCAGCTTGACGTGTTCGGGCGGATAGATGTTCAACACGCCGCTGGCCAACACGGCCAGCGTTCGTCCCCCGGCCGCCATCGCCCCGCGATGGGCCGCCGCGTCGATCCCCCGGGCCAGCCCGCTGATTACGGTCAGTCCGGCCCGTGCCAGGCTCCCGCCGAGCCGCTCGGCCTGCCGGAGCCCATACTGCGAAGCGTGCCGGGTGCCGACGATGCCGATCGCCATCGCGTCGTTGGGGTGAAAGCTTCCCCGGACGAAGAGCACGCCGGGCGGATCGTGGATCTCGCGGAGCACGCGGGGATAGGCGTCGTCCGACTCGGTGATGATATCGATGTCGTGCTGCCGGCAGATTTCCAATTCCCGCTCGACGTCGATCTCGTCGACCGCGGCGGTGATCTTGCGCATCAATTTCGGCCCCACGCCGGGCACGTCGCGCAGCTCGCTTCCGGCGGCCTCCAGCACGGCCTTCGCCGACCCGAACCGCTCCAACAGCGCCCGCCGGATCCGCGGCCCCACGCCGGGGACGAGCGACAGCCGTAGCGTATCGACGAGGTCGTCCCGTGCCGGATCGGCGGTCGTTGGTTCAGGTTCGCACATGCAAGCAGTATAGCAATCCCGCCGAAGATGCGTAGGCCGGAACAAGCGCAGCGCAGTTCCGGCACGTGACTTCATGTGGCCTTTGCACACCAAATGCCGGAACTGCGCTGCGCTTGTTCCGGCCTACTTTGCTCGACTCCAGTCAGTCCGCATACGTCGTGATCACCAACTCCGCCGGTTTTTCCTTGTTGGGCGTAAAGCGGACGGTCCAGCCGTCGTCGACGCCCCGGTTGGGGACGATGCGCAGCGCCAGGCCGTCGAACTTTTCGCCGCGGGACCACGCCCGAACGGTGCGCGTCAGGTCGATCTCGTAGCGTCGCGGCGGCACGAACGCCGCGCCGGGGCCTTCGCCGCGCCCGACGATCGTCCAGCCGAGGGTCTGGCCGAGCTTCGAGAAATCGTAAGGCTTGCCCTCCTCGAACGGTGTGTCCAACGCGACGGCGGCGACTTGCATGGGGGCCTTGTCGTGGGCTTCGACCACGTAGAAGACCAGCTTGGCCGAGGCCAGCAACTTCATGTCCGGCAGGTTGGCCACGTCGAAATCGACCAGCAGAATCCACGCGTCGGTGTTCTCCTTCAGCCACTTGACGAACTGATGGTCGAACACCTCGCCCTGCTTCGAGACGTAGCCGCTGCTGGTCGCCGGGCGGATTTCGGTCTTCGTCGGCCGCTCGGGCAAGTCCGGCGGCGGTTGCGTGCCGATCAGCCAGGGATTGGGCGGCGTCGCCGGTACTTCCCCCGGCCGCACTTGCGGCGTCACGGGCGCGGTGGGCGTCTCGATCGGCTTCTGCCCCGGCTCGAGCACTTCACGGCGAAGGAAGACCATCCGCGGGTAGACCGGCTGCTTGCCTTGCGGCGTCGGCACGGGAATCTCCAGCGTAGCCGGAAGCTTGTCGACGATCTTCTGCACGACGATCGGCGTCCCCGACCAACTCGCGTAGTGTGCCCGGGCGATCTCGGCGTCCGCGTCGAACATCTCCTCGTATGTCTTCTCCCGCGACCCGAGGCAATAGGCGTACGTCACCGCCAGCCGGTTGTTGCCCAAGGCTTCCGGATTGTCGGCCGTGATCGTGATCTTATTAGAGCCCGGGGCCAGATACGGCAGGGCCTCCTGGTTGTGTTGCACGATGCTGGTCAGCTCGATTTCGGAGATCGGCTTCTCGAAAGTGACGCGGACGAAATAGGCATACGAGCCGACCGTGGCAGCCGTCATGTCGGCGGGGTCCACGGCCGTCCAACTTTTCAGGTCCTGGGACACTTCGACCTTGGCCCCGGGCGAAACGATCTTGCCGGCGGCCTTGGCCACGACGTACGGCGACGCCATTTCGACCACGATCACGCCCGGCCGGCCCGCTTCCTGCGGACGCAGCCCTCCCGGGCCGGCGGCGACGTTTTCCGCTTCCTTCAGCGAGGAAAGCACGGACGGACTATTGAGCGACGGCTTGAACACGAGCGTCCCGTTGGACCAGGTTCGGGCCGGGTTGAGTTCCCGATAGGGTTCCAGGATCGGTCCGATGGCCGGGCAGTTGCGATAATCCTTGTCGCCACACGTGTGACGCGGGCCTTCGCTACGGCCGCGGAAATAGAAGGCGTCGTCGATCGTCTCCCAGTTGAGCGTCAAGGCGTAGCCGGGTCCGAGGTTCACGGCGGTCGAGTAGTTCTCGTCGTCGAATCGGATGCCGCCCCATCCGCGCGGGCTGCCGGCGCTGTGGCTGCTGTTGACCCCGCTGATCACGCCCGGCAGGGTGTCGCCGCAGACCATCAGCGCCGGGGCCGTCCAGTGGACCTTGTCGCCGACGTAATCGAACCGGTTGTTGTCGTGGTAGCAGACCTTCCGTGCCTGGTCCATGTAGAAGCCCTCGGTGACCAGCGATGGGTTGGCCTTGATGTCTTCCTGGCTGGCGATGGTGCGTCCGCCGGTGCCTTGCGGATCGGGCATCCAGGCGTAGAACTTCAGGAACGTATCGAGATAGTGCCAGCGGCCGTTGTAGAAGACCTCGACGGTCGTATGGCCCGGATTGCTCCATCCGCGATACCGCCACTCGTATCCGGCCGCCTCCCAGAGCGCGGCCATCACGGTATGCTGCCCTCCGCAGAGCCCCCAGCCGTAGACGTTGATCAGCTTCAGCGCCGAGATCCCGGCCGGCTCGTTGGGATAGGCGTAGTGATAGTGGTCGTAGCGGCAGAAGTTGTACAGCGCGATCGCCCGCTGGTCGTCGGTGTCGCACCCGCGGGTGACCGTGTCGACGATCGATTTCAGCGACGAGCAATCGGGCGCGCGGTCGTTGACGACCTTGATGTTGCTGACCGGTTCGGCGAAGACGGGCGAGACGGCCAGGCAGCACGCGACAGTCAGAGAAAGCGTTTTCATGGCACGATCCTCGAAACGGGTGCGACTGGTGGGAATGCGTGGTGGGTCATGGACTTCTCCTGTATAGCGAGCGGCCGAGCGGATGTCAAATCAGATCTGCCGGGAATAGATGTGTAGGCCGGAACAAGCGGAGCGCAGTTCCGGCATTTGGTGTGGCAAGGCCGCATGGAGCCACGTGCCGGAACTGCGCTGCGCTTGTTCCGGCCTACTTTGCTTTGGTACTTTGCTGCATCTCGCGGAGCGAGATGGCTACATTATTGCTGCAACGAATACAGCAGCACGTTCAGCCCGATTCGGGCGGCGTCCGTGCGGATGTAGCCGCGGCATTCGAGCGAGTCGTGCTTCTCCAGGGCGCAACTGACGTCGTACTTCGAGAAGATCACGCCCCAGCGGTCGCCGAACTTCAGGCCCTCCAACTCCGGCGGCACCTTGCGGATCGTGGCCTTCAGCGGCTCGTCGGCCCGGCGGGGCTGCGGATCGCGGCGGCTGACGATCCGCAGGTCGGAGCCGCCGTACCGGTCGGTGAGCATCGGGTCGTCCGGCGGGATCGGCTCCAGCTCGCGGCCGAAGATCGTCTTCATCTCCCGGCGGAAGGATTCCGTGAACGCCCACTGCGACGGGTCGGCGCCCGGGCAGATGGCGTCGGCAAAGAGGATCCCACCGCGCTCGACGTACGCCTTCAACTGCTCCCGCTCGGCGTCCAGCAGGTTGAAGCGCTGCCGTCCGTGCATGAAGACCATGTGGTAGTCGAACAGGGCCTCGTCGGTCATATCGAGCAGTTCCTGGCGGACGCCCGTGCGGATGTCCAATTGCTTCGAGGCCTCTTCCATCAGGTTCGCCAGGGCCCGAGGCGCCGCGTCGCACCCGCCGGGATGACGGAGCTTGGCCAAGGTCACCTGCCCTCGCGGGATCGGGTCCTGCGGCCGAGGATCAGTCATCGGGCGGAGACTCGGGTCCTTCTCCCGCACTTCCCGATTCGTGGCGTAGGCCAGCACGTTGATGCCGATGGCCAGCGCGGCGTCGACGCGTGCCTGGACCGACGGGAGGAACTTCTGCCCACGATCGCCGCGCGACAGTTCCCAAAGACAGCTCAGCGACGGCCGGGGATTCTCCGGCGGGTCCTGGGCGACGTAGATCACGCTGGTGCGGCAGCCGAAGTTG
Organism: Thermoguttaceae bacterium; assembly: GCA_035527455.1. Lineage (GTDB taxonomy): Bacteria > Planctomycetota > Planctomycetia > Pirellulales > Thermoguttaceae > DATLAN01. The sequence continues at coordinate 5,131 of DATLAN010000115.1, forward strand.
ATTCCCCAGAGCGGCCGGTGGTACTTCGGATCGACCATCTCCTCGGCGTACCAGATCGGATGGTCCTCGTGCAGGAGTTGGAGGCTGTATTCTTTTTCCGGAAAGACCTCCTCCATCAGCCGGCGGAAGCCCTGATCGAATTGCGATCCGTTGCCGTAGGCCTCGGCGAACAGGAATCCGCCGCGGTCGAGGTAATCGCGGAGTTTCTGCGCGAGCGGCTTCTGCACGCTGGGCTTGATCGGCCACGGGCTTCTCTGGCCGCACATGAACAGGACCGGTGCCTGCAAGAGATCCTCGGTCGTGGCGGCTTGAAGATTGACGACCTGCCAGGTCAGGTCGAGTTTCCAACGCGGCTCGACGAACCGCGTGAGGTTGGCCACGTCGCTGCGGTGTTGATTCCAGTCGTCGCCGGGCGGCGAGTGTTCGAGCTTGGCCATCAGCAGCGGCCGGCGGCCTTTGGCGAGAAACAACAGGGCGAGGCTTGTGCCGACCAGTTCGTCGTCTTCGGCATAGCCCGAGCCCTTCCAGCTTCCTGACAAGGGAATCTGCTTGTGTACCAGCAACTCGGCGCCCTCGCGGTACCAGTCGTGTCCGCCGATGGTCCGCTGGGCCGTGAGGCGTCCGACGCGTTCGAGCCCGTAGAGGTAGTACAACCACCAGTATTCGGCGCTGCCGGGGTTCCCTCGGACCGAGAAGTTCCGTCCCAGCCAGTCGAGCCCTCGCTGGATGGCCACATCATCGTCGTCGTTTGCACCGCCGCAACACCGGATCTGTTCGCCTTCGGCGGTGGCGTCGCTGGAGCGGACTTTCTCGCCGGTGATCACCAGCGAGGCGATGCCCGCGCAGGTCATGCTGCCGGTCAGTCGGGCGCCGTCGCGGTATGCCCAGCCACCGCTGAGGGGGTCTTGCCGGGATTCCCAATACCTTCTGGCCAGTCGCCAGGTCTGGTCGCTGACGTTCACGCCGACCCGTTCGGCCTCGTGCAGGGCCAGCAGGGCAAACTGGGTGTTGGAGGGGTCGCCGGTGGACACGGACCGTGGGGCCGGATAGGACCACGCCCCCTTGTTCGGTTCGCCCTGGACCTGGTGGCTTTCCAACCACCGGACGTTCGCCTCGATCGTCAGCAGGTCGTTCTCCGGCTCGGCCCGGCACAGCGCCATGGTTTGCAGTGCGGTGACGTAGGTCTTTTCCGGTTTCATCCGGCGCAACTGCTTCAAGGCGGCCTGGATGACCGGGTCCTTGGGATCGACGCCGGCGTTGAGCAGGGCCAGCGTGCAGAGCGAGGTCGTACCGCCGGGATACGTGGCCCCCACCACCCCAAAAGACCAGTCCGGCCACGTGCCGTCGGGTTTTTGCCGGCGTTTCAGGTAGGTGACGCCCTTGTCGATGGCCTGACGGACCTGTTCGGCGGTGATTTCCGCCCTTACACTCGACGCAATCGACCCAAACCCAACCGCCAGCAGCAGGGTAGTGACGACGGAACGCCTCATCCGAGTTCTCCTTTGCCGGCCGAGCCACAGGACCATCCCAAGTATATTAGAATTCAGCAGTTAAGTCGGCAACACCCGGCGCGGGCCTGTGGGGAAAGTGGCAAAGGCGGTAGAATGAGGAGAAGGAGAGGGGGAGAGGGAGAGAAACGGGAGTCGTGAAGCAGAAGCCGCTTGGTTCTGGGAAGTCATAGGGGGATGACGGCCGTTTTGATTGCAAATTGTCAATTGCAAATTGCAAATTGCAAATTGGGTTCTCGGTGCCATGCCCCAATTTGCAATTTGCAATTCTCAATTTGCAATTTGCAATCTTCCCTCGACGCCAGCGTCTAGAAAGCGGTCTCCATTGGCCACCAAGCCTCGTAGTCTCGGCGACGTCCTGCAGGAGTTCAGCCAGCACCGGCGGCTGATGCAGGAGGAATTGCAGAAGGTCATCGTCGGCCAGGCGGACGTGATCGAACAGATCTTCGCCGCGGTTTTCACCCGGGGACACTGCCTGCTGGTGGGCGTGCCCGGGCTGGCCAAGACGTTGATGGTCAGCACGCTGGCGAAGATCCTGGACATCCAGTTCAAGCGGATCCAGTTCACGCCCGACCTGATGCCCTCGGACATCACCGGCACGAACGTGCTGGAGGAAGACGAGAAGGGGCGGCGGAACTTCCGCTTCGTCCAGGGGCCGGTCTTCACCAACATCCTGCTGGCCGACGAGATCAACCGCACCCCGCCGAAGACCCAGGCGGCCCTGCTGCAGGCGATGCAGGAACGGGAAGTGAGCGTGGGGCAGGAGACCTATTCGCTGCCGGAGCCGTTCTTCACCATCGCCACGCAAAACCCGATCGAGCAGGAAGGGACCTATCCGCTGCCCGAGGCCCAGTTGGACCGGTTCATGTTCAATATCAAGGTCGACTACCCTTCGGCCGAGGAAGAGGAGCGGATCCTGGCCAGCACGACTCGCGGCGAGACGGTGGAGGTTCGCAAGGTGCTCTCAGGCAAGGCGATTCTCAACCTGCAGAACCTGGTGGGCAAGGTGGCGGTGAGCGAGTACATCGTGCAGTACGTGGCCCGCGTGGTCCGCGCCACCCGGCCGCGCGACCCCTCGGCCCCGCCGTTCGTCAAGGAACTGGTCGACTGGGGAGCCGGTCCGCGTGCCGGACAGTTCCTCATCCAAGGCGGCAAGGCCCTGGCGGCGATGGACGGGCGTTTCTCCGTGGCCATCGCAGACGTCCAAAAGATCGCCGAGCCGGTACTCCGCCACCGCATCAGCACGAATTTCCAGGCCCAGGCGGAAGGCATGACCAACGAAGACTTGATCGAACGGCTGATTCGGGAGACGCCGCCGCCGGTGATTCCGAAGTATGAATGAGGGGTGAGGGGAGAGTCGTTGTCTGGTTGGAAACGAACGAGGGAGAAACGCCCCCGCACTGCGTTGCGGGGGGAAGGATGCGAGGAGAGACAATGGGGCTGACTAGTTTTCGGGAACTGAAGGTTTGGCAAACGGGAATGGAACTGGTCAAACGCGTGTATGTGTTGACCAACGGATTCCCGAAACACGAAGTCTACGGGCTCTGCAGTCAACTCCAGCGTGCTGCCGTTTCGGTGCCAGCCAATATTGCCGAGGGACACGCTCGTAGTTCAACGAAGGATTTCCTTCGTCACCTTTCGATTGTTCGCGGTTCCCTCGCAGAATTGGAAACTTTGCTCCTGTTGGCCAAAGATCTGAAATACTGCGATTCGGGCGCCCTATCGGAACTTCTTTCGCTTTGTGATCAAGAAAGTCGAATGCTCAGCGGCCTCCGCCGCGGCCTCAAACAGAAACTCGACCGCACGAACTGAGGCTCACCATGACACATCTCGTCCCTCGCCCCTCACCCCTCGCCCCTCACCCCTCACCCCTCGTCCCTCACCCCTCGTCCCTCGTCCCTCGCCCCTCGTCCCTCGCCCCTCGTCCCTCGCCCCTCGTCCCTCGCCCCTCGTCCCTCACGCCTAATTCATCTTCGCCACTTGGCGGAGGTTGAGGTAGTCGACCATGATGGCCATGGCCTCGTCGAGGTAATAGTCGCGTTCGATGGTCGGCTTGTCGGGATTGG
>DATLAN010000116.1:0-7065 GCA_035527455.1 Thermoguttaceae bacterium
CCGCGAATCCAGTTCTTTTTTCATCTCGTTTTCCAGCCGGACGCGTTCGGCCAGGCGGAAGGTGGGGTGCATCCGGGCGAAGGGCAGGTCGAGCCGGCTTCCCAGCCAGCCGCCCGACGCCGCCAGCAGCGGCAACAGCACGATCAGCCCGGCCAGCCGCCACCGTCCCCGGCGCCGCCGGCCGGCCGGTTGATCGACGGTCGGTTCTCGGATCGCGCCGTAAGGGCAGACCTCTTCGCACAGCTTGCACCGGACGCACTCTTCCGGCGGGATTTCCACGCGCCGCTTCGAGACCTTCGACAACAGGCCCAGGATCGCGCCGTAGGGACACAGGAACCGGCAATACGGCCGGCCCACGAACAGACCGATCACCAGGAAACAACCGCCTAAGATCAGCATGTTCACGCCGGCGCCGAGACGAAAGAAGCCCACGAACAAATCGTAGCGGCAGATCACGAAGGCCGTGCCGGTCGCCGCGAACACGACGGCCGCCCCCAGATACACGTAGGCCAGCAGCCCCAGCGTGTGTTCCAGCCACGCGGGCACCTTGACCGGGCGAACGGCCACGACTTCCTGCACGGCTCCCAGCGGACAAACCGCCGCACAAAACGTCCGGCCGAAAAAGAGCGTAAACACCAGCGGCAAGGCGAAAAACACCACGGCCGCCAGCGGGATCTGGTACGTCGGATCGCCGATCGCCAGGGCCACGTTCTGGATCGACCCGATCGCGCAGACGCAGCCCTTCCGCCAGAAACCGAACCAGACCAGCGACGCGACGGCCAGGAGAAACAGCCCACGCCGGGAACGGGTCTTCAAGGCGAACAGCGAAGCCAGCGACAAGGCGACCAGCAGCGCCGCGACGTCCAGATACTCGCGCCAATCCGGGAGCGGCTGAGGATGTTGCGAGGTGGGAGGGACGTGTTCCACGAACTCGGGGATAGGTTGCCGCAGTTCGGCGCGTGCCGCCTCGGCAAAAACCGATAGCAGGAGCAAGGCTGGCAATATGTAAATCGGCCGCGTCATCCTCGTTGTACCTTCCCCTCCAGGAATCCTCGCGCATCTCTGGCCAGCATTTCCTGCAGTTCCCTTTTCACCCGCGCCATTTCCTCCGCCCTCTTCTGCGGCAGATCTCTCGTCAGATCTCGCTCCAGCTTGTGCAGCCGGTTCTCCGAGGCGTCTCGTGCGAGCCGCTTCAACAGCAGCGGTGTCTCCGGGGGCACGCGGCAGAACGCCTGGGTGGGACAGGCCACGGCGATCGAGCACTCGTTGCAGTCGAGGCAGCGGTCGTGGCGAACCTGCAAGTAGAGCGATCCGTTCATCCCTGCGCAGCCCTTGACGCATTTTCCGCAGCCGACGCACTCGTTTTCGCCGATCGTGTACTTGAAATACCGGTTGCCCCCTTGCGCTTCGACAAACTCCCGCTTCACGGCCCCGGTCGGGCAGAGTTCGACCTCGGCCCCGGAGTCCAGCGAGACGTACTTCTCGACGAGGTATCCGGTGCAGATATCGCAATACCCGCACAACGCGAAGCACTGCACGGCCTTCACGGCGGAGGTATCCAGCACGCAATGGATCTGGCAGTTCTTGCAGCCAATGCACTTGTCGGGATCGATCTGCCAGAGGAGATCGTTGTCTCTGCCCTTTCGGCCGAGCATGAAGCCGCCCAGCCCGGTCAGGCCGATGGCTCCGGCCACGCGGGCCCCGTCGCCCAGGAACCCTCGCCGATCGGTCTTCCGGTTCTCGTCGGTCATCGTTCGCAATCCTCAAACTGCAAGAGCCCGCAACCAGTGAAAAACCAAGGTTGGGTGGCTGGGGTCGAAGCACGAGGAACGAGTGCTGAGCCCCCAGAAGCCCATGCCTGGGGGCTCGGTGCTCGTCCCTCGCACCTCGACCCCAGCCACCCACAAATTCGAATCACATGGGGTACTAGTTTCACAGTTTGTCTTGATCCTTCTCATCTCTGAATACAACGGCCTGCGGAAGCGAGCAACGTGACAGCTCTTCGCACTCGCGGCACGTGGACGGCCCCGGGCATGAACTCCCCGGCGACGCCCGGCGGCTCCTGCCGATCAGTCCGACCGAGAGCACGCAGACTCCTCCCAGCGCCAGATACCGCAACGCATCGCGGAAGAATTCCCGCCGAGTTCGCCGTTCTTCTGCGGGCTGATTCATGGTTGCCCTCCCGGCTGGGTGTCCTTGTGTATGAACACTCGCACGCTCCTGGCCACCGGATCGAGGATCAGGACACGGTCTTGGCTGTCGGCGGCCACGTCGGCGGCGGTAACGTCCACCTGTTGCGGCCCGGCCACCACGCACCGGAAGGCGCCCTCGGCTCCATGGACTTTCACCCGGGGCTTGCCCTTCTCGGCGGTGACGAAGCGGCCGTCGGAGAGCATCGTGAAGTGGGCCGGGTTGCAGCAGCCGTAAAAACCCTCGATCTCCTCCGACGCCTCGCCCCAATGGGATTTCAGCTCGCCATCGAAGCTGTACGTCTCGATCCGCAGCAGACGCGGATTGACCACGTGGAGGCGATCGCCCGTCGGGCCGACCGCCAGGTCGAAGTGAGGGCTGGTGATGGCAAAGCCGGGGATACCGCGGGCGGCGTCCTCCTCGCCGATCTTGCCTCGGACGGTTCCGGCCGGATCGCAGCGCCAGACGATCCGATTGCCCGCGTCGGCCACGAACACGTCTGCTTCGGCCGTGGCGATCGAGGTCAGCAGGGCTTCCTCTCGGGGCGCCGCCCAGGTGGCCACCGAAGTGCCGTCCGCGTCGAGCACCTCGACGTGATCCGCCATGCCGACGTAGATCCTGCCGGGAAAGGCGTGGTTCGGCCCGGCGACGGCGAGGCATCTCGGTTCGTTCTCCAGTTGGATTTCCCGTTGTCTCCGGCCGCCGGGATCGAAGACGTGAATCGCCCGGTCGCCGGCGACGTAAATGCGATCGTCCGGCCCGACGGCGATGGCCCGGACCTCCTGCATGTCGATGGGGATCGCCGCCGCCTGTTCGTATTCGATCAGCACCAGGGGGATTTCCTCGGGCTTCGGCCGGCTGCGCTGCTCACCCCAGGGGTCCATCCACAGCACGGCCACGCCGCCGACGGCGACGGCTGCCACGATCAGCACGCCGATCAGAAAGCCGGGCACGGCCGAGGGCGGTTGTTGGTCCATGGGATGGCTCTAAATCGGATGTAGGTCAGGGCTTGCCCTGACGGTTTCTGCTGATTGCACGATTTCGTCAGGGCAAGCCCTGACCTACCAAGATTTTGTCAGGGCAAGCCCTGACCTACCTTCTTTGCTACGTCCAAACACACCATGCGGGTCATGTCGCGGACGATCAGCCGGCCGGCCACCAGCGCCATCGGGCCCCAACTGTCGTGCCCGTCCTCGATGACTTGGGCCCGAGCCAGCCGCTGATATCCCTCGGGCGTGGCCTTGGCCATCGTGAGTTCTCCGTTGTCGTCCATCGCGAAAATCAACCCGTCGGCGATCAGCCAGGGACCGAATCCGTATTGCCGGCCGAACTTGTCGGCCTGGCTGTTCCAGATTTCGTTGCCCTGCTGGTCGAGGCATACCAGCCTCTTGTCGTCCTTGCGAATGCCGTAGAGGTAGCCCTCGAACAGGGTGGGCGTCTGCTGCTCGGTGCCGAACTGCTTGCGCGTCAGGCGAACGGCCGTCTCGACGGAAAACCTTTCGGCATCCTGCTTCACCTGCAGGATCACGCTGGCGGAGCTGTAGCCGCTGCTCAACAGGATCCGTCCGCCGTCGAGGATCACCGGCGCGGGAGAGGTGGCGAAATCCATGGTCCAGTCGGTCGTCTTCCAGAGGACCTCGCGCTGGTCGGGTGGAAGGCCGGGCGAAGGATCGGCCGACACGCCGGCCACGCCGCCGGTGGCGCAGTAGACGTACATCCGACGCCCTCCGAACTCCATCGGCGTAATCGAACTGTGCGTCATCTGCCAGTTTTTCGGATCGGGATTCTCCGCTTTCCAGACAACGTCCCCCGTCCGGTAATTCACCCCGATCATCAGCGACGCTCCGCAGGGCGCCAGCACCAGGACGTCTCTTTCCGCGTCGACGAAGGGGCACTGGCCCGCGTGCCATTTCGGCACCTCCGTCCCGAAATCCCGGGCCAGGTCCAGCAGCCAGCGGCCTTCGCCGCTCGTCGCGTCCCAACAGGCGACGTGACACCGGGGCCCGAGCGTGACCACATGATCCCCGATCACCGCCGGCACGGTGCGCGATTTGCCGTGGTTCAGGCCGACGATCACCCGGTAGCTGTTGCGCCAGATCTCCCGGCCGTCGTCCAGCGAAAGGCATCGCAACGTGTCGGCCGAGCGATCGACGTTGTCCAGCGAAGGGCGGACCAGGCGGGGCAGCGGTCCTTCATCCTTCGCCGGGTCGTAGCGCAACGCGGCGATCCACTCTCCGCGCCTTTGCGAGAGGAGACTTTCGGCGGCGGCTCTCAAGGAGTCGTATTGTTCCGGCGGCAGCGTCCCTTCCGGGAAGAACCTGCGGAGCACGCCCTCCAACTCTGGAATCGCGTCGGCGGCAAGGGCATCGAGCCCGTCGGCCAGTTCGTTGCGCTGTTCCTGCGACAACCGGCTCAAGGGCGTCAACGGCGACTCATAGCGCAGGGCGTCGATCAGTTCGGCGCGGTCGATTCCTTCATACTCCGGCGGCAAGACCGACCCCAGCGCGTCGGCCAGTTCGACGCGCTGCGGCTGCGCGCGGTAACGCAACTCTTCGACCTCCTCGTCGGTGACGTAATCGAGCACGTAGACACATCCGCGGCTTACAGCGGCGGCTGCGTAGCCCTCGCCGAGTTCCACCGTCCAGAGTTTCTCCGGTCCACCCGCCGGCCACTGGTCGGCCAGGGGGACGCCGTCGTCGCAGATCCCGTCGAGATTCGGCCCGCGGAACCACGGCCACGCCCCGGGCAGTGCGGACGGCTTGCCGTCGGACTTGACGGGCATCCCAATGACGGCCCGGGCAACACCCCCCAGTGTGTCGGGCGGCGGGGCCCCGTCCATGCCCGGCACGCGCGGCTCGAAACGCTCGCTCCACGGTCTGCCCGTCCACAACGCCAGCGATCCGATCGCGACGACCGCCAGCGTGACGGGCAAGAGGATGCCCAATAAGGAATTCTTCATACTTCCAATACTATACGGGGCGTGCGGGCGTGAAAACGGGATGGATGGGGAAACGAGGCGAGGGGGCTTGTTTCACCCGAGGGGGGTGGCGCATTTTGACGGATCATCCCTTTAATAGATCGGACTTCCCCGTCGACGTCAACCGCGGGCAAGCGGTCGCGGAACTGCCGGGTGGGTCGCGGAATGTCACCCATGCGGAGCGTGGGGGCGAGGGATTGATCGGCCCACCGAACCCTTCGCTGCGGTGGGAATGGACAACCCGTGCTAAGGGCGGTTCTTTCCTGCGATCTTCCCGATCGCCTCTTCGGCGGCCGTGCGGACCTCGGGTGCTTCGTCTTCGGCGGCCTTGTTCAGCGCGAACAACACGACCTCCGCGTCACGGCCCATGGTGCCCAGGGCCTTGGCCGCGGCTTCACGAAGCCACTTGCTCTGGTGCCCCAGGGCGACGGCCAGCGCGGGCACGGCGGCGACGGCTTCGGTGCCCAACCCGGCCAGGTCGTTGGCGGCGGCGACGCTCTGGTGTTCGTCGTCCGATCGGAGTCCCGCGATCAGGTCGCGAACGTGGTCGGGTGCGACGGCCGCGGCTTCTTCGGCGATGGCTGCCAGATTGACCTGGTAGAGCGCCACCTTGGCCGCCTGCCGGGTGGTCGGGTCCTCGTCTGCTTCGGCGGCCTTGGCCAACCGGGGCGCGGCGGCACGCGCGGGCGGCCCGATCTGTCCGAGCGCCTCGATCGCCCGGCGACGGGTGAAGCGGTCCTCGTGCTCGACCAGCGGCAACAGGGCGTCGACGGCTTCGGCGGCGTCGGGACCGATGCGGATGATCGCCTCCAGGGCATAGCGCCGCACCCAGCGACTCTCGTCGGCCAGGGCTTCCGAGAGGGGGCCGACCGCCGCCTTGGCTTCGTGGCCGATTTCTTCCAGGATCCGCGCGGCCGCGGCGCGAACGTTCTGCTTCTTCGACGCGAGTGCCTGGCAAAGGGCCTCGACCGCCTCCGCTCCGTGGCTCGCCATGGCGGGAACGACCTCCGGGGGCTCGAAACGCGGGGCGGTGGCCTCGCTCGAAATCACGGTCGTCGCATCCAGCGCCGCGATGACCGCCTCGGGACCTTCCCGCAAGAGGGCCCCGGCCGCTTCCCGCCGGGCGTCGTCGTCCGGGCCGTCGCGGAGTTGGTCGATCCACTGCTTGGCGGTGGTCGGCTCGGCAGCAGCGTCTTCCTGGATCAAACGCTTGCGAATCTCCCGGGCGGCGATCACCACGACGATCAACGCCACCAAGAAGGCGATCAATCCGAGCAGGCTGCAAATCAACTTACGCGGGCCGCGAGACCTTACCGTGGTCGAGCCGGGTGCCGACGAACCTCCCGCGTCTACGGGACCACTCCATGCTCCCTTGTCGGGCGTATTCGTTTTCCTCGACATACCCTAGCGCCTTCGCAAAGCCGAAAAGGAAAGCCCGCTAAACGTCCACGTCCTCCAATCTGGGGTAATCTCCCATCACGTTCTTCATCCAGCTCATCGTGGGCACGGGCAGCGGATCGAAGCCGTTGAGCAGGGCCAGATAGGTGGTCATGTGGGCGTTGAAGTAGGTGGCGAACATGGCTCGCTGATAGGGCGTGTCTCCTTCCACGTTCAACACGGCGCACTTCGCTTTCCCCTGCATGACCAGTTCCACCGTCTTGTCCAGGCGGAGCCGTATCCTGCTCTCCTCGTCCACCGAACGGATGAAGTAGTAAACCCAGCGGTCGTCGTCCAGCCCGGCCAGCGAGGACTCCGTGCCGGCGCGGATGGATTCGACCAGGTTGTGCAGGAACTCCGGCGCCTCGTAGAACGCCGCGTTGAGCTTCGATCGCTCGTGGATCTGGGTCCTCGGCTCATGGCCGATCGCTCGGTTGTTGCGGTCGACGAGAATGAACGGG
>DATLAN010000117.1:0-10449 GCA_035527455.1 Thermoguttaceae bacterium
CTTCCCCCGCAGGACGTCTCCCGCGAGACGACGTTCGCCGGTGATCTGCGGGCCGATCCGCAGCAACGCGACGTGCTCCGAAAGGATCTCGATGAATACCTGAATGTCTCGATTCCCGCCGAAGCGTTCGAGAATCTCCGCACCGTCGGTGAGGCGATCGATCTTGTCGCACCGCTGGTGGTGGAGGCAAGAGTCATCGAGATTGTTGCCCAGCGGGTGAGAGTTGCTGCTGAGCAGATTACGCGCGATACGTCGCTCGTGGAAGACCTGAAGGTTTCCTCGACGCAACGTGTGTGGCTGCGGCAGGAATTGCTCAAGGAGTATGGCATTCACATCGCCTGGGAGGAGTTCAAGAGCCTACAGACGGTCGGCGAAGTGATCGACTCCGTGGCGAAAGCGCTCGTGAAGCCTTCGGCGGCCGAGCCCGGCTCGCAGCAACCGGAGTTGCCTTCGCCGGCGACCAAGGGCATCCGTCCGGACAGGATCCCCGTGACCGACGGGGCTCGTCCGGACCTTTGATAATCCAGACTGCAAACACCGGAGATCCAACCCGTGTCCGCCGACATCACCCTGGTCAACCTCAACATGCTCTTCATGCGCTACGGCGAGGAGGTGGAGCGGGAGCTGCACGTGCCGCTGGGGCCGCTGTATCTCACCCGGGCGATGGAAGACGCGGGCTTTGCGGTCGACTTTCGCGATTACCAGTGCGTCGAGTCGGACGAGCCGTTCGACATGCAGGTCTTCCTCGACTTCCTCCGCGATCCGGCCCCGGTGATCGGGCTCTCGTGCATGGCCAACCTGCTGCCGTTTACGATCCTGGCCATCCGCGCACTGCGGGAAACCTATCCGGACCGCACGCTGATCCTCGGCGGCGTGGGCTCCAAAGCGGTGGAGGAAAAGATCCTCCGCCGCTTCCCGTGGGTCGATATCATCTGCCGCGGCGAGGGCGAACGCTCCGGCGTGGATCTGTTGCGGACCGTCCGGCAGGGCGGCGATCTCGGCGGCGTCGACGGCATTTCCTTCCGCCGCAACGGCGATATCCGCCATACGCCCGATCGAGCGCGAATCACCGATCTCGACGCCATCCCATTTCCCGCCTTCGAGAAGGTCGATTTACGCCGATACGCCGGCTACGGCATGATGACCAGCCGCGGGTGTCCCTATCCGTGTACGTTCTGCTCGGTCGCGCCGATCTGGAACCTCGAAAGCCACAGCCGCAGCCCGAAGAACATCGTCGACGAGATGGAGTTCCTGCACCGCGAGGCGGGCGTGGACCTCTACCTGTTCCAGGACGAGTTCTTCGTCTCCGGCAAGACCCAGGTGATGAAGTTCTGCCACGAGCTGACCTCGCGCGGGCTGGACGTGCAGTGGAAGGCCTTCGGGCGGGTGAACCTGGTCGATGAGGAGATGATGCGGGCGATGGCCGAGTGCGGGTGCGTGGAACTCCGCTTCGGCATCGAGTCGGGCTCCGATCGCGTGCTCAACGCCATCAAGAAGGGCTTCCACGCGGCCGAAACGCTGGAAGTCGTGCCGAAGGCGGTCGAGATCTTCCCGCGCGTCGATACCTTTTACGTTTGGGGGTTCCCGTTCGAGACGATGGAGGACTTCAACCAGTCGTTGTTCCAGATGGTTTCGTTCCGGATGATGGGGGCGCGGATCCTGCCCAGCCTGCTCTCGCTCTTGCCGCAGACGGAACTCTACCGGGAGTGGAGCGACAAGGTCGAGCTGGAGTTCTGCCCGTACCTGTTCCCCGAGTTCGTCTTCACCGGCCACGAGGTCTGCCACGGCGGCACGATCGAGTTGCCCGAGAAGCACCGAGAGTATTTCGACCTGATTCGGGCGAATCCGGACGTTTTTTCCGGCTTCTTCCACATCGATCTGAAGAACAACGTGCTCCCGAAGCTGGAGCTTCTCCGCCAGTTCGGTTTTTATCCCGAGGCGGAGCCGGACGAGGCCAACGCGGAGAGTTGCGGGGCCCATTCGCCGCGGGTCGCGCCCCAGGAGTTGGCCACGCGGGCGCGATAGGGGCCGCTGGCGGGTTCGCAACGTCTGGGAATGCGAATACTCCGTGCGAAGCCGCGAGCGGCTAGAGATACTCGTTCCATCCGCGCTCTTCGAGCATCTCGACGATCTTGCGGATCGACTCCTCGTCGTGCTTGTTGGCCACCAGCGTTGCGTCGGGCGTGTGGACGATGATGCAGTCGTTCAGCCCCAGCGTGACGATCAGATGATCGCCGCCGCCGCGGACGATCGTGCCGGTCGTGTCCAGCCCCAGATGCTTCGCCGCGATGGTGTTGCCCTGCGGGTCGGAGCCGCGGAGCCGGGCCAGCGACTGCCAACTGCCCAGGTCGTCCCAATCGAACGGCGCCTCGACGGCCAGCACCTCCTCCGCTCGTTCCATCACGGCGTAGTCGATCGAAATGGACTTCATCACGGCGAACTCGTTCTGCAGCACGTCGCCGAAGTCGGGCGAATCGGCCGCCTCGCCGATCCGCACGAGCCGCCGGTGCATCTCCGGTTCGTGTCGGGCCAGTTCGTCGAGGATGGTTCGGGCCTTCCACACGAAGATGCCCGAGTTCCAATAAAACTCGCCCGAGGCCAGGTACTCCGCCGCCACCTCCGCGCTGGGCTTTTCGCGAAACTGCTTCACTCGGTACGTGGCAGGCGTCTGCGACGGCGATTCCGCGGCGGTTTTCAGCGGCTCGCCCCGCTCGATATACCCGAATGACTCGGCCGGATAGGTCGGGCGGATGCCGAAGGTCACGATCCGCCGGGGCCGCTCCTCGACCAACGCGGCGGCGAACCGGATCGCGTCGCGGAACGCATCCTCGGGCCCGATCACGTGGTCGGCCGGCATCACGGCCATGGTGGCCTCGGGATCGTCGCGGGTGATGCGGATCGCCGCCAGCCCGATGCAGGGGGCCGTGTTCCGCTTGCACGGTTCGGCCAGAATCGCCTCGCGCGGCAACTCGGAAAGCTCTTCGGCGATCCGGCCGGCCAGTGCCTCGGTGGTGGCGATCAAGATGCCCTCGAGCGGCACCAGGTCGCCGAGCCGATCGACCGTCGCCCGGATCATCGTCTTTTCGCCGATCATCCGCAGCAACTGTTTCGGCCGCGCGGCGCGGCTCTCGGGCCAAAAACGCGTGCCGGTCCCCCCGGCCATGATTACGGCGTGCAGCATGATAGTGGGTAGTGGGTAGTGGGTAGTGAGTAGTGGTGAGTGGGTAGTGGTGAGTGAAAAGCCGCTTGCGGCTTCGCACCAATCTGAAATCAGAAATCAGAAATCATAAATCTGAAATCCCAGCAACTCCTCTCCCCTTCAATGAAAATACATTGCCTCGGTCACCTTCATTCCCGGTTCGATCTTCTCGGCCACTTCGGCCGCGTCGAGGGCCCAGAGCGGTGAGATCTCGACTGCCACGCCTTCGGCGACTTCCATGCCGGCCGCTTCGAGCCAGCGGCGGTGCTGGGCGACCATCGCGGCCTTGGCGGTCTCGGCCGTGTCCTGCTCGGCCCCGGAGGCGTTCTTCAAGGGAGCGAAACCCTCGTCCGGATCGATTTCGACCACGATCGCACGGGCCGCCAGCGGCATCAGGTCGAAGATGAATCGCTCGAACTTGATCGCGTTGGGGCGCCGCGGCTCGATCCTCCGCCCGGACGGATCGACGTAGGCCACTCTCTTGTGCGCCAAATGGAACGGCAGGGCCTCGGCGCTCTCGGCCGCGCGGCCCAGCAGGCCGAGATCCAGCACGTGGACGGCGATGCTGCCGGCCCAAATCTCCAGCGTGCCGTCCGCGCGGCGTCGCCGGGCGACGTCGTCGGGCAGGTCGCTGTATTCGACCACCATCAGTTTCCCGTCCACCTGCACCACGTTGCCCACCTTCTCGAACGGCTCCCGCTTCGCGATCACCTGGGTCGACATCTCGCAGTCGCACAGCAGGTGATATCCGAGGAACTGCGGCCCGCAGATATCGACCAGCGGATTGTCCACCTGCAAGTAGAACAGGTGCCGGATACCGCGCCGGTGCATGTCATCCAACATGCCGCTACGGGCTAATGCCGCGAGCATGCCGCCGTGTCCGTCGGGGCTGGCGGCCACCCGATCCGGCCGATCGAGCAGCACTTTGCCGGTGGCTTCGTCGACCGCGGGCATCGTGCCCTGGCAGAAGATGTTCAGGTCCTCCTCGGCCAGGCCGAAGCGGTCATGCTCATCGAAAAACCGGACTGTCTCCTCGTGCGTGGCGGGAGAGGTCATCAGGTAGAGCGGAATCCGCGCGTCGTAGCGATTCGTCGCCGCGAGAATCTTCTCGACGTGGATCTGGAACAGCGACCGGCCGGAGACCGGTCCCAGCGGGAACATGCCCTTGGGGTGATCGAAGCCCAGCCGGGTTCCCTGTCCTCCGGCCACCAGGATCACGCCGAACAGCCCTTCTCGAAGCGCCCGCTCGGCTCGCTGCCGGGCCTGTTCCGGGGTGAAGCGATTCCGGGCCGTGTCGAGCCGAAACGCCGGCGGCGGCTTCGCCCGGCTCAAGAGATCCCGCAAATCGTGCTGATCGTTCCTGCCCTGATAGAGCCGTTCGATCAGGTCGAAGTCGATTTCGCGGACCTCACACAGCAGCCGGTCGCGTTGGGCGTCGTCCAGTTGGTCCCAGAAGGCCCGTAGATTCTCGTGTCCCGGCGGGACGGCGGCGGTCGGATCTTCCATTTTTCCGGCGAATCCCTCGAAACACCCGCGAATAGGGCGAAAAACCGGGCCAGATCTCTTTCCTGCTCGCTATCAATATACCATATTCGCCGTGCGAGGCCATTGGACTGGGGCCCCCGTTCTTTCTCCATTCGCTTGACGGGCCGGCAGGCATGGGGTTAGACTGAAAGGCACATCGCGCGACCGCCTTCGGGTCCTGAAATCCGGGGAGCTTGACATGAGAGCCCGAAATGCTCGTTCCGGTGATCGCCGCCGAACATCTCCGGGCTGTCGCCCCGGCTTCGCACGCCCGCGACGGCTCGGCCTGGAACGGCTGGAGAGCCGAACGCTGCTCGACGGCGTGCCGCTGCTGTCCGACGGTTCGCCGCTGGAGGCGGACTTCTCCCCGGAGGCAGCCGACCCGCTTCCCGCCGATAGCGTTGCAACCTTCGTCGAGTTGCAGTTGACGCCCGCAACCCCGCAGACGAACACGTTGGACATCTCCGTCACCGTCGAAGTTTCCGGCTTCAACCTGAGCGACTCCGACACGGCAACGGTGACGGGCAACGTGTTGGCCACGGTGGGAGTCGAGTTCGACCCCGCCACCGCTGCCGTGACCGACGTCGACGAGCTGACCCTCAACGGCGGCATCGTTTATCTCAGCGACGTGGCGTTCAACATGAGCGTCATCTTCGTCGGCGGCATCAACATCACCGGCACGGACATTTCCGGCACGCTGGATACGCCCAACCCGCCGGGCACGGTCACCGACGGTGCCTTCAACACGGCCGAGCACGTACTGATCCTCGACAACGGCCAGTTCCACGCCTCGGGGACCGGGCTGATCGGCCAGCAGTTCGCACCCGTGACCATCAACCTCGCCGACGAACCGATGGAAGCCACCGGCGACATGACCGGCCACGTCGACGTCTCGCTGTTGACGGTCGTCGACGACGCGGCCACCTACCGGGCGGTCCTGACGCTGCCGGTGGACTTTCAGGATCAGATGACCACCGACGACGGCGTGGTGGTGAACGTTTCCACCCAGGGCACGTTGGAGGCTGCCGGCCTGTTCACGCGAACGCTTCCCGAGATCCGCGCTGAAATCGCCGGCCGCCACGTCTTCTACAATCATTCGGCCTTCGACGGCAACGACGCCAGCGCCAACGCCAACGACGATAACGCCATTGCCACGGACAAGACGGCCTTGTTGCCCGGCGGTAGGGCCGGCTTCGTCAACTACACCAGTTACGCCCGGGGTATCAACGGGATCATGGTCGATCTGACGGATCCGGCCGACCTGGACGGTCTGAGCATCGATAGTCTGGGCGAGTACTTCACGTTCCGCACGGGCAACGACAGCGATCCGAGCGGTTGGACGCCCGCTCCGCCACCGGTCGCCGTGACGGTCCGCGAGGGCGCCGGGACAGGCGGTTCCGATCGAGTGACCTTCGTTTGGGAAGACTACGCGATCTGCGATCGATGGTTGCAGGTGACCGCGCTGGCCGACACCGTGGGACTTGCCGAAAACGACGTGTTCTACTTGGGCAACGCGGTGGCCGAGGCGGGCAATTCGGACGCCGACACGCAGGTGACGACCGTCGATCTGCTGTTGGCTCGCAACAATCCGCGGAGTTTCCTGGACCCGGCGGCGATCGACTTCGCGTACGATTTCGACCGCGACGGCCGAGTCAACGTCACCGACGTGTTGCTGGCCCGGGAGCATCAGACCACTTTCGTTAGCCTGCTGCAACGGATCGAGCCGCCGGGCGGCGTGCCGTTGGCGGCAGCGTCGCCGGCGGAAGGAGTTGATTTCGACGCGCCGGTGTCGCCGGCCGAAATGCCGTGGCTCGAGGTATGCGATCCGGCGAATACCGGGAATCGATCTTGCCAAATGCAGACCGCCCGATCGCAGGCGGCGGACAAGCTGCTGGAGAGCTACTTGCTCGAAGGGGCGCTGCGAAGGCAACTCTTGTAGGGAACGCCCTACATCAGCAACGTACGAAACCGTCCTTTGACGGCTCCCCTACGGTTCTGCAATAATGGACGAGGATCTGCGTTTAGGTCATAGCAGGAACCTGGGGAAACGGATCTCCGGCAGACGGCGGGGATCGAAAGCCTTCTCTTTCTCGAATTGACAGGAGAAACCGATGAAACGTGGGACAACTGCCTTGGTGGGTATCACCGCATTGATGCTGTGGGCCGGCGCTGTGGTGGCCCAACCTCCGGGCCGTGGAGGAGGACCTCCGGGCGCGCAACCGGGACCCGGCGGCGGTCCTCAGGGACGCGGCATGGGGCCCGGAATGATGATGTCGCCCCTGTTGGCCGCGTTGGATGCCGATGGCGACGGCGAACTCTCGGCCAAGGAGATCAACAGCGCCGTGGCCGCTTTGAAGAAGCTCGACAAGAACGGCGACGGCAAGGTCGATCGCGAGGAAATGGGGCCGCCGTTCGGCCCTCCGGGGCAAGGCGGCATGGGCGGTGGCTTCGGGCCGGGTGGCATGGGACCGGGTGGCATGGGACCGGGTGGCTTCGGACAAGGTGGCCCGGGACAAGGTGGTATGGGACAAGGTGGTATGGGACAAGGTGGCTTTGGGCAAGGCGGCATGGGTGGTGCCAACCTGCAGCTCATCGTCGAGCGGATCATGAGCTTCGACCGCAACGGCGACAACAAGGTCGACAAGGATGAAATGCCCCAGCCGATGCAGCTTCTCCTCCAACGTGCCGACGCCAACAACGACGGCGCCATCGATCGGCAGGAAGCCGCCCGAATGGCCGGCGGAGGACAGGCCCCGCGCGGTCCCGCCGGTTTTGGCGGCGGCGGCGCAGGTGCCGGAGCCGGGCGAGGCGGCGGACCCGGCGGTGGACCGGGCGGCAGAGGCGGTCCGCGACGGTAACCGGCCGTGCCCGTCGTATCGTCTCGACGGCACGGCCGTCCCGTCAAAGCAAAGTAGCAAAGTAGGCCGGAACAAGCGCAGCGCAGTTCCGGCAATTGGTTTCATGCGGCGTTTCCACACCAATTGCCGGAACTGCGCTGCGCTTGTTCCGGCCTACGCATTTTCCCGGCTAACCCAACGGCTTCCCCTCTTTGGCCAGTTTCAGAATCCACTTCCCGTAGACGTAGATCCCCATCGCCGAGACGATGCCGACGCAGCCCATGATGTACCAGACCATCTGAATGTCGTGGGTCTGATACAGCAGGTCGGTCAGTGCCTTGGATGAATCACCGGTCATCGTCACCAGCCAGTTGAAGGCTTCGCCTTGGGGGATCTGCTCGACGAGTTGCCGGGCGCTTTCCGTGCCCAGTTGTTGAATCTCTGTGATTTTCAGCGTGGAACCGTCTGCCAGTTCCGTCAGCCCGGTTCCGGTCGGCAACGAGGCGCTGCCCGACTGCAAGCGCTCCAGCAGCAGTTCTCGCGAGAAGGCGTCCTTCGAGGCAAACACGCCGTAGAGCCAAGGTCCCAGGAACGCTTCCAGGGTCCATCCGACGGCCAGCGGGATCTGCGAGAACCCCAGGTACATCGCCTTCTTGTCGTGGGGGGCGAAGTTGCCGATGAACTCGCTGAATTTCGGGCTCGATAGCATTTCGCCGATGCTGAAGATGGCGATGACGGCGACCATGATCCAACCGGTGGTGGCGTTGCCGATGGCGAACAGGGCGAACGTGGCCATTGCCGTGCCCACGACCATGCTCGTCGTCGCCCGCATCAAGCCGCTGACGTAGGCGAAGAAAAAGCAGGTGATCATGATCAGTCCGGCGTTGAGATTGAGCATGCCTTCCGGATTGATATCCGTACCGTCTTTGTTCATTCCCAACAGGAACTTGGCGATCGGGCTGTCCGTGCGGCCTTCGGCGAACAGCGTGTTCATGATGTCGCTGCGGTCGACCCAGTCGCGGATGTGCAGCGGCAGGACGTCGAACAGCGCGTTGAACATGAACCAGAACCCGGAGAAAACCAGCAGGTACGTGAATACGTGAGGCTTGGTCAACTCCCGGATCGACTCGACCGCGAGGTTCCTCTGTTGCAGCTTGCCTTCTCGCCGGAGTCGGGCACGTTCGAGCCGCTCTTCCTTGCCCACCTCTCGATAGGTCAGCAGCAACAGGAAGTTGACGCTGATGATCAACGCACAGGTGACAAACACCATGGTCCACCCAAAGGCGGGCGAAACCTCGGCGAAATCGGATCGCATTCGCGCGGCCACGATCGGGCCGAGGAATCCACCGATATTGACCGTCTGGTAGAAGATTCCCCAGGCCATGGAACTGTTGGTGCGGTTGGTGCTCTTGACCAGGGTTCCCTGAATTCCCGGCTTGAAAATGGCCGTTCCCGAAGCCAGGATCACTGCACCGGCATAGAAACCCCAGTAGGTGTGAAAGATGGCCATCGTGACGTAGCCGAGAATCTTGACGACCGTCGAGACGAAGATCGTCGGCTTGTACCCGAACCGATCCGAAAGGCCACCGGTAAAGACCGGCAGAATCGATTGGACCAACGCCCAGAGCATCAGCAGGACGCCGAATTCGCCGGGCGTTACGCCCAGTCCTCCTTCCGACTTCGGCGCCGTGGCGTACAGCGCGGCGACCGCCTTGACGCCGTAGTACGCCAGCCGCTCTACCATTTCCATCGCGCCGACGACCCAGAAAACGTAGCCCAGGCTCGCGATGGCGGCAAAAAGCCCTAATTGTTTGACGTCTTCGAGCGATGTGCTGCGCTCGTCACCCGGTTTGGTCACTGTTGCGCTCCGTGCGATCTTGACAAGGGAAAAGCCGGATAGGATACTGGGGAAGGTAGTATTCTATATGTACGCTCGAACTTGTGCAATACTGTGCACAAGCCGGGTACTCGGACTGTTATGAGAGAAATGATTCGGAGATCCAAGTCATGACGTGCAAGACGACTCGACTGCGTTTCTTCTCGATGTTGGCGGGCACACTGTTTCTGTGCGCCGCATGGAACATCAACAGTGCTCCGGTCATGGCACAGCAAGCCCCGCAGCCCAACGCGCTTGCCGCGAAGCTCACCGAAGACGCCGGGTGCCGCGGCGGGCTGGTCGTCCATCTCGGCTGCGGCGACGGAGTTTTGACCGCCGCGCTGCGCAGCGCCGATAGCTATCTGGTCCACGGCTTGGACGTCGATTCCGAAAAGGTCGAAAAGGCCCGCGCACACATCCGTTCCCTGGGCGTCTACGGGCCGGTCTCCGTCGATGCGTTCGACGGCAAGTCGTTGCCCTATGCAGATAACCTCGTCAACCTCCTGGTCGCCGAGGAGTTGGCCGGCGTCACGATGGCCGAGGTGATGCGCGTGCTGGCTCCCGGCGGGACCGCGTGCATTCTCGCCGACGGCCGGTGGACGCAACAGGTCAAGCCGTGGCCCGCGGAGATCGACCAATGGACGCACCACCTGCACGACGCCGGGGGCAACGCCGTGGCCGCCGACTCGGTGGTGGGACCGCCGCGGCATATGCAATGGACGGCCGGACCGCGCTGGGCCCGAAGCCACGGCTGGACGCCAAGCGTCAGCGCCATGGTCTCGGCCGGCGGGCGGCTGTTTTCCATTTGCGACGAGACGCTCCCCTGCGTCGACGCCACCGTCCCGGACCAATGGGCGTTGGTCGCGCGAGACGCCTTCAGCGGCGTGCTGTTGTGGAAACGGCCCATCGCCAGGTGGGGCTCCCGCAACTACAGCGGAACGCCCGACACGGGGGCCGGAGTCACCACGGGACGATTCACGATGCCGCCGCAGGTGGGCAAGCGGCTGGTGGCC
>DATLAN010000118.1:0-16530 GCA_035527455.1 Thermoguttaceae bacterium
TTGTCGGGCGAGTGGAGTTCGGTCTTCGCGGCGTATTGCACCTGCCACATGCCAGCCTGCACGTCGAAGGGCCGGCCGATCGCCCGGGTTTCGGTTTGCAGGGCGTCCAATGTCCGCTCGAGGACCAGGGCCTTGCCCTGGCCGCCGTGTCCGGGGGCGTCCAGCCGAACGACGCCGGCGGTCTGCCAACCGGCCAGCGGCGGCTCGGACTGGAAACCTTCGGCGAAGGCCGCCGGCTGGACGCTTGCCTTGACGGTCACGTCCGCCCGCATGTCGGAAATCAGCAGCTCGGGTTTCTTCCCCGTGTCCGATTCGACGTTGAGCATCAGCTCGATCAGCTTGACCGGGTCGTGCCACGCGGCGTCGTTCGCGCCGCCCCAATGTTCCCCGCCGGCGATTTCGGTCGGGATGATCTCCACGTCGTGCCACTTGCCGTCGGCGCTCAGGGCAATCCCTTTGCGTTGGTGGCACTGCCCGGTGCCGTCGACCAGGCGCAGGGCGTAGGACTTGGCGGTGGTCGAACGCAGCTTCATGCGAATGGCGTTCATCGCCTCGACGTTCAACTGCGAGAAGGACTTTCGCACGCCCACGTACGCGCCGCCGGCGGTGAAATCGGCGTGCAGCCGCATGGCGTATTTGCCGGCCTCGGGTTGATCGGCCACCAGGTCGAGGCCGCCTTGGGCGCCGGCGAACTCCTGGCCGAGATTGAACCCCCAATCGATCTCGCCCGCCTGGAGCATTTCGTCCAATTGGATGGTCTTGGCGACGGAGGTCGCCGTTTCGTCGCTGGGATAGAACCGCACGTCGCTGAACAAGAGCGTGCCCTGCTCGCCGCCCATGGCGCGGGAAGCCAGGATCGCCAGGCTCGGGCTGGAGGGGAGTTCTTTCTGGTGCCGTTGGGCGTCCTGGACGCCGTCCCATGTCTCGTAGCGCGTGACGATGTCCAGCGCCTCGGGCGTGCCCATCTTCTTGAAGAAATCTTCGACGGGCAGGACGATCTGCTGCCAGCCGCCTTTCTCGTTCAGCCGGAGGTTGAGTTGGTGGACCTGGTTTTCGGCGTCCATCAGCCGGATGGGCAGGCGCTCGGAGCCGGGCGGCGAGTTCACCCAGAAGGTCAGCGTGTCCAGCGGGGCCTTCGGCAGGGCGATCTGGGCCTGCACGTAGTTGCCGCCCTGGGTGAAGTCGCCGTAGAGGCTCAAGACAGGCTGGTCGCGAAAAGGCTCCGGCGCCACCTCGAACTTGCCCCGGGCCCCGGGAAATTCCGGCCCGTTGCCGAACTCCCAGCCCTCCAGCGGCTTCTCGGCGTCGATCAGCAGTACCGGCTCCCGGCAAAACGCGGCAGCGGCCATGGCGGGAATCAGCAGCGCGGTCAGGATGGTTCGTTTCATCATGGAACGGTTCCCCGGTGGTTCGAGTTGGCCGTGGAAAAAGGGGACAGGCACCGAGCCGGCAGCGTTCCTTCGCAACTCTCACGCGGTTTGCGGCTCGGAGCCAGTCCCCGTTTTCCACTCGCCGCTTGCAGCTCGCGTTGGTAGTATGGTCTATTGTTGTCGAAGCAGAACCGAGAAACAAGTCGTCCTCGGGCCGCGGTTGCAAGCCCCGAATGGACCGAGTGAAAGTCGCCGCCATGAAGAAAACCTCGATTGTCGTCTTCCTGGTCAGCCTGATCGTCTCGCTCGCACTTGCTCAGCCTTGCCTCTCGCAGCAGAAGCCGGCGGAGGGCGTCGGTTCGGAGCCCGAGAATCTGGAGTGGATTCGGCCGAGTCGGGATAGGACGCACTTCGTTGCTTCCCCCTCGGGCCGCAAGTTCGTGGTGTGGGGAGTCAACTACGACCACGACGACGCCGGAAGCCTGCTCGAGGATTACTGGCACGAGCATTGGGAAGTCGTGGCCGAGGATTTTCGGGAAATCAAGCAGTTGGGCGCCAACGTGGTGCGGATTCACCTGCAGCTCGCCAGGTTCATGAAGACCCCCGATCAGCCCGACAAGGCCGGCCTCGAACGATTGGCCATGCTCGTGCGGCTGGCCGAGCGGACCGGACTGTACCTCGACGTGACGGGGCTGGGCTGCTATCACAAACAGGACGTGCCGGCGTGGTACGACGCCTTGGAGGAGGACCAGCGCTGGGACGTCCAGTCGCGATTCTGGCGGGCGGTGGCCGAGGTCTGCAAAGACAGTCCGGCCGTCTTCTGCTACGACCTGATGAACGAGCCGATCCTGCCGGGGCAGAAGGCCGAGACCGAGTGGCTGGCCGGCGAGTTCGGCGGCAAGTACTTCGTGCAGCGGATCGCCCTGGATCTGGCCGGCCGCACGCGAGCGGAGGTCGCCGCTGCTTGGGTCGAGAATCTGACCACGGCGATTCGCCGGGTCGACCGGCGCCACATGATCACCGTGGGCGTGATCCCCTGGGCGTTGACCTTCAAGGGCGCCAAACCGCTGTTCTATTCGCCCGAGGTCGGCGGGCCGCTGGATTTCGTCAGCGTGCATTTTTATCCCGAGAAGGACCGGGTCGACGACGCACTGGCTGCGTTGAAGGTTTACGAGATCGGCAAACCGCTGGTGATCGAAGAGACGTTTCCGCTGCGTTGCAGCGTCGAGGAGTTGAAGGCGTTCATTGACGGATCGCGCCAGCACGCCGACGGGTGGATCAGCTTCTACTGGGGCAAAACGATCGAAGAGAACCAGCGCCAAGGTGACCTGAAAGGGGCCCTGATCGCACAATGGTTGCGGGCGTTTCGGTCGATGTCGCCTCGTGGGGGAATTCCCTGAACGTTTTGAGGAGCGTCCCGCTTGCGGTATAATGCGACTCTGGGGGAACACCATCGGGCGGTCGATTCGGAAAGGCGTCGAAGAAGAGGACCTGCACCGCTTCGGCGGCCGCTTTCCCTTCCGTCAACGCAATACGCTCTCAGCGCAAGAGGAGAACGACGTGAGAACGAACAGATTCCTGGGCCGGCGGCGTTTCCTGAAGAGGGCGGCCGCCGCCGCCGTGAGCGCGCCGTGGATCGTGCCCTCGTTGGCCTTGGGCCGCGGCGGCGTGGTCGTGCCCAGCGAGCGGATCCTGCTGGGCGGCATCGGGATCCGAAACCGCGGAGGATACGTCCTCAGTACCATGCTGCCGCAGCCCGACGTGCGGTTCGTGGCGATCGCCGACGTTCGGGCCGATCGTCGGGCAGCCGTCAAGCAGATGGCCGACCGGCACAACGGCGACGACCGGTGCGCCGCCTATCGCGACTTCC
The DNA here is from genome assembly GCA_035527455.1 of Thermoguttaceae bacterium. Classification (GTDB taxonomy): domain Bacteria; phylum Planctomycetota; class Planctomycetia; order Pirellulales; family Thermoguttaceae; genus DATLAN01. The sequence continues at coordinate 3,241 of DATLAN010000118.1, forward strand.
GCGAGTTGCTCGATCGCGACGACGTCGATGCCGTGTTGATCGCCACGGGCGACCGCTGGCACGCCTCGGCCTCGATGCTGGCGGCCGAGGCCGGCAAGGACGTCTATTCGGAGAAGCCGTGCGCGATCTCCATCGAACTGGCCCAGCGGCTGGCCGATTGCATCCACCGCACCGGCCGGGTGTTTCAGGCCGGAACGCAACGCCGCAGCATCTCGAATTTCATCCACGCCGTGAAACTCGCCCGGACCGGGCGGCTCGGCAGGCTGCACACGCTCCATGCGTCGATCTACCAGTTGAGCGACAGCCACGACTGGCTTCCGGCCCAGCCGGAACCGCCGCGCGACGTGATCGACTGGGACATGTGGCTGGGGCCGGCGCCGTGGCGGCCTTACAATCAGCGGTACGTCGACGGCGGATGGCGCGGCTACTACGACTTCGACTCCGGGGCCAAGCTCCTGGACTGGGGAGCCCACACGGTGGACCTCTGCCAATGGGCCAACCAGGCCGACGAAACGACGCCCGTCGAGTACGAACCGTTGGACGTCGAGGGCGATAACGCGATCGCCTGCCGATACGCCAACGGGGTGAAGCTGATTCTTCGCCGCACGGGCTGGCTGGGATTGGGAACCTGCCCGGTCCGGTTCGAGGGCGACGAAGGCTGGGTCGAGACGGGCGACACGGGCCGGATCGACGTTTCGCTCGACTCCCTTCGCCCCGAACTGCCCGCGCCCACCTTGGCGGGAACCTCGACCGACACGCACGTCCGCGATTTCTTCAACGCCGTGAAGACGCGCGGCCGCACGGCCGCCAACGCGGACGTGATGCGCAAGTCGCACATCGCCTGCCACGCGGCGGCCATTGCGTGGAAGCTCGGCCGAAAACTCCGCTTCGATCCGGCTCGCGAAGAATTCATCGGCGACGACGAGGCCAACCGCATGCGGTCCCGGCCGATGCGCGAACCGTGGACGGTGTGATGGGCGTCGGTTGACCCGAGAAGTTCCGCCGTTTGCAGGGTTCATCGAAGCAGGACCCCCAGACCAACGACGGATCCCCTGTCGAGGGAACGCTCACGTTGGGACCGCGGGAAGGGCTTTTCTTGGCGGCGTTGTGATTGCTAAGCCGCGAGCGGCTTTACGCCGTAGGCGTTTCACACCGAAGCCCAGGGTCGCGCAGCGCACCCTGGGTAACGGTCGAGCAAAACAACATCAACCCCAACGGGGTTGCACCACCGCGTGACGCCATGTGGAACGCTTTCCCCCGGTTCCCAAGCTGGAGCTTGGGAACCAGATGGGAGTGAGTTTCTGAGTCGCAAACGCCTATCGGAGGGTTATGCGGGAATCTCGCGGACGTGTAGAATCTCGCTGGTGGCGACCGGCCGAATATCGCCCGCTTCAAGCGTGACCACGGCGACAGTCGCTCCGCTGCCTGCGACGAACTCGACTTCGAAACCGTTCCCGCCATCGTACACGTGCACAATCGAGCCGACGTCACCGGACTGAAGGCCCTGATCGGGCAACGATCGCACCAACACTACCGTATCGTGCTCATTCATTTTCTGGCTCTTTATCGGGATACGCCGTAACGAGTCGCGGTTGCGGCGTCGCTGTCTCGGTAATCCACACGGACCGCACATGGACGAGGCTGCCGTTGGGAGACTCCAGCCGGCCCCGTACAGTATATTTTACGCCAAACTCCGTGACTTCGTCAACATAGTCGGAACTCTTGCGTACGATATCGAGGAGATCGACGCCGAGTTGATCGGGATTGTCGGGATGGTATCCGAGTGACATGAACCATCGCGCTTTGGGACTGCCCACAGGATGAGTCACGTTCAGAAGATACTGGGTAAGCTTCTCCGGCGGGATGAAGGCGGACTGAGCGTTTGGAATGGGCATATCGTGCAAGTTCCTTGACTCACGCTTTCCCTGACAGCAGGGAACTCGAACGCGGGTCACAAGCGGCTATGGGCCGGAGATCTCGCTCTTTCTGACCACTTGGGTGTGGATCAACTCGTCGTCGATGCTGTAGATCCGATACGTCACCTCCGGGTCGGGCTTGAGCGTGTCGAACGTGAGTTGGCCGAACGAACACTTCTCGTTGTACCCGAACAGCGAGCCGGGCATGACGCCGTGGGTGTGGACGTTGGTCAGCCGGGAACTCTCGAATTCGTAGAGCGGATAGGCGCCCTCGCGCTCGATCCGCCACAGGTCGGAACGATGCCGGTCGGCCGAAAGCAGGATCACGCCGTCGATCTTCTCCTTGGCCAGGAAGGAAAAAATCTCCTGCCGCTCGGCCTGGAACCCGCGCCACGTGTCGAGGCTGTCGCCCTTGGCCTCCAGCACCCAAGGCACCGAGGAGGCCAGCACCTTGAACGTCGCCTCGGACCGTTCGAGTTCCTTAAACAGCCAGGCCTTCTGTGCCCGGCCCAGCATGCTGGGGTTCTCCAGATTCGGACTGTCGCGATAGAAGCGGCAATCGAGCATGAAGAAGTCGACCTGGCCGATGGAGAAGCGGAACCAGCAGCCGGGCTGGCGCTCGCCGCCGCCGTAGGCCGGGTTGTTCCAGTTGTCGCGGAACACCCGCCAGACCTCCGGCTTCCACGCCGGCTCGTCGATCTTCGAGCCGTAGACGCAGTCGTTCACGCCGAAGTCGTGGTCGTCCCAGATCGCGAAGACCGGCGTCGAGGCCACGAACCGGCGATACTCCGGCCGCGACTGCCGGCGATAGTACGTGTAATGCTGCACGTCGGGCCGCGTGGGGTTGTCGATGTAGACGTTGTCGCCCAGCAGGAGGAACGCGGTGAGGTCGTGCGAGGCGACCGTGTTCCACATGCCCTCGTGCTTCGGCGTGTAGCCGGCCCCGCCGCCGAAGCCGACCTGGAATCGGGCAGGCTCGCCCTGCGGCGGGAACGTGCGGAACGATGGAAACTGCGACCCGAGTTGCGATTTCCCCTTCAGCAGCACGTCGTAATAGTAAACCGTATCGGGCTGGAGCCGCTCGACCTCGGCCACGGCCGTGAAGTCGCGCTCGGCCTCGGTGAACACGGTGGCCGACTTGATCGGATCGCTCAGGTCCCCGGGATGCCTCAGGAGGACCTGGACCGAGACCTCCTCGGCCGTGCGGACCCAGAACTTCGCGCTGCGATCGGTCACGCATCCGAGCATCGGCCCGTGGATCAGCTTCTCGGCGTGCGCGGCCAGCAGCTTCTGGAATTCCGGGTGTTCGGCCAACGGTTCGAGCAGACCGCGGGGCCCGGCGACGAAACGCCCCGGCGGCAGTCCGGCGGCCAGCGCCCGTTGCATCGTGGCGACGGCCTCCTCCTGTCTGCCCAGATGGGCCAGGGCGATCGTCAGGTTGTAGAGCGATTCGAGGTGGTTCGGCTCGATTTCGAGGATGCCCAGGCAGCGTTCGACGGCCAATTCGGGATCGCCGTCGATGACGGCGAGGATCTGTTCCTGCCCGATGCGTTTGGTTTGGCCGGAGAGAGTCGGCTTCTTTTCCGGTTTCTCTTTGGCGGCGCGTGGTTGCTTATTGTTTCTCGGCTGGGCGCCGAGGGCCGGGTCGAGCGTGAAGACGAGCGAGAAGAACAATGCGGCGCCGGCACATAGGGCCGGCAGGAGCGAACGGAGCGGATAGCGTTGCATGGGGGATCTCCTGATGGATGAAGTTGTTGTTGGATTCGTGGGTTGCGAAGCCGCAAGCGGCTGGATTTTCAGTCGCGAAGGTCCCGATCCCCGACGCCCTTGCGGATCTCGACCCATTGGCCCATGTCATCGTAGACCCGGATGGTGGGGATGCCCGTCCGGGCGGCCGCGTCGCGGAGCACGGGGCTGGGGACTTTTCGCCAGTCGGGCATGCCGAGGAATCGTCCGCCGATCAGGGCCGCCCCGCCCGGCCGCAGAACGCGGTGGACCTCGCGCATGGCGTTCTCCTTGTCCTTCTCGAAGATCAACATGGGCCCCACGCCCGCGACCAGATCGAACGAGCCCTCGTCGAAAGGCAGGGCCCCAATGCCCCCCACCTTGCAGGCGATGCGATCGGCCAGCTTCGCCTCGCCGATTCGCTTTTCGGCCGCCGCGGCGATCTCCTCGGAGGAATACAAAGCGACCATCCGCAACTCGGTGACGTCGGCAAATCCGCTCTGCAACGCCTGCTGCAGGTCGCCGTCGCTGCCGCAGATCAGCAGGCACCGACCTTCGGTGATCGCGTAATCGGCGATGAACCGGTTGGCCAGCATATGGGGGCCGCCCTGGAACTGCTGCGCCGCTTCGGGGGCCGCCGGGCCGACGATCTTCACCCACTGGCCGCGGGCGTCGATCACCCGCGCGCCGGCAACGCCCGACTCGCGGACGAGCGTCTCGAGCTTCTCCGTGGAGATCTTGTGCACCTGCGGCGTGTAAAGGTAGCGGCCCCCGAGGAACGCCACGCCGGTGGGCTTCAACACCCGGGCGACCTCTTGCAGGCACTTCTTGATGTCCGGTATGAAGACCAGCGTGCCGCGGCTGACGATCACGTCGGCGTAGTCGTCCGGGAAGGGCATCTTCTGGGCGTCGCCGAGGACGAAGGAGACTCGCTTCTCGAGCCCCGCCTCGCGAATCCTCTTCTCGAACAACGGCTTCGCGTCCGGGTCGATGTCCAGCCCGATGATCTGGAACTCGGATCGTTTGGCCAGTTCCAGCTCCAACATGCCCGTGCCGCACCCGACGTCGATGCAGATCCCCTGGCGGATCCCTCCGCACTCGGCGAGCATGCGGGCGGCGGTCATGGGATAAGTGTGTTTGACGCGGTTCTGGACGACCCACTCGTGGGCCTCGGCCCGGTTCTCGCCGGAGACGATCGTGAATCCGGCCTGCGACTCGGACCAGAGACGGTGGCCCGTCGGACCGCCGATGAAGGCGATCAGCGTCTCCGCCTGCGGGTGTTCGGTCAACGCGGCCGCGAAGACGGGCCAGTCCTGGGGATATTTCCAGGCGACCGTCTTGGTGCCGGGGAGAGAGCCGACGGGCGTTTTTCCGTCGGGTTCCGGCGCCATGCAGAGGACGACGTCGCATTTTGCGGCGTGCTTCTCGATACGGGCGCCGATCTCGGCGGCGGAAAGCAACGTCACGTCGATGCGATTTCCGGTAAGGCGGGCGTACTCCTCGACGATCGCGACGAGCGGTTCTTCCAGCCGGCGGTCGGCGAGCACGCGGCAGGGCTCGGCGGCGGAATCGGCCGGCGGATCGGTTCGCTCTTGAGCCTTCGCGGTCGAGAGCAGAACGGCCAGACACGCAACACGTAGCGGAATTCGCAAGAATTCAGCAACACTCGACACGAATGCGTAGTTCATCGCGGCCTCCTGGAATGCAAGGTGGGGTGGGGTTGGAAAGCTCGCCGCAAGGGTGAGTTGGTCGGGGAATTCTCTAGATTGGTTCTTCCGGGATTCTCGTGACTCCATTTCGGCTCCATGGAAACCGACCGCACGGAGGAGTACGGGTTCCTCTTCTCTGATTCCACGTCTTCTGAGCATCGTGAACAGTCTGAGCATCGTGAACAGAGAGAAGAGGAACCCGTACTTTCCCGACAAGTGAATCCGCTGTCTGGTCGGGCAGCCACGAAATCGCCTGAAGAACCTCCAGATTCTTGCGGACTGTCAGAACAACAGCAACACGACGCAGCCGATGGTTCCGGCGGCCAGGAGATAGTATACCGTGGGGATCAGGGTTTTGCGAATCAGGGCCCCTTCCTGGCCGTACAGGCCCACGGTGGCCGAAGCGGCCACGACGTTGTGGACGCAGATCATGTTGCCGGCCGCGCCGCCGACCGCCTGCAATGCCACCATGAACAGCGGCGACATGCCCAGCGTCCGCGCGACCTCGAACTGGAACAGGGAGAAGGTCATGTTGCTGATCGTATTGCTCCCGGCGACGAAGGCCCCCAACGCGCCGATCACCGCGGAACAGGCGGGCCAGGCGTCGCCGGCCAGTCGGGCGACCGCCGCGGCCAGTTCGGTGGGCATCTTGTCCAGGCCCGCGCCGTTGACGCCCGATTCGATGAAGATCCGCACCATCGGCACGGCGAAAACCAGCGCCACCGCCGCGCCCACCAGAGCACGCCCCGATTCGCCCACCGCCGTGCCGAACCGGCGGAAGCTCATCCGGTGCAGCAGCAGGCAGGAGAGCGAGACGATCAGGAAGATCGTGCCGGGCAGCTTCAGCGGCGCGGTCGTCGCTTCGATCTCGGTTCCCAACAACGGGAAGGTGATCGTCGTCTGCGCCAACAAACTCACGATGGCAGGGACTTGCCGCACCAGGACCAACAGGGCGCCCACCAAGAGGTAAGGCGTCCAAGCCGCCGGGAGCGAAATCCTCGGCGGCTCTTCTTCTTTCTTCTCGGGCGGAAAGCTGCTGAGCCACTGCGGGTCCCAGGATTTCTCCGGCGGAAAGTCCCACGGCTGGCGCGGCTGGAAGAGTCCCAGCCTGGTGGCGGTGACCGTCAGCGCCAGCGCGATCAGGCCGCCGGCCAGCGACGGGAACGCCGGGCCGACGAAAACTCCCAGCAACACGTACGGCACCGTGAAGCAGAGGCCCGCGAAGATCGCGAATTTCCATACGGCCAACCCTTCGCGCCAGGAGCGATTGGCCCCGAAGAACCGCGTCATCAACGCGACCATGAACAGCGGGATCACCACGCCGATGATCGCATGCACGACGGCCACGCGGGCGCCGATCATGTCGAGCATTTCGGCGTAGTCGGCCACGGCCGGATTGGCGGCGATGAAATCGTCGACCACCGACGGGCCGCCCGAGGCCTGGCCCACGCGGAGTCCGCGTCCCACCCCGATGAGGATCGGCGTGCCGCAGGCCCCGAACGAGACGGGCGTGCTCTGGATGACCAACGCCGCGGTGACGGCGGCCATGGGCGGGAACCCGAGGATGACCAGCAGGGGACCGGCCACGGCGGCCGGCGTGCCGAACCCGGCCGCGCCCTCGATGAAGGCCCCGAACGTCCAGGCCACGATGATCGCCTGGATGCGGCGATCGGGGGAAATGCTGCGGAAGCCGTCGCGGATGGCCGCCACCGCGCCGGAGTGCTTCAGCACGAACAGCAGCAGCAGGGCCCCGAAGATGATGTAGAGCAACTCACCGGCGATCACCAGGCCCTGCAACGAAGCGGCCGCGATCCGCACCGGCTCCACCCGCCAATACGACCACGCCAGCAGGGCCATCATCCCGTAGGCCAGCGGCATCGTCTTCTTGGCCGGCCAACGCCGAAACACCAGCAACAAGAAGACGGCGATCAGCGGCGATACGGCGATCAGTGCGTGCATGGGGGTGGCCGAAAAAAAAGGTCCTTCAGGGATTTTCGTGGCTCAATTCCCGGTCCTTCGAACCTGACGGTATGAACGAGTACGGGTTCCTCTTCTCTGATTCCACGTCTTCGAGCGTCGTGAACAGAGAAGAGGAACCCGTACTCGTCCGGCAATTGAATCCGCTGTTTCGCCCGGCAGCCATGAAATTGCCCGAAGAACCAAAAAAAGGCCTCCGTGCCTTTTGCGGGACTCCGTTCCAATTATCCGGCGAACAACTCCGACAAGGAGCCACCCTTGACGGTTGAGCCCTACGAAATCTCGGGATACTTCCACGGGGCGCGGTACTGGCGCGAGAGCATCTTGCTCGCTTCCGGGTCGCCGACGATCGCCTGTTTCTCGCCGTCCCACGCGACGCTGCGCCCCAGCTTCATCGAGAGCATACCCAACAGGCTCATGGTTGTCGAGCGGTGTCCGATCTCGATATCGCAAATCGGTCGTTTGCCCGACTCGATGCAGTTGACGAAATCGTCCCACAGCTCGGGAATGTTCTGCTGGTCGGGTTGGTGAAGCTGGGGATCTTCGTGCAGGATCGGCCGGTTCTTGTTCTCCGGGTAGAAGGTCCAGCCGTCCAACCATCCCAGGTGCAAGATCCCCTCGGTACCGTAGAAGTAGCAGCCGATGTTGTGTTTCTCGGTGTGGTTGGCCGCGTAACGGCGGTGTTCCCACGTGGCGGTGAACGAATCGAACTCGAACTGGACGACCTGGGTGTCCGGAACGTCGGTGTTGTCCTCCTTGATGTGCCGGCCACCGATGGAACCGACCCTCTTGGGATAGGTTTCTTCGGTCCACCAGAGAATCTGGTCCATCCAGTGGATGCCCCAGTCACCCAGTTGGCCGTTGCCGTAGTCGAGAAAGCCGCGGAATCCTTTCGGGTGCATCTTCGAGTTGAAGGGCACCAACGGCGCCGGGCCACACCAGAAGTCCCAGTCGAGTCCCTCGGGCGGGTCGCTGTCCGGGGTCGGCACGCCGGGACCGCCTCCGTAATGAACGAAGGCCCGCACCATCCCGATCTTGCCGAGCTTGCCCGCTTTCAAGAATTGCATGGCCGAAATGTTGTGCGGCGACGCGCGGCGATGCGTGCCGACCTGGACCACGCGGCCGTTGTCCCGCGCGGCCTTGACCATGGCGATCCCTTCGTTGATCGTGTGGCAGATCGGTTTCTCCACGTAGACGTGGGCACCCGCATTGCAGGCCGCAATAGCCACAAGCGGATGCCAATGGTCGGGCGTGCCGCAGACGACGATCTCGGGCTTCTCTTTCTCGAGCAGTTCGCGATAGTCCTTGTACTTCTTGGGCGCCGAGCCGATCATCTTTTCCACTTCGGCGGCGGCCGGGTCCAACTGGTTTCGGTCCACGTCGCACATGGCGACCGCTTCGATCCTGCCCGACTCGATCGCCGTGCGGAAGATGTTCATTCCCCACCAGCCGGTGCCGACCAGGGCGGTCCGATATTTCTTGTTCTTCTGGGCACCGCGGACGGCGGGGGCGGCAAACGCCATGCCCGTCGCCGCTGCACCGGCCAGGAAACCACGCCGCGTAACGTTCATCTCGGTTCTCCCTTCAGTTGCGTGCTCGATACGTGCCGTTGCCTGTGGTTGCGACCGATCTGCCTACCATGACTTATCCGTCAACCCGTGTCAAGCGCTCGTGCCGTGTAGGCCGGAACTGCGCTGCGCTTGTTCCGGCCTACTCTGTTATCGCTTCGGTTCCTCGATCCCCATTGCCTCCATGAGTGTTTGGATGTCTTCCCAGGTGGGGCGTTTGGCGGCCGGGTTTCTCAGCAGATAGGCCGGATGATAGGTGCAGATCACCCGGATGCCGTGGTAGTCGTGGAACTCACCCCGCAGCTTGCCGATCGGTTTGACCGTATCCAGGAGATTTTGGGCGGCGACGGCGCCGAGGCAGCAGATGAACTCCGGCCGGATGATCTCCAACTGGCGGTCGAGGTACTCGCGGCAGTTGGCGGCTTCATCGGGCGTGGGATTACGGTTGCCCGGCGGTCGGGACTTGAGGATGTTGAGGATGTACACGTCCTCGCGCCGCAGTCCCATGGCGTTGATGATCTTGTCGAGCAGTTGGCCGGCCCGGCCCACGAACGGCTCGCCCTGACGATCTTCATCGGCCCCGGGCGCTTCGCCGCAGAAGACGAGCCGGGCATGCGGATTGCCCACGCCGAAGACCGTTTGCGTGCGGGTCCCTGCCAGTTCGGCACATCGCTGACAGGCGGCGACTTCTCGGGCCAGTGCGGCCAGTGCCTCTGTCCGATCGTCCTCGAGCGACCGACTCGGCTCGCACACCCCCTTGTCGGCTAGAATCCCCTTTTCGGAGGGGGCCTCTTTCGGCGACGAGGCCGGCGGCGCCTTTCCCAGGTGGGTGACTCCGGCCCGTTGCAGGCTCTCCAGCCTCTGCGCGACCGCGACGGACGCCCGACATGGTGCATGCTTGGTCATTTCCATTCCTGCGGGGTTTCTCGTTCGATATTCTCGATCTCTCAATTCTTGATCTCACAGACAGTATAGCGCCGCAGCAACACGAGGGAACCGGGGGGACCAACAAGCCGCTTGCGGCTTCGCAACACCTCGCGCAACACATCTGGCCAGGCGCCCTCGCTCTGGGAAGGGGGTGTTCCGACTGGTCCCGATCTCGTGGGCGAACTATCATGAAGAGGAAAGCCTTCGCGTCGACCGCTCCGGGGCAACTCGGTCCCCCCGGCCGACAATTCGTTTTTCCGGATGAAAGGTCCCATGGGAATCCCGCAGGTTGTGATCGTCGGCCGGCCCAACGTCGGCAAGTCGAGCGTCTTCAACTGGCTGGTCGGGCGGCGGATCGCCATCGTCGACCCCACGCCCGGGGTAACGCGCGATCGCGTGACCCAATTGGTCCACATCGGCGATCGGTACGCGGAACTGGTCGATACCGGCGGGATAGGGATCAAGGACAGCGACGACCTGACCGAACACATCGAGCAGCAGATCCGCATGGCGATCGACAAGGCCGACGTGATCCTGTTCGTGGTCGACACCCGCGAGGGATTGCTGCCGCTGGATCAGGAGGTCGCCAAACGGCTCCGCTATATTACCGTGCCCGTGCTGGTTCTGGCCAACAAGACCGACCACGAAGGGCTCGATCCCCAGGCCGACGAGTTCTATCGCCTGGGGCGGAAGATGCTGCGGGTGAGCACCAGGCAGAACTTGGGCAAGGACGATTTGATCGAAGCGATCGGCAAGCGGTTGCCCGAGCCGACCGACGACGAAACGGTCGAAGAAGCGGTGATGAAGGTGGCGATCGTGGGGCGCCGGAACACGGGCAAGAGCACGTTCGTCAACACGCTGGTCCAGGCCGAGCGGATGATCGTCAGCGAGGTGCCCGGCACGACCCGCGACAGCGTCGACGTCCGCTTCGAACTCGACCGCCAGTCCTTCATCGCCATCGACACGCCCGGTTTTCGCAGGACGAAAAGCATCTCGACCGACGTCGATTTCTACAGCACGCACCGGGCCCAGCGGAGCATTCGCCGGGCCGACGTCGTGCTGCTGTTCTTCGACGCCGGCCAGCGGATCAGCAAGGTCGACAAGCAACTGTGCAGCTACATCGCCGAGGAGTACAAGCCGTGTATTTTCACGGTCAACAAGTGGGACCTGCTGGTCGACAGCATGCCCACCGAAAAATGGGTGACCTATCTCCGCGATACCTTCCGTACGATGTGGCACGTGCCGATCGGGTTCATCACGGGCCAGACGGGCAAGAACGTCAAGGCGCTGTTGAATCACGCGCAGATGCTGTTCAAGCAGTCGCGGTCGCGGATCGCCACGGCGCGGCTGAACAAGCTGGTACGGGCGGCGTTGGAACACAGCCCGCCGCCGTTGTACCGCAACCGCCGGCCCAAGATCTACTACGCCACGCAAGTCGCCGGCCAGCCGCCCACGATCGTCTTGTTCTGCAACAATCCCCAGGCACTGGCCGCGCCGTATCGGCGTTATCTCTTGGGCGTGTTTCGCGACCGGCTGGATTTCGGCGAGGTGCCGATCAAGCTCTACCTCCGCAAGCGGGAAAGCGGCGACCGCCGCGACGACGTCGACGTGAAGCTGGCGAAATAGCCATTGACTTTTCCCGCAGAATGCTCATCATTCATCGTTCATTCCGCTCCACTGGCCGCCGTTGATTCGGCCGCCGTTGATCTGTTACGATGCGTTGATGGATTCAAGCCCCCCATCCTCGACGACTGATTCCCCGGCGACCCCCAACCGGCCGCGCGAGATCTTCGCCTGGGCGATGTACGACTGGGCCAATAGCGGCTACTCGACGATCTCGATCACCGTTCTGTTGTACTACATGCAGGAAATCGTCTGGCCCAAGAAGACCGGCGAAGTGGTCTGGGCGTGGGGAATCGGCCTGTCGATGTTGGTAGCCGCCCTGCTGTCGCCCGTGCTGGGGGCCCTGGCCGACGCCAACTGCAGCAAGCGAAAATGGCTGGCCTTCACGGCGTTCTCGGGCGCGTCGCTCGCGGTCTTGCTGGCTTGCGTCCCGCCGGAGTTTGCCTATCTGGTCACGGCCCTGTTCGTGCTGACCTGCTTGATGTTCGAACTCTCGCTGGGGTTCTACAACGGTTTCCTCCCGGAACTCGCCGACGAGAAGTCGATGAATCGGATCTCCGCGTGGGGATACGGGTTGGGGTATCTCGGCGGGGCCTCGGCGCTGGTCGTGGCGATCTTGATCAACCAGTTCGGCGACCGGATCGGACTGCCCGACTTGTCCGACAGGTTGCGGGCGGGGATCCTTGTGATGGGGCTCTGGTGGGGATTGTTCACCTTGCCCGTGATTTGGGTCCTTCGCGACCGCGGCCGACCTCCTCGGCGACGCGAACCATTGCGACAGGCCACCGCAGCCGCGCTTCGCGAAGTCCGCCGCACACTCGGTCGTATCCGCCTGTTCCCCATGCTGGCACTCTTTCTGCTCGGCTTCCTCGTCTACAACGACGGTATCCAGACCGTCATCAGTCAGTCCGGGACTTTTGCCAAGAGCGAACCTCTGAATTTCTCGGTGGGAGACCTCGGCCTTGTGATCCTGGTCGTGCAACTCATCGCTTTTCCCGGGGCCGTGCTGGTCGGCCGGCTTTCCGATCGCATCGGACAAAAGTCCATGCTGAATATCTGCCTGGCCGTTTGGGTCGGGTTGCTGGTCGCCGCCTGGTTCGTGACCACGCAACTCCAGTTTTGGATTCTCGCCATGGCGCTGGCACTGGTGATGGGTGGAACCCAATCGGTCAGCCGGGCGATCATGGGCATGATGACCCCGCCGAATCGAACCGCGGAATTCTTCGGCTTCTTCAACTTCTCCGGAAAGGCCACCAGCTTTCTCGGTCCGGTCCTCTTCGGATTGATCATCTACTTCGGCGGCACTCCCCGGCAAGCCATCCTCAGCCTGCTGTTCTTCTTCCTGGTCGGCTGGGCCATCGTCGCACGAATCGACGTCCACGAAGGACGCCGCCAAGCACTGCAGGAAGAAACCCACTAAAAGCGAACAACTGACCACTCTCCACTCTCCACTCTCCACTAACATGGTTCTCATCCACAACGAAACGGCGGGCAAGCCCGCCCGCTAAACGGGTCTTCCAAAACCGACTCCAACCACTACCCACTACCCACTACCCACTACCCACTGCCCCCATGTTCCTCGGCATTGAAATCGGCGGCACGAAACTCCAGCTTGGCGTCGGCTCCGGTGACGGCGGGCCGCTGAGCGTTATCGAGCGGTTGCCGGTCGAACCGCAAGGTGGTGCCGATCGGATCCGCGCGCAGATCGAGCGTGCCGTCGGGCCGCTGATCGGCGAGCACGGCATCACCGGCGTGGGAATCGGTTTCGGCGGGCCGGTCGACGCGGCGGCCGGGCGGACGATCAGAAGCCACCAGGTCGACGGCTGGGCCGATTTCCCGCTGGTC
>DATLAN010000119.1:0-14946 GCA_035527455.1 Thermoguttaceae bacterium
CTTGAAGCAGACGGCCGACACGCGGCTGAGGTGGCCTGCGGCCGAGCAGTAGTAGACGTCCTGTTTCATCACCGTCGGCTGGCCGCGATGCTGGTAGTTGGGATCGGAGAAATAGAAGCCGTCGTGGCGGTCGATCGCCAGGTCGTTCGGCTCGTTGAAGTGTACGCCGTCGATCTCTCCGGCCAACACCCGCTTGTGTTTCGTCGTCACGTCGAAGGCCACGACGCGATAAGCGGCCCCTTGGCAGACGTACAACTCGCCCCGGGCGTTGAACATCATGCCGTTGGCGTCGGTGCTGTCGCCGGTGAACAGTTCCACTGGCTGGCCCGGCCGCCAGCAGTGGATCGCGTCGTTCTTACCGTCGGAGAAGTAGACGTTCCCCTCGCCGTCGGCGGCCGGCCCTTCGCAGAACCCATAGCCGTCGCCCAACACCTCCGGCCGCGTGCCGGGCAGGATCAGGTCGTCGAGCGTCATGAGAGTCTCCCTCCGTAGGTCAGGGCTTGCCCTGACGAAATCGATCGCCCGGCAGGAGCATCCGTCAGGGCAAGCCCTGACCTACGCCCAGAACAAGGATAGGTCACGGCAGCCCTTTTCGCGTTTCCACCGCCGCGTCGACCGCGCGCCGGATCGACTCGATCAGCGCCGGCAGCTTGGATGCCGTACACACGACGAATTGCGTGAAGAAGCGTTGCAGCCACTCGGGCCGGCCGGCGATCAGGGATTCGATGATCGCCACGGGCAACTCTGCGTCGCTGCGAAAGTGGCCGGCCCGTTTCCGCTCCACGATCAACGTGCCGTCGTGACTCTCCAGTCCTTCGAGCACGCGGAACTCCTGCCGACAGAAAGACGCGAAATCGGGCCCGAAGTCGCGATGGGCGATCAAGCAGGGCACCTCCTCGGCCAACTCCTCGAGCCCGACGGCCCGTTCCACGCTCTCGGCACTCATCCCCTTGTCGGCCACCAGCAGCCGCGCCGTGGTCAACAAGATAGGACAGAACATAAACGGCGCATTCTTGCCCGGCGGACCGCCGAGATGCGAAGAGATGGCTTCGATCAACAACCGGGGCAACACGTATTGCAGTTGTTCGAGCCCACCGTCCGGTTCGCGCCGGCAGACGTTCCCGTGCCCGGCCTCGATCTCCAGGCCCTTGCGGCAAATCGGCATTTGGACGTCGAAGCCGGCCGTTGCGCTTGGGTCCATGGCGTACGGCGAAAACTTATCGACGACGCGAATCGTGTTTCCTTTCACCACGGGCGAACGGCTCGGCTCGTTCACCTCGGGCAGAAACAGCCAGGCCGTCTGCGGATCGCGGTGCCGGCACTCGAACAACAGGTCGACCGATGCGGCCGCCCGCTCGGGATCGGAAAGCGGAGCCGCCGCCCGGGCGCGTAGAGGCACGGAAGACTCCCCGGTCGCCTCGCCCTCGGGACGCCGGAACTTGAAATCCGTATCCACGCGGAAGCCCGCACCGACCAGCAGCGCGGCAACTTCGGACTCCAAGGGCAAGCCCGAGGCGAGCAGCCCGGTCTTCCATGGCGAGGTGTCGGACAAGGCGAGCGCTCCTTGGGGCAGGTTGTGTAGGCCGGAACAAGCGCAGCGCAGTTCCGGCATTTGGTGTGGCAAGGTCGGATGAAGCCACGTGCCGGAACTGCGCTGCGCTTGTTCCGGCCTACTTTCGCTACTTTCTCCCCCTACCCATCCAACACGGCCGCGCGAATCTTTTCGCCCAGCTCCCGCGCCGCGGCCAGCCACGCCTCGTTGTTCTCGAACGTGCTGACGCCGATCGACTTGACGGTGGCGTCCGGGCCGTGGAGCATTTTCACGCCGCTGGCCGGGCAGGCGTCGCCGCGGCCGCAGCGGATGCACGGCACGTTGCCCTCGATGACCAGCGAACCGAGGTTCCGAATGCCCTCTTCCATCATCCAGTAGCCGATCTGCGTGGTCGCCGTTTCGGCCGCCGCGGGCAACCGGGGCATCCCGGGCCGGATCGCCGTGGTGATCACCGACACGCCCACCTTGCCCGCGTTGCCCATGCCCATGTGTCGGAAACAGTACATCCGCTCGATGAACGCCTTGGTTCGGGCGTCGAGGCTGCTGTAGGGCGTATAGGCCCCCAGCACGAAGGCCGGCACGTCGCGGAAGAGCATGGCCAATCCCCGCGCGTCGTCCTGCAGGACGCATTCGTTGCTGTTGACGCACCCCAAACAGGCCCGGCACGGCGAGAAGTCGTACTCGCTGAGCTTGATGAACTGCGTTTCCAGCTCCGTATGCCTGAGGATGCACTTCACGGCCCGATCGGTGTTGCTGTCGAGGATCGGGCTTCCGCTGATGCCGAGAACCTGAATGGCCATGGGGGGATTTGGGGATTGGGGATTCGGGGCTGGGGATTTGGGGATTCGGGGCTGGGGGTTCGTTTCCCGAGCCCCCAGCCCCGAGCCCCGACCACAACCAGCTTATTATACCCATCCCCAGCCGCCCGAACAGGTCACATGTTCGTCGCGTCGTCGGCGTCGCCGGTGCCGGTCAGCCGGTCCATGGCGGCGGCCAGGCGGGAGTTGTGCGTGTTGTCGCGGGCGTAAATCCGGCAGATCCGAAAGCTGATGGCGATCCGCCGGAACAGCTCGCGGTCGTCGAGCTGCAGGATCCTTCCGGTCGCCGGTTCGTAGAGGAAATTCTGGCCCGCCGCCGGGGTGTGGGCGCCCGGGCGATGGACGTGCCGGGCCGTGTCCACCCGCAACGGCAGGTCCTGCAACTCCCGCGGCAGGAAATGACGCACGGCGGCCTCGAACACCCGCTCGCTGCTGAAGACGCTGCTTCGTTCCGGCTGGTCGGGATCGAAGAAGATCGTCCGCTCGCAGGCCATCTTCCAGTCGATCCGGCGGTTGAGCAGCCTCTGCCAGCGGAGGCCCAATTCCCGCAGCGTCGCGTCCTCGCTCCGAGACCAGCGGCCCACTTCGGCCAACAGCGACCACTCGGTCAGCCGCTGGTACTCGTCGAGGTGGTCCAGCGGGTTGCCGGGAAACAGGTGCTGTTTGCTGTCGGCGAACAGTTCCTGCAGCATCAGGTCGATCGCGCGGACCGTGCGGTGGAAGTAGATCGCCCGAAACAGCTCCGCCCGCACGGAAATGAACCGTACCAGCGCCGAGAGCCCCCGTTCGTGGATCGTCAGTCCCTTGGGCGTGAAGGTGCTGTAGTGCAGCAGGCGTTGCAGGTCGAACGCCCGGGCGCTGTAGCCCGACATGTACGCGTCGCGGAGCACGAAGTCCATGTTATCGACCGTGTACAGCCCGCTGAAAAGGCTCCGCAACATCTCGAGCCAGCGGGGGCAATCGTCTCGGGTGTCCTCTTTCGGCCGGGTGATCAGCAGGGCGATCTGCTCGGGATCGAGCGTTTCGTCGTCATCGAGCCGGCTGGTGGGATTGCGCCGCACGCGACGGATCAACCGGCTCAGGTCGCGGCGAATGATGGCCGCGCCGAGCAATTCGTGATTCAGCCGGTAATCGGCCAGAAAGTGGGCGTCGAAGAAATGCCCGAACGGACCGTGCCCCACGTCGTGCAACAGCGCGGCCAGCCGCATCAGCGACTCGACATAACCCCGGCTGGGCACGTCGGGACAGACCTCCGCCAGGCTCTCGTACAGCGCGTCCACCGCCCGGCTCGCCAGGTGCATCGCGCCGAGGACATGCTGGAATCGCGTGTGTTCGGCGGTCGGGAAGACCCACCAGGCGGTCTGCAACTGGTGGATCTGCCGCAGCCGTTGCAGCCAGGGATGGTCGATGATCTGCCGCTCGGTGACCTCTTCCTCGGCCCCCTCACCGGCCGTGGCACCCGCAGCCCCCTCCACAGGGGAAGTGAAACGAATATACCCGTGGATCGGGTCGTGGCTAAGGCTCTCGTTCTGGAAGTCTCGCATAAAGATATTATGGGGCACGCGGGAAGGGGCGTCCATAGTGAAAAGTAGGCCGGAACCAGCGCAGCGCCGTTCCGGCGCATGACTTTCGTAGCCGGATTCGCAAGAATTCGGCCGTAGCCCAGATTGCACGCGAAGGGGTCCGAATTCTTGGGAATCCGGCTACAAAAACCGCGTGCCGGAACTGCGCAGCGCCGTTCCGGCCTACATGGGTGTCATTCCTCCGCCGCAAACCCCTGCCGCGCAAGCTCGATCGGCGATCCATCCGTCCGGGAAATCGGCCGCAGGCGGTACTGGTAGCGGTAGGATTTGTCGGTTAAGAGAAACTCCCGGTGCGGGCGGGCGCCCCAACTGTTGTCGCCGCCGACGCCCATCTGCTCGTGGTCGAGGTTCAAGGTGATCGTCTCGCGGCGGGTCAGTTCGTGCGTGTGGGCGGCGGTCTCCAGGTCGGCGTGCGTGAAATGCCGCGCGGCGACGCTCAACAGCGGCTCGCCCACGGCCATAAGCCCCACGCCGTCGCCGTCGGTCAACGCGACCCAGCGGACGTCGGTCTTGTTGCCGTTTTCCTGCGGCCGGGAATAATCGACGAACTGCTCGTCCACCGTGCCCCGATATACGCCCACCGGATAGCCGTCCTTGCGGTCGAAGTGGGATTCCTGCGGTCCGCGGCCGTACCAGGCGAGGTTCTCGAACCCGCCGGGCAGGGTCATCTGCATGCCGAAACGCGGCATCTCGGGCAGGCTCTTCTCGCCCGCCTGATACGCGGCGTCGATCAGCACGTCGCCGGAGCCGAACACGCGATAGGTCACCTGGTAGCTCGCCTCCACGTCGGGCAGCTTGCCGGAAACGCGAATGGCGACGGTTTGCGGCGACTGCCGCTCGACTTCCACCTTCTCGACCTGCCAGTTCTTCCCCGCGTTGCGCCACACGGCACAACGATCGGGCATCCCGTTGCCCCGATCGTTGTCGATCGGCGCCCGCCAGAAATCGGGCCGCGGGCCGTCCGCAATCAGCTCGACATCCCTGTACTTGAGCGAGGAGATCACCCCATCGGTCTTGCTGAAGGTCAAACGAAAATCCTTGCCCGAGAGAACGGCCGAGTCCTCGGTCTGCTCAACGGCCACCTCGGGCAGCTTGTCCAACTCGACCGGCGGTTTCGGCCCGCCCATGGGCAGCTTGAACTGCTCCCGGGCAACCACGTGTCCCTTGTCTGCCCAAAGAGTAGGCTCCTTGAGCCGGAAGGTGACGTTCAGCCAGTATTCCACGCCGGCGGTCGGTTGCAGTCTGGGCAGCGGGACGGAGACCGTGCGTTTCTCGCCGGGGGCAAGGCCCTCGACCAACAGTTCGCCGCCGATGCCCTCGTCGTCATCGGATTTCATTTCCCACTCGCACACCAGGTGGTCCAGATCGAGGAAGTCGTAGCCGTTCTCGATCTCGATCTGGCCGCGTGCCGCGTCGATCGCCCGGATGTGAACCGGCTGGTAGACCTTCTTCACCTGGTACAGGCTGGGATGCGGGACCCGATCGGCGGCGACCAGCCCGTTCATGCAGAAGTTGCCGTCGCTGGGTGTGCCGGGCGGTCCGAAATCGCCGCCGTAGGCGAAGAACGTGCCCGCCTGGGCCTCCGCCTCGTCCACGCGATCCGGGCGGCTCTGGTCCTGGACCGTTCTGTTCGCGGGGATCTTCTTCCGCAGCCCCTGATCGACCCAATCCCAGACGAACGCGCCTTGCAGGTGCTTGTACTGGTAGATCGGCCGCCAGTAGCTCCACAGGTCGCCCACGCTGTTGCCCATGGCGTGGGCGTATTCGCAAAGGATCATCGGCCGGGTCTGCGGGCTGCTGCCGTAGTCGATGAGCCGTTGCGGGGGCGGATACATCGGGCAGATGATGTCCGTGTTCGCCCCGGACCCCGCCCGTTCGTAATGCACCGGCCGCGTGGGGTCGTTTTCCCGGATCCAGTCGGCGGTGGCGGTGAAGTTCACTCCGTCGCCCGCTTCGTTGCCCAACGACCAGATGATGACCGACGGGTGGTTCTTGTCGCGCTGGACCATGCGGATGGTGCGATCGAGATGGGCCTCTTTCCACACGGGGTCCTTGGCCAGCGAGGCGGGGCCGTATCCCATGCCGTGCGATTCGATGTTGGCCTCGTCGATCAGGTACAGCCCGTAGCGGTCGCACAACTCGTACCACAGCGGCGCGTTGGGGTAATGGGAGGTCCGCACGGCGTTGATGTTGAACCGCTTCATCAGCTCGATGTCGCGGACCATCGATTCCCGGGAGACGGCGTGTCCGGTGTCCGGATCGTGCTCGTGGCGGTTGGTGCCTTTGAGCAGCACGGCCTTGCCGTTGACCAGAAGCTGCCCGTCGCGGATCTCGACCTCGCGAAACCCGATCCGGCAGGGAATGACCTCGATCGGCCTGTCTTCCGGGTCTTTCAGCACCACAAGGAGCGTGTAGAGGTTGGGCGTCTCGGCGGTCCACTTCTCCGGGGCCTTGACTTCTTGGCTGAAATCGAGCGAGACCTCCTCGCCGGGCGGCACATCGAGCGATTTGCGAAGCGGAGGAAACAACGCCCGAACGGTCGTGCCGTGCGACGGCGATCCGGCACTGCCGGCCGACTGGTTTGGTTCGAGCGCGGGATCGACGACGACGGCCTCGATTTGCCCTGCCAGCGGCCGGGTGCCGTAGTTGCGGATCTTCACGCCGAGTTTCAGCGTGGCGTCGCGATACGCGTCGTCCAGGTCGGTTTGCACGGAAAAATCGCGGACGTGCAGATCGGGCGTGCAGTACAAATAGACGTCGCGAAAGATGCCGCTCAGTCGCCAGAAGTCCTGGTCTTCCAGGTACGAGCCGTCGCACCAGCGATAGACCTCGACGGCCAGCAGATTCTCGCCCGGCTTCAGATACGGCGTCACGTTGAACTCGGCCGGCGTGCGGCTGCCCTGGCTGTAGCCGACCTTCTGCCCGTTGATCCAGACGTAAAAGGCCGACTCGACGCCGTCGAAGTGCAGGAAGACCGGGCGGCCGTTCCAATCGTCGGGCACCGTGAACGTCCGGCGATAGGAGCCGACCGGGTTGTTGTCGTGCGGAATCCGCGGCGGTTGGGCCGGGCTGAACGGGTACTTGATGTTCACGTAGATCGGCAGCCCGTAGCCGTGTACCTGCCAGTTCGAGGGCACGGGGATCTCGTCCCAACCTTCGGCGTCGTAGTCGAGGCGATAGAAATCCACCGGCCGATCGGCCGGCCTGGCGACCCAATGGAACTTCCAGCTTCCGCCAAGCGACTGAACGAAAGGCGAACGTGCCCGGTCGCCCAGCAAGGCCGATTTCACGTCGGCATACGGCGTCAGGGTCGCGTGGGGCGGCTCCTTGTTGACGTCGAAGACTTTGGGATTCTCCCAGTCGAGCGGCTCGTCGCCGACGGTCGGGCACATTCCCGAGAGAAACATCATTCCGATCAGTACGATTACGGCAATCTTGGAGTCCATCGGTTTCTTCTCCTGAGGTCGGTTGTAGTTGCGGGCAACGCGGCGAATTGGGGTTGGGGGCTAGGGATTGGGGGCTGGGGGCTAGGGGCTGGGGGCTAGGGATTGGGGATTGATGGGGAAGGTTCCGCCCAGACGTACTTTTTCCTGAACGTGCCATACTTGAGGGTTCTTGTCAAGTTGCGGTAAATGGATCGGCGTGCCGATCGGATGGGTGTTCTGCCTTTCTCTTGTTGCCCGGCAACACCGGCGATCTCGATCACGAAATGCCGAAAGAACGAAAACACGAAAAACAAGGCAAGGCGGACGAAGCGCCTTTCTCATCGTCGTTTCCCGTTTTCGTGTTTTCGTCCTTTCGTGATCCTCTTCCCGCTGTCTTACCGGGGGGCAGCACGGCCGATTCTCCGAAGCGCGTAGTGGTGGGCACTGCCCACCAACTCTCTGGAAAGGCAAGAAGGCTCATCCAGAAAACCGCCGCCGTGGCGCAGCCGCGCGAGGATTGCGGCAAATGGGTCGGCGTGCCGATCGGATGGGTGTTCGGGATTACTCTTGTTGCCCGGCAACACGGGCGATCTTGCGAATGAGTCGAACGGCATGGTATGATCTCTTCCGCAAGATCGACGATGCCACCCGCGGAACGCACGCAAAACGGCAGCCGTCCCGCTCAGTCGCGAATGATTCGTGCATTCACGATTACCAGCAGTTCGCTCTGCCGGGCTTCCGACTTGGTGGTCAGTCCGCCGAGCACGATGGTCTCTCCGTCGCGCAGGCGGACGGTCGTTTGCAGTTTCGTGGTAGTCACGCGGGCGGCTCGGATGACTTCGGCCTCGGGCGACGCGGCGAGCACGGGGCCTTCGTCGGGATGCATTTGGGATTGCTCGACGTCGAGTTCCATCGTCACGCGGCCGTCCGGACTGACCCGCGGAGTGACGCCCACGTTCAGCCCGGTGTTCTCGTAAGAGACCTGGCTCACCGGGCCCGTGCGACCGGCCATCGAACCGCGGACGATCGGTTCCCGTTGGCCGATGTGGATGAAGGCCGGCTGGTTGTCCAGGGTGATCAGTTGCGGTCGGGCCAGCACCACGAATCGGCGATCCTTTCCAAGTCCGCGAATTCGAGCTTCGACCTCCTTGGGCAAAGACGACAGGCCCAACTCGTTCCGAATCGCTTCGACCGAGAAGTTCGACCTGTCGCCCAGGCCGATGACGTTCGGCGTTTCCGCGTCGCCGGTTCCTTCGGCCGGCTGCCTGACCGCACCGGGGTCGGCGGCCCGGACCTGCGTCACTTCGGCGATCAGCAGCCTGACCATCACGGCCGAGCGGGGCCGGTCGAGTTCCTCGATCACTTCCAAGACTTCCTCGATCGCCTCCGCCGGGCCATTGAGGATCAGGCTGTTGGTGATCGGCTCGGGAAACACGGTGACCCACTGCCAGACGGGCTGCGAATAGGGCTGCGGCGGAATCGCTTGGCGCACTTGCGTCTGGCGCTCGAGCAGTTCGTTGACACTCTCGGCGACGTCGGCCGCCGGGACGTTCTTCAGCCGGCAGACCGTGGTTTTCCATCGCACGGCGGGCCCCTGCGACGGCGTCAGAAAGACCGGCGCGGGCTGCACGACCGGCCGCTCGATTGCCGGCTGTGGCGGCCGCTCGATTGCCGGCTGTGGAACGTAGGCTGGTACGTACACGCTCGGGGGCTTCGTGCTGGTGATCGGTCCGGAGGACACATCCGAAGCCGTCTTGTCGTCGCGGTCGGCCTCTTGGGCAGATGCCGTGATGGGGGCGACCAGGAACACCACGGCCAGACTCGTCAGGATTCTCGACATTTCTCTGCTCCTTGTCCGGAGGTAAAACGAATGTATCGAAGAACGACGTTACGTACCGTGGACGGCGGAGTTGCGGCCGTGCGTTGTGCCGCGGCGTCCGGGCATTGCGCATGATATCGCGTCAGCCCGCACGCAGGCAAGAGAAATCGTTGCAAGGAGGGGGGGTCGTGCTCATGTGCATGGCGAGCAACGGCGGCTACGGGCTCTTGCTCAGCGGCGGCAACCAGGTGCAGAGATAGTAGGCTCGCGGGGCCGCCATGTCGAGCATGGCCGCCAGGTCGAGCGATTGGCTCTGGGCTTTGCTGCCGAGCAGTGCCCCCATCAGGCCCAGTTCCCGCTTGTACTCGACCACCTGGACGTTGTCCGCGTCCAGGCCGGCCAACTCGACCGCCCGAGCGATGGCCCGTTCCACGAAAGCGATCTCGTCGATCAGGCCGGAGTCCAGGGCCTGCTGGGCGTTGTAGATCTGCCCGGTGGCCAGGTCGTCGATCGCCTGGGGATTCTCCTTCAATTTGTCTTTCAGCTTCGGGCGGCCGTCGGCGATGATCTGCTTGAATCGGACGAAGCTGTCATCGACCAGTTGCCCGAGGATCGCTCTCTCCCGTTGGCGTTCTTCTTCGGTCTTGGACTTGGTGAAGCTGCCCATCTGTTTCAGCGGGCCGCTGGCGATGGAGTCCTCCTTGATGTTCCAGTTTTCCAGCAATCCCGAGAGGTCGTAGTGGGGGATGATCACGCCGATCGACCCGGTCCAGGTGGTCGGCTCGGCGAAGATCGAATCGGGCGTATCGCCAACGGCCATCGAGACGTAATAACCGCCGCTGGCCGCCAGCCCGCCCATGCTGACCACGATCGGCTTTTTCTTTCGCAACTCGCCAAGGTGGTGGTAGAGATAGTCGCTGGCGGTCACGCTCCCGCCCGGCGAATCGACCCGCAACACGACGGCTTTCACGTCGTCGTCGTCCATGGCGCGGTCGATTTGGCGTTTGACGAATCCCTCGCCGCTGAGGATCGTCCCTTCGATCGAGATGATGGCGATCTTGTTCTTCGCGTCGCTGGCCAGCGAGTGGTATTTCTCCTGGACCTTGCGATCCGCGTCGAGCCGGCCGAGGCTCGTCAAACCGACCAGGCCGAACAACAAGAAGTTCAACATCAGCGATCCGAACAGGCCGAGCAGCAGAAGCACCAAGAGCCATCGGCGGCCGGGCCGCGTCGCGGGCGCAATGGCGGCCACCGGATACATTGGGCTTGGCGCCGCCGGAACCGGCTGCTGGGCGTGTTCCGGTCGAGAGTTCGGGTCCATTTCGGGCTCCTTCGATTCGAGGTGTTGACTTTCACACTCGGCCAATCGCCGAGTAGTAGTTATTGTGGACCGGTATTTTTACCGGTAACGCTCTCTCTTTCAGCGACGTGCCGACCCGCCGCCCCTTATCCCGCACGATTCTGCCCAATTCTACTCTAGGTTCCCCTGGCCGCAACACCCACGATACACCCCAGGAGAGCGGGTACGGCGAAGCGGGCTCCCTGGTGTTGCCATGAAGGCCCTCAAGGCGGTAAGCTAAGGGCCGCACTAAACGAGATCCGACAAGTTGGCTTCAAGATGGAGAAGCCACCAGCGGGGGTGCTATGACCCCGCGGCAATCAGAAAAGGAGTTACCGGAGTGTTTGTCGCTGCGACAAGTCGATGTTTTTCCGAACTGCCGTTCGACGATGCGCTGCAACGGCTGGTCGATCTGGAATACACCAGCATTGAAATCATGATCCACGAATCGGACGGGCACCTGAAGCCGTCCGAGGTCCTCAGCCACCCCGATCGGGCCGTGCACCTTTGCCGTCGCACCCACCGGCTGACGCCCATCGCGTTCAGCGTCGACATCGAGGCACCCGAGCCGCAGTACTACGAGGAATTCGCGGCCTGTTGCCGGCTGGCCAAAGCCGTCAAGGTGGTCACGATCGTCGTGCGGTCGTCGGAGCTGGGAACGCCCTTCAACGCCGAGGTGGAACGGCTTCGAGAACTGGTCAGGATCGCGTCGATGGAGGGGGTTCGTGTCGGCATGCTCACGGCGACCGGCTGCATGACCCAGGATCCGGACACGGCGGTCGTGCTCTGCGACAGCGTGAAGGGCCTGGGAATCGCGATCGATCCGAGTCATTACGTTTTCGGCCCCCACGGCGGCGGCAGCTTCGAACAGGTGCTCAAGTACGTCTACCACGTCCGGCTCCGCGATACCAGCAAAGAGGAACTCCAGGTCCGCGTCGGACAGGGCGAGATCGAGTACGGCCGGCTGATCAACCAGCTCAACAAGGTGCATTACGACCGTGCCCTGTCGATCGATATCGCTCCCATGCCCGACGTCGATCAGATGGCCGAACTGCGGAAGATGCGACTGCTGCTGGAGAGCCTGATCTGACCGCCACGTGCAAGGTGGTCAAGATCGTGCCGCCGAGAAGCACCCTTCCTCATGAAGAACACCCTGCATCCCTCCGTATTGCTCAACTCACTCGCGTGGGTCTGTGTCTCGACGGCGCTGCTGCCGCTACCCGGCTGCGGCGGCGAGCAGAAGACCGACCAACTCCTCACCCAAGCGCTGGACGCGTACCGCCGCGGCGAATACGACGAGGCGATCGCCGCTTACGACGAGGCCATTCAGCTCGACCCGAAGTGTGCCGTGGCCTACCATAACCGCGCGAGCATGTGGAGCTACAAGGGCGACAACGCCAAGGCCATCGCCGACTACAAGCAGGCCATGAAGTTGGATCCGCAATACGCCGGCGCCCTTTACAAGCTGGCGCACGGCTGGTTCAACCAGCGCGAATACGAAAAGGCCGTCACCGCCTTCAACGAGGCGATGCAACTCGATCCCGAAAGGGCCGACGCCCAAGCGTATTACCATCGCGGCGTGGCTTTCGACCTGACGGGCCGGTACGACAAGGCGGTCGCCGATTACCGCGAGGCGATCCGGCAGGACGCGGAATTCTCCATGTCCTATTTCAGCCTCGCGCAACTCCTGGGGACTTGCCCCGAGGCGGAGTATCGCGACGGAAAGCAGGCCGTGGAAAACGCCGCCAAGGTTTGTGAACTGGCCGGAGAAAAGAAGACCTGGAGCCATCTCCACACGTTGGCCGCGGCTTATGCCGAAGCGGGCGATTTCGACCAAGCCGTCGGGTGGCAAACCAAGGCCATCGAGCTGGCCGAGAAAGCGACCGACCGGCAGAAAAAAATGCTGAGCGACAACCTGGAACTCTACCAGGCAGGAAAGCCGTTTCGCCAACAACGGAAAACGCCTGACTCCGGCTCGTAGTGACCGCATGCATGCGGTTTTCGTCTCTTGCCTGCCATTCGACCTGCTGACGATTCGACCCGATGAATCGGGTCACTATGAACTCGTGCTACGAACGCTCACTGCGGCGAAAACCTCTGCTGGTATTCCGCCCGCGGTCCCGCGCGGCGGCGGGCCGCTTCGATCATCTCGGCCGGAAGGGACTCGCGAACGTCGTTGTCGACCAGGCGGATCCGTTCGGCGACGGTGTCGTTGTAACGCACGGTGGGCACGTCCTTGCCGGCGGCCATGAGGTTCCGGCAGACCAGGTTCGTCCAGCCCTTGTGAAACCGTAGCGGCGAGCGCGGGACGCCGTAAATCACGTTGTCTTCGATGACGAACTCTCCGGTGCCCTGGTCGAGGAACATGCCGTTGCTCTCGGCCCTGCCGGCGTTGGTGGGCACGTCGTGAATGAGGTTGCCGCGCAGCGCCGATCCCGGCTGGGTCCCCAGCGTGTAGATCCCGCCGCCGTCGGAGAGGACCTGCATCACGTGGTGGATGTGGTTCTCGGCCACGACGTTCTCCCGGCAAGGCGTACTGCGAGGTTCCGGCCGGGCGCGCGGGTCCCACCACATCCAACCGACCGAGACCCCCGTGTAGGGCGTGTGGCGGATTTCGTTGTGCGCAATGGTCGTCTTTCCAGCCAAACCGACCCAAACGCCAACCGCCCCGAACAGTTCCTGCCCGCAGCGCTCGACCAAGTTGTCTTCCACGACGTTTCCGGTGGCGGCCTGGTGCGGAGCCGCTTCCCACCAGGAGCCGTCGCCGACCGTGCGCGCCTGGCCCTCACCGATCGAGACGCCGTTGCCGCCGCAGTCCGAAATCAGGCTGCCGGCCAGACGATTGTTGCGGCACTGGCGTCCGAACCAGATCCCCGTGGGGCCGACGTGGACGATGCGGCCGTCCGCGAAGCTGCACGACTCGGCCAGGTCGAATTGCACGGCCGCCGGATCGGCCTCCTCGTGGTTTATGCCCGAGGAGACAGTCGCCGGTGTCCAATACGTGCAGGCCTGGCGTCCCCAGTAGATCCCGCCCGGCGGCGACCAGGCGGCGTGTTCGAGGCGAAGACCCCGGAAGTGCAGATTCCACACCGGCCGGTTTCGCTGGGTGTCGCCGCGGATGACGAGCAACTGTTTGGCGACCGGAGCGATCACTTCGACTCCCCCGAGTTTCTCCCCCGGCAGCGGACGATAGCTCAGCACGCCGGTTCGCCGATCGAGAAACCACTCGCCCGGCGCGTCGAGAAACTCGGCCGAGTTTTCCAGATAGTATCGCGCCTGCTTCTCGAACCAATCGATCACCGCCCAACGCGACGGCCCGCCGATCTGATGCGGCACGGTCAACGTGCGAGCGGCTTCGTCGATGGACTTCACCGGCGTTCGCGTGATCGACCAGTCGTGCAGGAAGACGAGTTCGACTTGGGGCAAGTCCGCATAGGCACGAAGGTCGCCCGCCTTGAACTGGAAGTTCGTGCGATTGTCTTCGCCCGCCTTCTCCACGCGGAGGTGGCCGTTGTTGGGATATCGTGCCCGAGGGGCGCGTCGCCCACCCACGTACAACTGCCGGAAAGTCCATTTGCCGGTCTTGACGTCGGGGATCTCGGCCGTCCAGGTCCCGTTCTCATCGGTTTTCCACCCGGTGATCACGCGCCCGCCGCTGATGATCGGCTCTTCTCCGGGAAAAGCGGCGTAGGTGACGCGGAAGCGGTCGTTGCCGCCGTCTTCCGGACTGAACACGATCGGCTCGGTGATGCGATAGGTCCCGCCGCGGATCGACAGGGTCAGATCGGTCGAGAGACCCTCGGCGATCCGAGCCCGCAGGGCATCGCGTGCGTGGGCGATCGTGGCGAACGGCTTGTCTTGCGAGCCCGGGTTGGCGTCGTTGCCGTCGGGCGCGACGAAGAAATCGGCGGCCGATGCCGAGGCGGTCCAACTCAATGCACACGCGAAAAACAGGGCAAACCAAAGCGTTCGATTCATGGAAGGGCTCCTCGCAAAGGGTTCTTTAGTAGCCGTCTCGCTCCGCGAGACGAGGCTACATCTCGCGGAGCGAGATGGCTACTATACGATCACTTCTCGGTCCCGCTCAACCGTGCCACGGCCGCTGGCGTTCGAGCTTGCCGCCGAGCAGGTCCAGCGCGATATTGGCGTCCTCGACGACCTGGAAGTCGTACATCCCCACGCAGATGAAATCGGCCCCGCCTTCGAAGGCGTACTGGAAGCCGACCTTCGGATGGATGGCCCCGGCGCCGAGGACCTTGAAGGCGATCCACGGCTGCGGCAGATCCTTCATGAAGGCGATCGTTTCCTCCGGCTCTTCGCACCAGATGTTGTCGTTCTGCTCGGGATGCTTCGCCGACCAGTAGTCGCCGTGGTGCAGCGTCTTCATCCAGAAGTCCGGCTCGAAGCCCT
>DATLAN010000120.1:0-7889 GCA_035527455.1 Thermoguttaceae bacterium
AGAGGCGCCCCATTCAAGATGCCAGCCCTGAAAGGGCGACATTTTCGGGACTGACGCCGGTCATTTCGCCCCTTCGGGGCTTTCGCGTGCGGGTTGCTGCCCGATCCCCAGGGCGTTGCCCTGGGCTTTCTCATTTTGCCCCTTCGGGGCTGGTCGATCTTCTTGTGACTTCTTGTGACGTTCTTCTCAGGGCGTTGCCCCGGGCTTGGCCCATTGACAGTCCGGCTTCCGCGTGCCAACATCATGGGAACCTGATTCTGCCAGCGGAGCACCAGACATGTCCGTGCCGGGAACCACCGGAAAGATCCTGCTGGTCGATCTGAGCAGCGGGACCACCAAGATCGAACAGCCTGACGACGAACTCTACCTGAAGTACCTCGGTGGGTTCGGCCTGGGGGCGTACTACCTCTACAAGAGTCAGCCGCCGGGCGTCGATCCGCTCGGTCCGGAAAATACGCTGGGATTCTTCACGGGTTTGCTCACGGGCACCGGCGGGATCACCACGAATCGTTACATCGTCGTGGCCAAGAGTCCGAAGACCGGCGGGTGGGGCGATGCCAACTCCGGCGGCACCTTCGGACCGGCCATGAAAACGGCCGGCTTCGATGGGATTCTGTTCACCGGCATCAGTCCGCGGCCGGTTTACTTGCTGATCCGAGGCGGCACGCCCGAGTTGCTCCCGGCCGATGATTGGTGGGGATTGGATACGACCGAAACCGACGATCGGGTTACCGAACTCTACGGCCCCGATGCCAGGGCCGCCTGCATCGGCCCGGCCGGCGAGAGGCTGAGTCTCTTGGCCGCCGTGGTCAACGAGAAGGGTCGCGCCGCCGCCCGCAGCGGGCTCGGCGCCGTGATGGGCTCGAAGAAGCTCAAAGCCGTCGTGCTGGCCGACGGCATCCGAGAGGTCCCCGTGGCCGATCCCGACGGAATGAAAGCGGCCATGCACCGGCACCGCGAGTTCCTCAAGACCCGGCCGCGATGGAACGTCATGCGGCAATACGGCACCTGCGGCAGCATGGCCGGGCTGACGCTCAAGGGCGATACGCCCACGAAGAACTGGGGCGGGACCGCCGAAGTCGATTTTCCCACCGTCGGCCGGATCAGCGACGACGCGGCCGTAGCCATCGAATACAAGAAGTACGCCTGCTGGCGATGCCCGATGGCCTGCGGCGGGCTGACCCGCGTCCAGCACGGCCAGTTCGCCGCCGAGGGACACAAGTCGGAGTACGAAACCCTCGGCGCGTTCGGCTCGATGTGCCTCAACGACAACCTGGCCTCGATCAACCTCTGCAACGACCTGTGCAACCGCTTCGGGCTCGACACGATCGGCACCGGCGGGACCGTCGCCTTTGCCATCGAGTGCTTCGAGAACGGGCTGATCGGCCCGGCGGATACCGGCGGCGTCGAGCTGCGTTGGGGCAACGCGCAGGCGATCGTGGAGATCACCCGGCAGATCGGCCGCCGCGAAGGTTTCGGCGCCGTGTTGGCCGACGGGGTGCGAAAGGCGGCCGAGCGGATCGGCAACGGGGCGGAGCAATATGCCATACACGTCGGCGGCGAGGAGTTGCCGATGCACGATCCACGGTTGGTCCCCAGTGCGGCGACGACGTACCAGATCGACGCCACGCCCGGCCGCCATACGCAGGTCAGCACGTGGATCTCGGAACTGGGCGCCGGCCCGCCGGATCTGGTCGACCAGCCGCAGCCGCAGCACCACTATCCCGGCAAGGGCAAAGCCCACGCGACCGTGAACAACTACTTCCAGGCGGGCCAATCGGCCGGGATGTGCATGTTCATCCTGCTGACGCTCGAGCCGGAGTTCGTGGCCGATTCGCTCACGCACGCGACCGGCCGGCCCTTCACGCCCGAGGACGTGCAGACCTGCGGGGCGCGGATCGCGGCGCTGCGTACGGCGTTCAACGTGCGGGAGGGCATTCGCAGTGTGGACCGCAAGGTTCCCGACCGCGTGCTCGGCCGGCCGCCGCTCGAGCAAGGCCCCACGGCCGGACGCACGGTCGATCTGGACGCCCAGGTTAAAGACTACCTGGAGGCCATGGGCTGGGATCCGCAAACCGGCGTGCCGAAACGCGAGACACTGCTGAAATTGGGGCTCGATTTCGTGGCCGAGGATATTGCAAACACGGATTGATCCGCCCTGCCAATTAGACTGAAAGGGAACGACAACTGTGCAAATCGATCGGATTTGGGCACCGTGGCGATTGGAATACGTCCAGGGCGACAAGAAGACTCCGCTGTCGGACGAAGCGAAACGTGGACTGCTGCCCGGGGCCGATCCGGACTGCTTCCTCTGCCAGTGCGTGGCCGATCCGGACGATCGGGAACGGATGGTGATCGAGCACCGCGAACATTCGCTGACCGTGCTCAACCGCTATCCCTACAACAACGGCCACCTGCTGATCTCTCCCCGCGAGCATCTGGCGGGGCTGGAAGATCTCACGACCGAAGTGCAGTTCGAGCTGACCGAAACGATCGGCCGCATGGTGGAGTTGCTCAAGAGGGTCCTCCACCCGCAGGGCTTCAACATCGGCTTGAATCTGGGCCTCGCGGCGGGCGCCGGTCTGCCGGGCCATCTCCATTGGCACGTCGTTCCCCGCTGGAACGGCGACACCAACTTCATGCCCGCCCTGGCCGGCATCAACGTCATCCCCCAATCGCTCGACGCGTTGTGGGAAGCGCTAATCCAGGAGTTGCAGAAAGGGTGAGCCGCTTGCGGCTTCGCAACCAACGCAACCCAGGTCACTTTCCTTGCGCCGACCTCACCGCAACATCCGCCTGAACTGGTCGAGCAGTTGCGTGGTCAACCCCAAGCGGGCCGACGCATCCGTGCCGCGCAACCCCATCCGGCGGCTTTCCAACTGACCGTCCGGCAGCCTGAAAACGACCTCCACGTACCGGCGGCCCGTCTCGTCCTGCCGGGCTTGACCGACGGCGATCGCCCAGCGGCTGCCGGTCGAATCGGCCGCGGCCTGAGCCAGCAGCACGGCTCGCTGCGTGTCGGAGGTGCTCTGCGTCCACGCGGCGTCGCCGATGCGGAGCAACCGGCGGAGCTTTTCGTCGGTCGGGGCCACGTAGGCGCCGGCCACGACCCGGCCCGTGGCGTCGGCGCCGGTCAGCCCCGCCGCCAGAGAACCGCCGCTGCCGACTTCCACCAGCGCCAGCGTCGCGCCGCGGTCTTCGAGCCGCTGCACGACGTGCCGCTCCAGGGACGTTTCGTCGTCGGCATACACATAATCGCCCAAGTGCGCGAGGATCTGCTGTTTCAAGGCTTCCAGCTTCGCGCGGTCCTGCGGCGTGTCGTCCGGCAGCGTGAAGGTGAAATCCACCCGGCTGCCGTCGAACTGGGACATGAGCGTCACTTCCGGCGGCAGCGGCACGTGCTCCTTGAGCGTCTGGTCGATGCCCGACTGACCGATGCCGACGAATCGCAGCGTCAGCGAGCAGCCGGGCAGCCGCGTGCCGAATCGCCGGTTCAGGTAGGGCACCAGCTCGTCGCGGACCATCGCCTGCAACTCGCGCGGCGGGCCGGGCAGAGCCACGATCACGCCGCCGGTCTGCTCGAAGACCAGGCCCACGGCCGAACCGTTGGGGTTCTTCAAGTACGTGCCGCGCACCGGCACCTGCGTCTGGCGGCGGAGGTTGCTGCGAAGCCGCTCGGGCGGGACGCCGAAACGCCGCGCCATCTCGCCCAGCACCTCGGGCTGTTCCTTCAAGGCGATCCCGGTGAATTCGCTCAGCGTCTGGCGGGTGATGTCGTTGTCCGTCGGGCCCAGCCCGCCGGTCACCAGGATCAGCGACGCCTTGCCGGAAGCGAAACGAAGGGCTTCCTCGAGATCGGCCGGCTTGTCGTCCACCGACATCGAGCCGACGCACCGCAAGCCGAGCGGATGGAGCGTGCGGGCGAGAAACTGCGTATGGCCGTCGGCATACACGCCCGAAAGCAACTCGCCCCCGGTGACGATGATCGTATAGTCGACCGGTTTTCGGGGAACCGGGGACGGGGAGTCGGCCGCCGTCGTCGTTCCCCACAGCAAAGCCGGCAGCACGAGCAGCCGCCGGCACCATCGAGAGAAAGATTGGGGCATTGCAGGTCTTCGTAGGTCAGGGCTTGCCCTGACAATCTTCTTTTTGGCGATTGCTTCGGCTACTTTGGTTTCTGTCAGGGCGAGCCCTGACCTACACAGCCTACTTCGGTTCCGTCAGGGCGAGCCCTGACCTGCGTGGATGGCCCAGAGTCGTTCCAACGTGGCGACGTACAGCACGCCGTTGGCGGCAACCGCCGAGCCGCAAATGGACCTGCCCGCATCGACGCAACCGAGGATTCTCTTTTCCCTCTCGGCGGCGAAGGTCCAAAGATATCCTCGCCGGGTGCCGATGTAGACCTTTCCGTCGGCCACCAGCGGCGAGCCCCAGATCTCGCCGCCCGTCTCGTGGACCCAGCAGGGCTCGCCCGTCTCGGCGTCCACGCAGTGTACGTTCCGCTCGCAATCGCCCACGAAGACCAGCCCGTCGTGGATCGCGGGCGTCGAGCAGCAATGGCCATCCAGCGGATAGGACCAGAGCAGGCCGGTTTCGGTGATTTCGCCGGTTTTCGTCGCGTCGATGCACTGCAGCCACGACTGGTCCTTGCCCCACCAGATGTCGCCGCCCACGGTCACGTACACGCGGTTCCCGTGAAACACCGGCATGCTCTTGATATTGCTGGGGCTTTCCCGGCGGTTGCGTTTGTAGAGGTTGAGGTCCTCCTTGGGCGCCGTGGGATCGCAATCGAAGCGCCACACCCGCCGGAGGGTTCTCACCGGTTCGGATACCGCCGAGGGCATGAGCGCGTCGAAGGCGTAGCAGACCCCGTCGCCGCCGCAAAAGAAGATCAGCCGCCGGCCGTCGACCTCCCCCAAAGCCGGCGAGGACCAGGTGCTGTGGAAGATCCGCGGGCCGATGCGTTCGCCGTCCTGGGCGACCAGGCGGCCGGTGGTTTTATTTAGGGCGATCAGGCTGGGCGCGTCGATGCCCGGGATGTTGCGGTGCGTACGATCCACGCCGTTGCCCGTGTTCAGATACAGATACTGTCCGTCGATCAGGATCGAACTGTGTGCCGCGTCGTGCGGGTGCATTCCGACCTGGGAGCGCATATCGAACAGCCAGATGATATCGGCGTCGATCGCCGTGACCCGCATCGGCTCCTCGCCGGGCAGGACCATGTGGCGGCCTTCGTCGAGATACGGCCCGTCGTTTCCGTTGGCCTGGCCGAGAAGATCCAGGCAGACGACTTCGGCCCGGTTGGTGACGACGTAGACGCGGTCGCCTTCCACGGTCGCCGTCGAGCAGATGCCGGCCCGGGGCCAATCGAGATAAACGTCGCCCTCGAACTTCGGCACCACCAACTGCCAGCACAGGCTGCCGTCGGCTTCATCGAGGCACAGCAGCACGCCGCGGTCGCCGTCGTGCCGCGGGTCGCGCGGGTCGCCGTTGTTGGCGCCGATGACCACCTTGCCGTTGGCGATCACGGGCGTGGAGTAGGACTCGGTCCCCAGCGAGGCCGACCACTTGACGTTCCTGCCCGATTCCGGATCGAACGACTCGGGCAGCCCCGTTTCGTCGGAGACCATATTCCGCGAGAACGGCTGGCCCCATTGCGGCCGATCCGCCGCGAGCCCGATTTCGGCGATGACGCTAAAGAACGTCACGACGGACACAAGACGCACCGAAGACATGCTGAGTATCACGGGCGAACCTCTATGGCAGACGGCGTGGACTTCCAACCAAGTCCGATCATAGCTGCACTTCCCGGCACAGTCAACGAGCCTTTGCAAACGGACGCCGGTCGCTTAGAATCGACGCAAACCCGTGATCCACGCATGCGAGTGAGAACCCATGTCCGTGTTGCTCAGCCAGTTCGCCCGAAACGTCACCGTCGAGACCGCCTTCACCGTCCTGGCCCGTGCCCGACAACTGGCCGCCGCCGGCAAGCAGGTCATCGAACTGGAGATCGGCGACAGCCCGTTCCCCACCACGCCGGCCGCCAAACAGGCCGGGCTCGACGCGATCACCGGCGACCGATCGCACTATTGCCCCTCGCTCGGCCTGCCCGAAATGCGCCGGGCCGCTTCCGAGTTCGTCGACCGCGAGTACGGCACCCGAACCACGGCCGAAAACATCGTGATCGGCCCGGGCGCCAAGATCTTCGAGCTGCTCTTCTGCGAGACGTTCCTCGATCCGGGCGACGGCGTGCTGGTCTTCAGTCCGTATTTCCCCACGTACGTCCCCAACATCGCCC
The DNA here is from genome assembly GCA_035527455.1 of Thermoguttaceae bacterium. Lineage (GTDB taxonomy): Bacteria > Planctomycetota > Planctomycetia > Pirellulales > Thermoguttaceae > DATLAN01. The sequence goes on from DATLAN010000120.1 coordinate 6,299, forward strand.
GGCGGTCCGGCCGCGTGTGGCTTTCCGACCTGAAACAGGACCGCCAGTTCCGTCCCAACCTGGACGACGTCGAGCGGTTCCTCGCCGAAGACCAGCGGCCCAAGGCGATCTTCCTCAACAGCCCCCACAACCCGACCGGCGGCGTGGCGACCGAGGAAGACCTCCAGGGGCTGGCCGACCTGGTCCGCGGCCGCGACGTGGCCGTCTTCAGCGACGAACCCTACGACCGCATGGTCTGGCGGGGCCGGCACCACACCCTGGCCGCTCTGCCGGGCATGCTCGATCAGTGCGTGGCCGCCTATACCTTCAGCAAGTCGTTCAGCATGAGCGGATGGCGGCTGGGCTTCGCCGTCACCAGTCCCCCGATCGCCGAGATGTTCGGCAAGCTGATCAACACGTGCCTCTCCTGCACCCCGCCGCTGGTCCAGCTTGCCGGTGTGGCCGCCTTAGAGCACGACAACGACGAAAGCCGCCTGGCGATGCAGCTCTTCCGCGAGAAGGTCGAAATCCTCGTCTCCGGCCTCAACCGGATCGACGGCGTCCGGTGCCTCGACCCGGGCGGAACCTTCTACGTGTTTCCCTCGGTGGCCGAAGTCTGCAACCGCCTGGGCATCACGTCGCACGGCCTGGCGATGTATCTGCTCGAAGCGGCCGACGAGCAACTCGGCGTCGCCTGTCTCGGCGGCGAGTGCTTCGGCCAGGCCGGCGCCGGCTTCCTCCGCTTCAGTTGCGCCGAGCCCAACGACAGGCTCCACCAGGCCCTGGAGTTCCTGCCGGTGGCCTTTTCTCGGGAAGATCGCGTGGCGCGTTACGTCGAGGAGCACCCGAAGTTCCGGCTGGGTTCGCCGTATGGGTGAATGGCGGGAGGAGAAGGAGATTGAGAATTGGCAATTGCAAATTGAAAACTGCAAATTGCAGATTGCAAACTGAAAACTGGCTGAGCGTCACGGATCTTCGGGTCACCTTCCGGGCTTGTTCCGGCAGGGCCGTGTTGGACGACTACCGACGCGTTTGGCGAACGCCCATTTTTTCCCGGTTCGAACGTCGCGCGGCAACAATGGGCACTTGCCGTATCCGCGTGAATTGGCGAAAGGTGCTCTCCAGCAATGGGTTACGCGAACGGGACCGAGTGCAACGGAGTGGCTCGGCGGGGTTTTTTCCCGCCCCACGCCTAGCAGCCGGCGGACGGCCCTCGGTCGTGTTCATTCGCAAGTCGTTATCTCCACGAGACTTGCGTCGTTCCACCACCCATTGACAAACCGGCGTCGATCGGTTGGATTCGTCCATTGCTCCCTCGACGCAACCCGTTTCGCGCCAGCACGTTACGGCATTGTTTTCCAGATTTTCTAGATTTCGATTTTCCGGCGACAACAATTCGAATCAACCCTTGCGGGCTAGAACGGACCCCACGCTCCAGCAGGCCGAGTCCGGCGGGCCTCGGAAGGAACGGCAGCACGAGCGAGTCCGAGCGGACTTGCCGCGCGTTGTCTTGCGGTCCCGCAGTCGAATTTCCAAACAGCCCGTCCGTCCCGCTTCGGCACGGACGCATACATGCTCTTTTGTACACCATTTCCCCGGGGAAAGTCAAGAC
>DATLAN010000121.1:0-34329 GCA_035527455.1 Thermoguttaceae bacterium
TTCCCTAATCCCATCCCATTCTTCCCCAACTCCTGACAGCGGCGCGGCCACGTCGATCCCCCGCACTCTCAACGCATCCCGGGCAAAATGCCGGACGCTGTAAAACGCATGATCCGTCGCCGCGGTGCGCAGCGCGGCCAATGCCCGCGGGTTACCCAGGTCGGACAGCGCTTCGGCCGCGGCACGGCGGATGTCGAGCACGGACCGTTCGTCGTTGAGAATCCGGACGATCATCTCGGTGTGATCATGGGCACCGAGCAGGCCCAGCGCGCGAAGGAGACCCTCGCGCCAACGGGGCGCCGGATCGTTGTACTCCTCGTCCTTGAAGGTACCGCTGTAACCGAAGTCGGCCTCGGCCTTGGCTTCGGCGAGGATCTTCGCCACCGGCTCGATCGCGCGGGGGTCGCCCAGCCAGGCGATCGTCTTGGCCGCGTTGAGCCGCACCCAGCCTTCCTTGTGCTCTAAGAGTGCCACCAGACGCGGGAGGTCTTCCGTCTCGGTGCAAACGCACGGCAGCCAACTCGCGATGCGGTACGGGGCAAATGGCGACCAATCGAGCGGATCGGCCGGTTTGGCTACCCGGCGCGGCTGCCCGAGCAGCTCGAAGGCATGTTCGCACGCCTCCTGCCGCAAGCCCGCCTGGTTCATCAGGTGGCGGGTCAGCAGGTGGCCGACTTCCGGCTCGTACAGCATGAACGTGTCGAAGTCGCCCGGCAGGTTGGCCATGATCAGCGGGGCGATCTGCCGCAGGGCCGCCCGGTCCTCGGGATCGTCCAGCGGCAGACGACACAGCGCGTAGGCGATCCCGTAGGCGTTGTGCAGCATGCGGTCCTCGCTGGGAAATCCCATCTTGTCGTCGCGAGGAACGTCCTGGGGATCCCGGCCGGCCAGGTCCTTGGCGTAGCGAGGATAGGCCGCCAGGAGGATCGGCACGGCCCGACGGTCGCCGAAATCGCCCAGCGCGTCGGCCGCATACCGTGCCCAAAGCGGATTATCCAGCAGCGCGACCAGTGCCTGGAAACCGGCCTCTTCGCGCAATCGTCCCAGGCTGCGGATGGCCGCGCAGACCATGGGCCGGTAGTTCTTGGACGTGGTGGGCACCGGTCCGAGGACCTCGAGAATCGCGTCCGTGGCCCCGGTTCCGCCCAGCGCCCCCAGTGCCCGCACGCCCCGCTCCTGCCGCCACGCGACCAGGTTCTGCTGCATCATCATTCCCGTACGCTGCACGCCGTCGATCTCGATCTCGAAGAACGTCGTAGGGTAGGTGGGGTTCTTCGATCCGTGGCTGGTGATGCGGACGTAACGGGCCTTGCGCTTCGGAAAGTTGATTGCCAGCGTCACCGGCGTCTCGCTCTTTTTGTGTACGACGACGTCGAACTGCCGGTTGTCCAGACTGACGGCCAGCTCGTACTCGGTCATCACGAACTGCAGCCCGTATTGGTGGACCACGACCGATGCGACGTCTTGCACTTTGCCCAAATCGACGGTACACCACTGCGGAAACGGGACGTTCTTCGTCTGCCAGTATTCCGGGCCGAGGCGGCCGTCCAGAAGGATCTCGGGCGGCCCCCTATATGTGGACGACGTGAACACGGGGCCGCCGCCCGCTCCACCCTTCGGACCACTGAGCAACCGCAGCACGTCCTTGTGCGGACGGTCGGCAGGCACCGTGGACCACCAATCGCGCCATCGCCGGGCCTGGGCACCGCGTGTTTCCGGCGAAACCGTGGCGTGAAAGGGAAACTCCATGCCGGTGAGGTTCGTCAGCGAGACGTGCGCAGCCTGGCGGACGACCCAATCGCCGTCGTCCAGCGCAGCCAGCAGGGGCGCTACGGCACTTCGCCCGCCGCACCACGCCAGGGCCATGGCGACTTGCCGCCGCACTTCCGGCGACGGATCTTCCAGCCGCCCGATCAGCGCCGTTTCGGCCGCATAAGCACGGAGAAACCCCAGCGCCTCGGCCGCTTTGGCACGGGCCGACGCCGACTGAGCGTGAAGCTTCGCCACCTGCTCGGCTACTTGACGATCGAAGGGACCGGGAACGTCCCCGGCGACTACCACCGGCGCAACGGCGAGCAACACGATAAGGGTCAAAGGAATCGGGCCAACCGTGGCGGCGTGTCGGGGGGGCATCTTGGCGGCTCGCGTGATGGGACATCTTGCATCGCCCCACAGTGCCAGTCTAAAACGCCCCCCCACCGGCCGCAAGCGCGAAACGGTCCGGCGGCGCTCTTTTCCGCAAGCTTGAAAAAGCCAAGAAACGAAAAAAGCCCGAACCCGGGCTTCGCCGCTGGAGGAGCCAATAAACAACTCCCCACTTCTCCAAAGTAGCCATCTCGCTCCGCGAGATGAGGCTTCGTCTCGCGGAGCGAGACGGCTACAATTCTTGCCGAAGCGGCCGTTTGAATCACCACTTCAGACGCCACAAATAGACGGTCAGTCCCGCCAACACCAGCATCAGCATCGTGCTCGGCTCGGGGATCAAAGACAATCCGCCGCCGTCTTCCTCCGCGCCCAATTCATTCAACTCCTCACCGTTCGGATCGGGCAACCCTCCCTGCAACGGCAAGCTGCTATTCTCGTTCAGGGTATCCCAAGCCGAATGGTCGGCCGCAGTGACAAGGTTTCCCTCATCCGCGCGATGAAGGTCCTTGGCAGGTTCCGCCGGCAAGTCGCCGATGATCTGGCCGTGTAGTTCGTCGGACGGCAGCGGGCCGTCGGTCGAATCGGCTCGAAGGGGAAACGTCGCCGAAAAGGCAATTGCCAACGCAATCAACACCGTCTGCGCAAACGACCATCGCGAGTTGCAGGATTGTGGGGTCATACCAGAACTCTCGCTGCCAAGCTGATGAAGTGCGTCGTCGTCCGGCCGCAGAAACCAGTGAGTGTTCTTAGTTTATCCACTTTGGCGGGGGTCTGTCAAGCATCTGGCACGGCGCGATCGTTATTTTCGGATTTTTTGTTACATGTATCGTTGCCAGTGTGGGACTCGGCAAGATGCGACCATAGAACCGATTCGCAAAGATGGTGGAATTGGGCGGGGAGCCCCCCCATCCCACGCCGACAGCGATCGAATCCCTACGCCCGCTGGACCATCTTGGTCAAATGGAGTTCAACGCAGTCAGCCAGCGCGGACGGGTCATACCCCCCCTCTAACACGCTGAGCAGTCTGCCCTCCGCATATGCGTCGGCCGCGTCGAGCACGATGTCGCTCATGACGCCGAAGTCTTCCGTCTCTAAGCCCAAGCCGCCGATCGGGTCCCGGGCATGGGCGTCGAAGCCCGCGCTGACGAGAATCAACTGGGGGTTGATCTTGGCGGCAAACTGCTCCAATTCGTCGGAAAACAGGGCCAAATAGTCTTTTCGCGAGATGCCGAATTCCACGGGCAGGTTCCGCACGGTCCCCAGGCCCGGTCCGCCGCCCGTCTCGCTGTCGCGGCCTGTGCCGGGATAGAAGGGCCAACGGTGGATCGACAAGAATCCGACCGCGGGATCTTCCCAGAAGGTGGCCTGGGTTCCGTTGCCGTGGTGGACGTCCCAATCGACCACCAGCACACGATCCAATCCCAATTCGTCGACGGCCAGTCGGGCGGCCACGGCCACGTTGTTGAACAGACAGAAGCCCATGGCCCGATTGGCCACGGCGTGGTGTCCCGGGGGGCGTACCAGGCACAGCGCCGTGGTGTCTTCGCCGCGAACCACCCGCTCGGCCGCATCGCAGACGCATCCGGCGGCCAACAGCGCCGTTTCATACGAGGCGGCGCAGACGACCGTATCGGGATCCAGGTGCCCGCCACCCCATTTAGCCATCGCCAGGACCTGGTCGATGTAGGTTGGCGAGTGGACCCGAGTGAGCCTTTCCCTCGAGACGGGCGCGAAGTCGACCCGCCGGCATTGTCCGTCCAGACCGGAGGCCTCGAGCCGCTGGGGGATTGCCCGGATTCGATCGGCCCGTTCGGGATGATTGCCGGTCTCGTGGTTCAGGAAACGGGGATCGCTGTACAGCAGGGTCATCGCCGGTATCCTCCTCGCTTGACCTGTAAGCGGCGAGTGGAAAACGGGGACTGGCTCCGAGCCGCAAATGGTCTGAAAGTTGCTCAAAAGCGCTGCCGGCTCGGTGCCTGTCCCCTTTTTCCACGGGGTATTCTACGGAAGGTCTTTCGTTGCGGGAACCTGAACAAACGAGAAGCACCACGCTGAGCGATCGTGCGACTGCTGCTTCAGCACGGCGCGGCCGATCAGTTTCTCGCCGGTCAGTTCGACCACGAGTTCGGTCTCCTCCAGGCGGCAAAGGCAATACGTCCCCCGATCCCACAGGCTCACGGTTCCACGGTCGCCCGAAACGGGTCCTTCGTAATCCAGGTAGAGCAATCGGTGATCCGGCAACGCGGTGCAGGGCATCTCCACGCCCGATTCCGGCGGCCGCGGAAGGGCCCACGTTTTCAAGACCGGGCCCATCTCCAAGAAGAAATCCCAGTGCAGCCCGTCCGGGCCGTCGTGCCGGAGGACGGAGAATCTCGTCGTTTTGCGGAGTTCAGAGGTCACGTTTTCGGACCGAGTATGCGTCAGGGCAAGCCCTGACCTACATCAAGAATGATCGACGGGAGCCGTCTTCACCGCTTGTCGTTCATGCTGATCTTCAGTGCCAGCAAGTCGAGCTGGCCCTTGAGGTCGGTCAGCAGCAGTTCGGTGTTGGCGCCGTCGGCCAGATGGGAATAGAACGCGCTGCTGGGCGAAAGGTGGCCGGTGCCCAGGAGCGTGGTGGTCGTTCTTAGCTCGTGGAGCTGTTCGTCGACGTCGTCCAGCTTGGCCGCTGCGTGACGGCTGTCGTACCAGAGCCGGTCGAGCTGCAAGACCAGCCCGACGAGCAGGGCGATCTGGCCGCCCAAGGCCACGGGCAAGCCGAGGTTCCACAGTTCTGGCCGACCGCCCAGCAACGACCAGCCCAGCAGGACGCCGCCGCAGACGAAGGCCATCGTCCCCAGCAACAAGGTGGTCCACGTTAAGAAGGAACGAGAGGCCGAATTCTTCAACGTGGGGGTGCGAGGCGCAAGGGCCGGTTTGCCGGCCGGGCGGAGGTGCGGCTGCGGCGGACCGGCGTGCGGCGGATCGAGCCGAGAGACCTCCTGTTGATGCGCCGTCTTGAACTGCGGGTCGTCGGTCTTGCCGGGCGCCAAGACCCGGTGGATGTGCTCCAACTGCTGGTCCAACTCCCAGCCGTCGTAGTCGGGCCGACTGGCAGAGTCGTCGGGCCGACTGGCAGAGTCGTCGGGGGCAGCTTCTTCGTTGCAGCAGTGCAAATTGGTCGCCGAGTCGGCGGTATTCATGCACAGGGACCCCCCGCATCGGGGGCATTGGAACTTGCCCTCGTTCGTCGCTGCGCCGGGCACATCCTGTCCACATCGTTTACACCACATGGTGTTCTAAGGATCGGCCGCCGGGATGTCAAACTATACCGATTTCGTAGATTCTGCGGGCAAAACGGCGGAGGGGAAGGGGAAACCAGGAAGCATAGGCAGGCCAGGGGGATCACGCCCCGCCTGAATGGCAGAAGTATTCAATGACGAATGTCTAATGACGAATGTCTAAACTATCGAGGAGCACCTCCAGTCTCCGTCATTCGTCATTCGTCATTAGGCATTAGGCATTCATCATTCGTCATTCGTCATTCGTCATTAGGCATTCATCATTCCCCCTTCTCCCCACGAAGCCAATCCGCCAGCGCGCCGATCTGGCTCTCCGTCAGGAGGTTCCTGCCCGGGTGTTCCGGAAAACTCAGGTACGAGGGCATCGCGTCGTTGGTTTTCGGATAGAATCGTGTGGATTTCGGATCGCTGATCAGGGCGATGATCCACGGCCGCGAGCCGTAGCCGTTCAGCTCGGGGGCCCCGGCGCCTTTGGCGTCGCCGAAGCGGTGGCAGTCGCCGCAATAGTCGCCGATGAGCTGCCGGCCCTCTTCGATTTGATCCGCCGCCGCTTCGTCCGCGTCCTTTTGCGAGGGCAATGCGGCCTCGGCCGAAAGGGCCGCCACGATCGCCTCCGTTTCCGACTCTTCCAGCAAGTCCGGCAGTTCGTTGACGATGAAGTCGACCATCTCGCCGGAGCGGAAGCGGCTGTTGCCGAAGTACTTGGCCGTCTTGATCTGCTTGGGATCCAGCAGTCCGGCGATCCACGCGCGGCTGGCGTAATTGCCAAGGTCGGGGGCCACCGGATCGGCGGATTCGATGTCCTCGCCAACACCGCCGGTGTAGCCGTGGCACAACGCGCAGTGTTCCCGTCGATACAACGTCCGGGCTTCGGCGTGGGGTCCGGTCTCGGAGGGCAAAACTCCTTCCATGCGACGCGACTGCCATTTGTCCAACGTCAAGATGACCGGCCGATCCTTCGACGGCTTCTGCTCGACATCCTCCCTTTCGGCCATTTCTCCCGGCGCAGGAGGTTCATACCATTGCCCGCGGAGCCAACGGGCCATCAGCTCGACCTGCTCGGCGGTGAGCAGATTGTCGGCCGGGTCGTCGATCGATCCGAAATAGGTCGGCATGCGGTCGTTCCGCGGGCCGTAAAACCAGGGGTGGGCCGCGTCGGCCAGAATTCCGATCAGCCACTCGCGGGAACCGTAACCGGTCAAGTCGGGTCCGACACCGACCGTGCCGGCGTCGTGATAGCGGTGACAGCGGGCACATTCTCGGCCGGCGATCAACTGCTTTCCCTTCTCGATGACCTCCGCGGCCGGTGGGTCGTCGTCTCCGTCCGCCTCCAATCGGGCCTCGGCCGCAAGAGCCGCGACGATCGCCTTGCGGTCTTCCTCCGGTAGCTTCGTGAAATGATCCTCCACGTAACGGACCATCACCCCGGTGGCAAAACGCGTGTTGCCGTAATAGCCGGCCGTGCCGACCTGGTCGGGATCGAGCAGTCCCCCGATCCACTCGGCGCTGCCGAAGCGGTACAGGTCGGGCGCGGAAGGATTGTCCGAGACCATGGCGTCCGTCGCGTCCGGCGCGTCGAAATTGTGGCAACTCGCGCAGGATTGTTCGTACAGCTTAGGACCTTGGGTCTTAGGATCGGCAAGCAGCAGGCTCAAGCCCCCGCCGGCGGGAATTCCCTCGGCGCGGGCAAGTTCCAACACGCGACCGGCCTCGCGGCGGCCCGCGGTCAGAGCCTTCTGGTAATCGTCGCTTTCGCGGTCGTGGGCGTAAGACTGGAAGGAGAGCACGATGATGACCGTAAGGACCACGGCCGTCACCGCGACGTTCAGCACGTGGCCCAGCCTGTAGCGGGCGATCCACGGCATGGCCAGCACCACGCAGACCAGCAGGCCGGGAATGATGAAAATCGGAATGATCTTCACGTTGCCCGGGAAGATCTTGGAGTTGGCGAATTCGTACAGTCCGCGGAAGGCCCATTCGGGTCGCGCGGCGGCGTAGGCATTGGCCGGATTGGGATCGGCCGGGGCGCCCAGTTCGACGCCCGCCTCGTCGCCCGAGACCCCGTTCGAAACCGCCAACAGCAGGACGACCACCAGCACGACCAGGCAGGCCGCCATATTGAGAACGGCCTGGTTGAACCGGCGGTCGACGGTTTTCTTCGTGGCAGCGTCTTCGCCCAAATCGTGTCTGGCCGAACAACAAGTGGCTTTCGGCGGGCCGCTCCGGCGGGCCAAGAGGGCGTGCAGCACCAGCAACCCCAGCAGTCCGCCCGCGAACAGCCCGATGTGCAGGCTGAGGAAGCGTGTCAGGGTCAGGTGTCCGAAGGCCGGGCCGCCGACGGTCAGCTTGTAGAGTCCTTCGCCCACCACCGGCAGCATCATGAGAAAACCGACGCGCACTTTGGTGCTCGCGTAGCTGTTCTGATCCCAGTCCAACAGATCGCCGGTCAACATCGAGCCCAGGCAAACCAGGCCCATCGCCACGACGGACCAGAAGACCAGTTCGCGAGGCGCCCGATACGCGCCCAGCACGATCGTCTGCAGCAGATACAGACCGATCAACACCAACAGCACCTGGGCCGAGTAGTGGTGGACCGCCCGCAACAGCCAACCGCCGACGACTTCGTGCTGCAGGAAGTAGACGCTTTCCCAGGCGGTCTGGGCGCTGGGGCTGTAATACATCCAGAGGAAGAACCCGGTGATGGCCTGCACGCAGAAGGCGAAGAAGATCGTGGCAGGCCAGACCTTGCACACGCAGACTTTGCCGCCGGCGGGCGCGTCGAGACGGTTTCGCAGCGCGGGCGTCAGGCCGGTACGTTGGTCGATCCAATCGATCAGCGCTTTCATGCTAACTCTTCCTGGCCGGCGATGCCGGTCTTAAAGTTCTTGAAATCCACCCAGACCTCTCCGGTGGTTTGGAGCTTTTCGAGATCGACGTCGAGCTTGTCGAGGGGTCGCGGGCTGGGCGAGGATTCGTCGAGACACGTGCCGTTGATATTGAAACTGGCGCTGTGACAAGGGCAGAAGTACTTCCCGCCTTCCGGCGAGTCGGCATACTGAACGGCACAGCCGGCGTGCGGGCAGATCACGTTGATCGCCTCCACCTGATCCTTGCCCGTCCGCCGCAGAAAAACCGCCCCGATCGGCTGATTCGGCAGCTTGTTCCATGCGTCGACCAGATCGGCCATGACGGGGAATTTCCGCGGCATGCCGTCCTCGGGCAGGACGTCCAGCATCGTCACTTTGCGAAAGCCCCGGATGGTGCTCTTCTGGCGAAGCGGGTTGAAGAAGCTGACAATGCCGAGGATCGCCGGCACCAGAAGGGCCACCGTGCCGAGCACCACGGCGATGGTCGAAGCGAGGAATCCGCGGCGATCTTCCACCGCCGCGCACGGCGGCGAGTCGCAGCAGGGGGGGTGCGGTGTGATTTCCATGGGGAGTGTCCTTCTTCACGGGAAAGCGGAAGGCAAGCGCCGCATTATCGTATGGCCTTGCGAACGGCGTCAAGCACCTTGGCTTGGGCCACCTCGAACGGCTCGTTGAGGAATGCGCCGGCGGCCTTCTTGTGCCCTCCGCCGCCGAATTGCTGGGCGATCTCGGCACAGTTTAGGTCATTGCGGCTGCGAAAACTGACCTTGAATCCGCCGCCGATCTGTTCGACCAGGATCACCGCGGCCTCGGTCCCGCTCACTGCCAGGGTCTTGTTGATCACGTCCTCACTGTCGGCCGGATGCGCCCCGGCGGCCTCGAAATCGGACCGCAGGATGTAGGTGTGGATCAGCCGGCCGTCGAGTTCGGTCCGGGTTCGGGCCATCGTGCGGCCGATCAGTTGCAGCCGGGCCAGCGTGTCGTTTTCATAGGTCTGCTGGTAGAGCCGGTCGGGCACGGCCCCGGCGTCGATCAACCGGGCCGCCAGCCGCATCGTCGTGCTGGTCGTGGAGGAAAAGCGAAACCAGCCGGTGTCCGTCGCCACGGCCAGGAACGCCGCCTCGGCGATCTCCCGGGTGATCGACACGCCCAACGCGTCGGCCGCGTCGATCACCAGCCGGCCGGTCGCCTCGGCCTCGGTGTCCTTGAACAGTTCGGCCCCCAGGTCGTCTTCGCTGACGTGGTGGTCCAGCACGATTTTCTTGACGCTGGCGTTGCGGATCACCTTGCCCATCGTGCCCAATTGGGCCCAGGCCGAGGTGTCCAGCACCATCAGCACGTCGAACGAATCGACTCGATCGGCGGGGACGTCGGTGCCCAATTCCTCGAGCTTCCGCGTCGGGTCGAGGAAGGCGAGGTTCGGCGGCGTAGCAAAGGCGTTGACGATCTGCACCTCTTTACCGAGGCTTTCGAGGATCGCCGCCATGGCCAACTCGCTACCCAACGCGTCGCAATCGGGGCGGACGTGGCTGGTCAAGAGAAAACGGTGATTCTCGCGGACGATTTCGACGAAACGGGACCAGTTGGGCATTGGGGATTTCAGATTTCGGATTTCAGATTTCGGATTTCAGCCTTGCTGCCCCTGATGTTCGCGGACGATTTCGCGGGTCGCGGCCACGTCGCAATCCACTTGGGCCACGAGTTCGTCGACGGAGCCGAAACGCTCAATGTCCCGCAATCGAGCCAGAAAGTCAACCTCGATGGTTCGCTCGTAGAGGGAACCTTCGTAACCGATCAGATACGCCTCCACTTTCAACGTGGTTTCATCGAACGTCGGATTGGCCCCGACGCTCAAGGCGGCCGGCCAGGACATGCCGTCGACCCAAGCCAGTCCGGCGTAGATCCCGTCGCTTGGCAGCAGCGTGTCGATCCCCCCGACGTTGGCCGTCGGATAGCCGAGTTTCGCGCCGCGCCGCGCTCCCGGCACGACCGTGCCGCGGATACGGTAAGGACGGCCGAGCAGGGATTGGGCTTCCTCGACCCGTCCGGCCGTGATCAGCCGGCGGATACGGGAACTGGAAACGACCGCGTCGCCGATCTGCAGCGGACTGACGACCTCCAGGATCACGTTCTCTTCCACACACAGCCGTCGCAGCACGTCGATGGTGCCCCCGCGACCCCGGCCGAAGAAGAAATTGGGGCCTTCGACCAGCGCTTTCGCGGAGAGCCGATCGCGGAGGATCCGGTCGAAGAACTCCCGAGCGTCGAGGCCCAGAAACGCCCGATCGGTCGGATAGGCGATCACGGCATCGACCCCCAGTTGGCCGAGCAACTCGGCCTTGCGCTGGGTCCAACTGATCGGAGCGGGTGCCGCTTCGGGGCGAAGGATCCGGCCGGGGTGGGGATCGAAGGTGAAGGCGATGGCCGGCCCCTGTACTCGTCGTGCCACGGCCAACAATCGCTCGACGATCCGCGCGTGGCCCAAGTGGACGCCGTCGAAATTCCCGACGGACACGGCGCCGCGGCGAAAGAGTTCGGGGAGCTGGTTGAGATCACGGAAGAGGTTCACGTCGGCGGTTGTCCCGCGTAGTTGTGCAGCGCAGGATTGCAGAAAGTTCACGTTGAGCGGGCGGGCTTGCCCGCCGTTTTTCGGGCAGACAAACGCTTAGTGTACGCGGATACTGGCGAAAAGGGGAGGGGAGACGGGAACGAGGTGGCACCGACGCACTCCACGGCCGATCCTTACTCGCCCGGATCGCGGAACACGGGCTCCATCACTTTGGTGTTGCGATCCACGGCCAGAACAATGGTATGCTGTTCGGCGCCGTCCCCGCTGCTGGCGACCACCGGGAGGACGTGGCGGCGGTCGGGCAGGGTGAAGCGGACGGCGAACGACCCGTCGCTACGGAGATCCACCGGCTGGCCCCGCAACGTGACGCGGGCATCCGGTTCGGTCACCCCGTGGATGATCAGTTCGGTGTCCACCTTGAAGTTGAACTCGCGGTCCTTGTCCCCGTGATTCGCGGCTCCGGGGCCGAATCGGGCCGCCGAGCCACCCATCGGGCGACGAAGCCGCTCTTCGAACACCTCCTTCAACTCGCGGCTGCCCTGCTCGTCCTCATACCCGCCGCTCATCGCGTAGACGCGATCGAACTCCCCGGCCTCCTCCGACCAGTTCTTGTCGAAGGACTCCTTCGAGCCCGCCTGGGGCGTCTTGACCACGTTGCTGCGGGTCAAAGAGAAAAATCGGCCGTCGGCCGCCAGGTAGCCGATTTCCAACTGGAAACTGTTCGGGGGATCCTGCACGTCGACGTACCAGTTCTTCACTCCCCCGTGAATCACGATATCGCGAACCACCCGGCGAGCCGCGTTGATGGTCTTGTTCAGGGAAACCTCGTTGACTCGCAGGACGGGCTGGGCCTCGTGCCAGTGTTGGCCCAGCGCGGCCCGGGCACGTTCGATGCTGCGGCGGGACAACTCCCAATACGCGTGCAACCAGTAGGGGTCGCGTACCATCACCACCAGGCGATCCTTCACGTGTCCGTTCTCTTCGGCAACCGACTTGAAGGCCAGATCCTTCGATACGGCCAGTCGCGTCTTGATATGGTTCAGACGCCGCTGGACGGAAGGGCTGCGGGCCGGCTTCTTCGCGGCCGCCGCGGATGACGCGGCCGGCGTGGACCGCTTGGCGGGCGTCGCCTTGCCGTTGGACTTCGCCCGCTTGGCCGTCGCCGCCTTCGCCTGCTTGACCAGGGCGCGGATCAACTCGTCCTTGCGCATCGAGTGCCAGCCGGCGATTTTCTTCTTCTTGGCCATCGTGGCCAGGTCTCGGGCCGTACGGGTCTTCAGCTTCGCTGCAATCATCATGGGACTTACCTTAGGCGTGCCACCATCCGGCCTTGCCGGCTTGGGAAGTGGTGATTCGGGTAGGTGGTCGCAGGTCGTCCGTGACCGGGCCAACCATTGTGCCCAGTCTATCGCGGCGATCCATGGCCGCCTGCCTTCTTGCGAATCAGTTGCGGATGACGGCCCTGGCACCACGACTGAACGGGGTACCCGTTTCCTAAAACTTGCAGCCACACTTCCGGTCCCAGCTTGACCAACTTTTGGCGGGGGTCCAGACCGACAGACCGGCTCCTTAGTGCAAGGGCTGAAGTCGTCCGCACGGTGTTGCCCGCCCGTGGTAGGTTCCCGGCTCTCGCGCCGGGCAAGGCGGGAGACTCCGATGGAGTTGATTATACTTGATCGGCCGCTTCAATGCAATAATCTGGTTGTGAAGAATGCTCGGTCCGAAACCGATCTTATAGATGTATCTATATTGGCAGATACAACTTAACAAAATACTCCGACCAAAAAAAAAGGAGCGGATAATCCACGGGCGCCACCCAGCAGGGGGGCTTGTCATCGATGGACGTCTCCCGACGGATTCACGTGGTCTTTTCGGTTTCTTCGATATGGGCATCTCCGCCACCGAGTTGACGATCGTTCAGCCCGCTGGTAACCTATTGGTTTTCGCCACCTTGGCCCGATAATCGGCGAGCCCTGCTCGTGAACGATTCGTCCGACGACCGTTCCCCGTTGGCCACGGCGATGGCGTGGTCGTCCCGCGTGACGGCCATCTCGCTGGAAATGGCCCTGCCGGGTCTGATCGGTTATTGGGTCGGCCGGAAGCTGGGAGCCGAGATCGCATTCGTGGTCCTGGGGGTGCTGATCGGCCTGGTCGGCGGGATGTGGCACCTGATCCGTCTGACTCGAGTGGCCGGACCATCGCGTGGTCAGCCACGGCAGTCTGGCGACGAGAACGAGGAATCGTGAAGGATCGCTCGGTGAATTGGTGGGCCCGATTGCGCGGCCTGGGTTTGGCCGCCAGAGTCGTTGTCCTGTGTTCGGCCGTAGCGTTGCTTGGCGTGCCGATGGGCTCGGCGGCCTATTTCCTCGGCGGCGCGACAGGCGCACTGGCCGCGGCCACGGCGGGAGGAGTTTGTCTGCTGGGCACCGTGCTCGCGCTGGTAGTCAGCCACCTGTTGCAGGGCCCGAAAACCGTTTTGTACGGGATGTTGTCGGCCATGGCATTGCGAATGGGAATCCCACTGGTGTCGGTCCTGGCTCTCCACCTGCAGGACGGGTCCCTTGCAAGAGCCGGAGTGATGTACTATTTTCTGGTGTTTTACCCGGTGACGCTGGCGGTCGAGACGGCTTTGTCGTTGCCGATCAGCAAGAAACCGGCGGCCGATTCGCAAGCCCCACGTGATTCCGCGTCCTGAGAACTCCGCTCCCGTGAAAACGAAAACATGGACGTCGATCCCGCAAAACTCGCCAGTCACGTGGAGGACACCACCCACGGGCACCACTATTTCCATCTGCCCTGCGACGTCAAGCTGGCTATTCCTCAGCCGCTGGAGCCGCTGGGCATCGAGATCACCAAGTTCATGGTGTTGGAACTGGTTGCCGCGGTGCTGATGATCCTGATCTTCATACCGGTTTCCCGGAGAATCGTCAGCGGTCGCCCGCCCCGAGGGCGTTTCTGGAATCTGTTCGAAGCGATGATCCTGTTCGTCCGCGACGAGATGGTCCGCCCGGCCATCGGGCGCCCGATGGCCGACCGGTTCATGCCGTTCATCTTGACCATGTTCTTCTTCATCCTCTTCTGCAACCTGCTGGGGATGATCCCTTGGGCCGGATCGCCCACCGGCTCGATTTCCGTGACTGCTGCGCTGGCGGTCATCGCGTTCTGCGTCGTGTTGGGTGCGGGGATGATGAGATACGGCCCGGTGAAGTTCTGGACCGGGTTGGTGCCGCACATGGATTTGCCACTGGTGTTGGCCATCTTCCTCAAACCGATGATTCTGGCGATCGAGATCATGGGTCTACTGATCAAGCACACCATCTTGGCCGTGCGTCTGTTGGCCAACATGTTTGCGGGTCATTTGGTGCTGGCGGTGATACTCGGGTTCATTGCCGCCAGCGCCGGCAGCGGGCTGTGGTACGGCGTGATGCCGGCCAGCGTGTTGGGAGCAACGGCATTGAGCATGTTGGAGTTGTTCGTCGCGTTCTTGCAAGCCTACATTTTCGCGTTCTTAACGGCATTATTCATCGGCATGGCGGTCCACCAGCACTAGGGCCGGTGAGATGGACGTGCCGAATCGTCCACGTTACTCGGGAAGGAGACGAATCAAGTGAGCAAGTTGATGAAGACTGCGGCGCTTTGTATTGCGTTGATACTGTGCACCACGCCCGCAATGGCTCAAGACGGCGGCGCCGAAGCGCCGGCGAGCACGGGTGCGTTCGGTCCCGGTGGGTTCTCTATTTTTCTCGGCGGTGCGTTCGGGGCCGGGTTGGTGATCCTCGGCGCGGGATACGGGATCAGCAAGATCGGTTCGTGTGCGGTGGAGAGCATGGCCCGGCAACCGGAGGTGGCCGGAAACATCCAGACCGCAATGATTATTTCCGCCGCGCTGATCGAAGGAGCAACCTTCTTTGCCTTGATCGTGTGCATCGCCAAGATCTGAGGCCCCCCCCAAGCGTAAGGCAACAGCATGATGTTTCACCGATTGGTTTCAGCCCTGGCAATCGGCCTGGTCTTGGCCGCGCTGGGTTCGGTCGCGTTTGCGGTGGAAGACACGCACGCGTCCGGCGACGAATCAGGTGGTGGCGGAATCAATCCCCTCAGCCTGGAAAAGATCCAGACGGATCTGGCCATTTGGACCGGGGTGGTCTTCTTGTTGCTGTTGGCGATCCTCTGGAAATTTGCCTGGGGACCAATTACCCAGGGGCTGGATCGCCGGGAGCAGGGCATCGCCGATCAGATCGACCAGGCCGAGCAGTCCAACAAGGAAGCCCGGGAACTGCTGGGCCAGTACGGGCAGAAGCTGGCCGGCGCGAAGGAAGAGGTCCGGGACATCCTCGCCCAGGGCCGCCGCGACGCCGAGCAACTCGGCCAGGAGATGCTCGAAAAGACCCGGCAGGAGGCCCGGGCCGAACAGCAGCGGGCGCTGAGGCAGATCGACGACGCCACCGCGGCGGCGCTGAAGGAACTGGCCGCCAAGGGGGCCGATCTGGCCGTCAACCTGGCCGGGAGGATCGTTCGCGCCGAATTGAAGGCCGGCGACCATGCCAAACTGATCGAGCGGACCGTCTCCGACTTCGCCAAACAGGGGTCGCCCGGCAACGGCACGACGTAACGCAAGACGGAAGGGACCGATGTCCGAGTTCGACGACACCACGGCCGAACACGCCCAAACGGCGGCCCAACTCAGCCCCGACGTTGCCGTGGAGCACATCGCCGACGTCTACGGCCGGGCCCTGCTCGGCGCGGCCGAAAGCGCCGGCGCCGCCCGGGCCGTGCTCGACGAGTTCGACTCGCTGGTGGCCGACGTGCTCGACCGCTTCCCCAAGCTGGAAGCCGTGCTGGCCTCCGGATTCGTCTCCGAGGAGGAGAAGTCGGGCATCATCGATCGGGTGTTCAGCGGCCGGGTCTCGAAGACGTTGATCCACTTCCTCAAGGTGGTCGCCCGTCACGGCCGCCTCGAATTGCTGCGAACGATCCACCGGCGGGCCATCTTGTTCTACGACGAGATGCTGGGCCGCGTTCACGTGGAACTGTGGACGGCCGTACCCGTCGACGACGCGCTGAGTCGACGCATCGCCGAAAGACTCCGCACCGTCCTGGGGGCCGAGCCGGTGGTCAAGCAGACGGTCGATCCCAACCTGATCGGCGGCCTGGTCGTCCGCGTCGGCGATACCGTCTACGACGGCTCGATCGCCAACCAATTGCGAAATATGCGCCAACAGATAATCGACAGGAGCGTGCATGAGATTCAAAGCCGACGAGATCGCTTCCGTTATTCGGCAGGAAATTGAGCAGTTCGAGTCCCAGATCGACGTCCGCGAGGTCGGTCGCGTGATCGAAGTGGGCGACGGCATCGCGCGGGTCTACGGACTCTCCGGCGTGATGTCCGGCGAAATGGTCGAGTTCCCCGGCGAAGCCATGGGCCTGGCCTTCAACCTCGAAGAAAACTCCGTGGGCGTGATCATCCTCGGCGATTTCCTCCAGATCAACGAGGGCGACGAGGTCCGCAGCACCGGCCGGCTGCTGAGCGTGCCGGTGGGCGACGCCGTGCTGGGTCGGGTGATCGATCCGCTGGGCAACCCGCTCGACGGCCGCGGGCCCATGCAAACCACCGAACGCCGCCCCGTGGAAACCATCGCCGTCGGCGTGGCCGGACGCCAGCCGGTCAAAGAACCCCTGCAGACCGGGATCAAGGCCATCGACTCGATGACCCCCATCGGCCGCGGACAACGCGAACTGATCATCGGCGACCGCAAGACCGGCAAGACGGCCATCTGCATCGACACGATCGTCAATCAGAAGGATACCGGCGTCAAGTGCTTCTACGTGGCCATCGGGCAGAAAGAATCGACCGTCGCCGGGCTGATCGAGGCGCTGCGGAAGCGCGGCGCCCTCGATTACACCACGGTGATCGTCGCCGGGGCCAGCGATCCGGCCCCGCTGCAATACATCGCCCCCTACTCCGGATGCGCGATGGCCGAATACTTCATGTTCAAAGGCGAGCACGCCCTGATCATCTACGACGACCTCTCCCGGCAGGCCCAGGCCTATCGCCAATTGTCCCTGCTGATGCGGCGGCCGCCCGGACGCGAGGCCTATCCCGGCGACGTCTTCTACTGCCACAGCCGGCTGCTGGAGCGGGCCAGCAAGCTCAGCGACGCATTGGGCGGCGGATCGTTGACCGCGCTGCCGATCGTCGAAACGCTCGAAGGCGAGGTCTCGGCCTACATCCCCACCAACGTGATCTCGATCACCGACGGACAGATCTACCTCCAGCCCGACCTGTTCTTCGCCGGCCAGCGACCCGCGATGAACGTGGGGATTTCGGTTTCCCGGGTGGGTGGTGCGGCGCAAGTCCCCGCCATGAAGAAGGTGGCCGGCGGTTTGCGGCTGGACCTGGCCGCGTTTCGCGAGTTGGAAGCCTTCGCCCAACTCGGGACCGACCTGGACGCCGCCACCCAATCACGCCTCGACCGCGGCTACCGGATGACCGAATTGCTCAAGCAGGGCGTCTATCAGCCGATGCACGTCACCGACCAGGTGTTGAGCATCTACGCCGGAACGCGCGGCCACCTGGACAGCGTCGAATTATCGGAAGTACACGCCTGGGAACAGGCGTTCTTGAAGTTCATCCGCGAGCAGAAGAAGTCGATCTGGCAGAAGATCACCGGCACCAAACAGCTCGACGACGAAACGGCCGCCGAGCTGGACGAAGCCCTGGCCGAATTCGCGAAGATCCGCGCCGCAGAAAAAGAAGAAGCCACCGTCACCGTGTAAGCAAACGGCGGGCAAGCCCGCCCGCTAAACGGCGCCCCTAGCCCCTATCCCCTAACCCCTAACTCCCATGGCCCGAGCCCGCGCACTTGACCGACGTCGCAAATCCGTCCGCAACATCCGCAAGATTACGCGGACGATGGAGCTGATCGCCACGGCGCAGTTCAAGCGCGCCATGGACCGGGCACTGGCCGTCCACGCCTACACGCGGCGGATCGCCGTCTTGGTGCGCCACCTGGTCCATGCCGGGCTGGAAGTCCAACACCCGCTGCTGGAGGAACGCGAGGAAACCAAGAACGCCACGCTGTTGGTCCTCAACGCCAATCGGGGGCTGTGTGCCGGATACAACACGAACGTGCTGCGCCAGGCCTTTGCCCGATGGGAAGAACTCCGCAAGACGGTACCCAATCCGCGGCTGGAGGTTTCCGGCAAACGGGGGATCGGGCCCTTTCGGTACCGGGCCATCGAGCCCGACCAGACCTTCACCCACTTCGAAGACAAACCCACCTTCGAAGAGGTCGACGTGTTGGCGCATCGCTACCTCGAGACCTACAAGGCCGGCCAGCTCGACCGGCTCGACGTGGTCTACACCAAGTTCGTCAGCCTCAGCAGGCACACGACCGTGGTCGAGACGCTTTTGCCGGTCGGCGGGCTGGACGACGAGGTCGAGCAGGAAGAACTCGAGGGCGAATCGCAATACGAGTTCCTTCCGTCGGCCGAGAGCATCCTTGAAGAAATCGTGCCCTCGAGCTTCCGGATGCGGCTGTTCAAGTGTTTCCTCGACGCGGCCGCCAGCGAACAGATCGCCCGGATGATGGCCATGAAAGCCGCCACCGAGAACGCCGACTCGATGATCGAGAGCCTCTCGATGGCCTACAACCGAGCCCGACAGGGCCAGATTACCTCCGAACTGCTCGAGATCCTCGGCGGAGCGGAGGCGTTGAATAAGTAGCCGGGATAACCATACTCCGTCGCGTGCGTGCGGCGGCTCAACGAACTCGCAAGCCCCAGATAAGAAGCATGTCGACCACCGCAACCACTGCCAGCCGAGCGGCTTCCAAAAGCAACGTCGGCCACGTGACCCAGATCATCGGCTCCACGTTCGACGCCAAGTTTCCCGAGAAGCACCTCCCGTCGATCTACAACGCCGTGAAAATCACCGCCGAGCACAAGGGCATCAAGCTCGACCTCACCGGCGAAGTGCAGCAGCACCTCGGCGGCGGGCGCGTGCGGTGCGTCGCCCTGGGAAGCACCGACGGCATGATCCGCGGAATGGACTGCGTCGATACGGGCGCCCCGGTCAAGGTCCCGGTGGGCAAGGCCACGCTGGGACGCGTCTTCAACGTCATCGGCGAGCCGGTCGACGAACGCGGACCGGTCGAGGCCGAGGACTATTGGCCCATCCACCGCGACGCGCCCGAGGTGACCGAACTGTCGACCAAGACCGAGATGTTCGAGACCGGCATCAAGGTGATCGACCTCCTGACGCCGTTCGTCCGCGGCGGAAAGGCCGGGCTGTTCGGCGGGGCCGGACTGGGAAAGACCGTCATCCTCACCGAACTCATCGCCCGGATCGCCAGCGCCCACGGCGGATTCTCGGTCTTTGCCGGCGTCGGCGAACGCACCCGCGAAGGCAACGACCTCTGGCTGGAAATGCAGGAGACCAAGATCGGCGACACCGGCCGCAGCGTGCTGGAACAGACCTGCATGGTCTTCGGCCAGATGAACGAGCCGCCGGGTGCCCGGTTGCGGGTCGGTCTCTCGGCGCTGACGATGGCCGAGTACTTCCGCGACACGACCGGCGCCGACGTGTTGTTGTTCATCGACAACATCTTTCGCTTCTCGCAGGCCGGCAGCGAAGTGTCGGCCCTGTTGGGGCGGATGCCGTCGGCCGTGGGATACCAGCCCACGCTGGCCACCGAGATGGGCCAGTTGCAGGAACGGATCACCTCGACCGACAAGGGAGCGATCACGTCGGTCCAGGCGGTTTACGTGCCGGCCGACGACCCGACCGACCCCGCCCCGGCCGCGGCGTTCGGCCAGCTCGACGCGTTCATCTACCTCGAGCGTGCCATCTCCGAGAAGGGCATTTATCCGGCGATCGATCCGCTGGCTTCCGCCAGCCGGATCCTCGACCCGCAATACGTCGGCGACCGCCACTACGCCATCGCCCGCCGCGTGCAGATGACCCTGCAACGGTATCGCGAGTTGCAGGACATCATCGCGATCCTGGGCGTGGACGAGTTGAGCGAGGAAGACAAAATGGTGGTGCATCGCGCCCGGCGGATGGAACGTTTCCTCTCTCAGCCGTTCCTGGTGGCCGAGGTGTTCACCGGCAAGCCGGGCGAGATCACGCCGCTGGAAGACACGATCCGCAGCTTCGAGGAAATCGCCGACGGCAAGTGGGATCACCTGCCCGAGCAGGCCTTCATGTACGTCGGCCCCATCGAACAGGCCGAACAGCAGGCGAAGAAAATCGAACCCGGAGGACGGAAAGGCAAGTAGGAATGATGAATGATGAATTAGGAATGACGAATGACGAATGACGAATGACGAATGAGAAACGAAGAAGACCGCTTGCCGATTCGCACGTCGCGCTCGTTCATCCTACGGACAACTGACAACGGACAACTGACAACTGAAAACTGATCACTTTCAACTCCCCATGCCCGATCTGCAATGCATCGTCGTCACGCCCGAGAGGACCGTCTGCCGGCGGCAGGCGGATTTCGTCGTGCTGACGCTCTACGACGGCGAATACGGAGTGGCCCCGGGCCACACGCCGATGATGGGCCGCTTGGGCTACGGCGAGATGCGCATCAGCGGCGAGGGCGGCACCGCCCGTTATTACATCGAAGGCGGATTCACCGAAGTGGCCGACGACATGGTGACCGTGCTGACGAATCGGGCGATTCCCGCCGAAAAGCTCGACGAGGCGGTGATCCGCGAACAGCTCGAAACCGCCCGCTCGCAGCCAGGCAACACCCCCGAACTGCTGGGCATGCGCGAGATCGCGGTCGCCCAACGCCGCGCCCAGTTGAGGGTCGCCCGACGATCGAGATAGCCGCTTGCGGCTTCGCAATCCCCTGTCAATAATCGAGTTATCGGCGTTTAGTTATCGGCGTTTCGCGTCGGTTGGGGCTTTCCTCTTTTGCTTTCGTGCGGCACTCGGCGTCCCGTGCAAAGCCGCAAGCGGCATGAACTCAAAACTGCGTTTCTTGGTTCTGGTGCTGATCGCCGGGCTGTTCGCCTGGGTGATGGCCGATGCGCTGTTTCGCTCGGGCATGTTCGCCTTTCGCGACGCGGCGCACTACTACTATCCGCTGTTCCGATTCGTCGCCGACGAGTGGGCGGCCGGGCGGGTGCCGCTGTGGAATCCGTACGAGAATCTCGGCATGCCGCTGGCGGCCGATCCCACGGCCAGCGTCTTCTATCCCGGCAAGCTGATCTTCGCGCTGCCGCTGGACTACGGCTGGGCCTACAAGATCTACGTCATGGCCCATCTGCTGCTGGCCGCGCTGACCGCGTATCGGCTCGCCCGCGCCTTCAACGCCAGCGCCGCCGCCGCCGGAGTCTGTGCGATCTCGTACGCCTTCTGCGGCAACGTCCTTTTCCAGTACTGCAACGTCGTGTTCCTCGTCGGAGCCGCCTGGCTGCCCCTGGCGATGCTCACGGCCGACAGGATGCTCAGGGGAGGGGAGAGGGACGAGGGGCGAGGGGATGGGGGCGAGGGGCGAGGGGCGAGGGACGAGGGGTTAGGGGATAGGGTCGAGGAAGCAGAGCAAGAAAAACGCCCCCGCACTGCGTTGCGGGGGGGAAATCCTGACGAACCAAGTGCAACACGGAAACGAAGAATCCCATGGGCCCTCGCACTGGGAACCGTCCTGGCACTGATGGTCCTCGGCGGCGATCCGCAAATGGCCTACAACGCCGGGCTGCTGGCCGCGATGTACGCCCTGTGGCTGTGGTGGGACGGCAGCTCGCTTTCGCTGCGGCAAAGATTGCGACTGGGGATTCGACGGTGCGCAGCGTGCGTGAAACGCACCAAGACAAAGCGAACCAGTGAAGGCGAACGCACGACATCGATGAAGATCTCGGTACGTCGCACGCACCCTCTCGTGCTTCTGACCCTGGCCGCGGTGACGGGGCTGGTCCTTTCGGCCATCCAGGTGCTCCCGTCGATGGAGTTCGCCAAGCACTCCGGCCGCACTGCCCAGCGGAACACCGGCGATCTGCTGGCCGGCCGGGTCGAGCGAGGAACCCACGCCGAGCACGCCTATCAGTTCAGCGTCGGGCCGTGGCGACTGCCCGAGTATCTCTGGCCGAACGTCAGCGGACGCCAGTTTCCCGTCCATCGCCGCTGGCTGGACGCGATCGAGGCCGAAGGACGCATCTGGACCCCTTCGCTCTACATGGGCATCTTCCCGCTGCTCCTGGCCCTCTCCACCATGCGTTTCCGCCGCCGCAAGAAAAGCGAGCCGCGGGGTTCACCCCCGCGCACTTCCCCCCCGCCCGCTGACGACACCCGCATCAAGTGGCTCACCTGGTCGGTCTTGCTCGCCGTCGTCGCCAGTTTCGGCTTCTATGGTCTGGGGTGGCTCATTCAGGAAATCCGGGTGGCCGCCGGCCACGACCTGATGGACTGGGGCCCGCTGGGCGGCCCGTTCGGCGGTTTGTACTGGCTGATGACAGTCCTGCTGCCCGGTTATGCCTATTTCCGCTATCCGGCCAAACTGCTGGTCGTCGCGGCGCTGGGGCTGAGCGTGCTGGCCGCCCTGGGATGGGACCGCGTGCTGGCCGGGCCATCGGCTCGTTTTCGCCGCGGACTGCTGTGGCTCGGCGGCGCGAGTCTCTGCGGAGCCATCACCGCGTTGGCCGTCCGCCCGTTTTGGCACAACTGGCTCTCCGACGTGCCGCCCGACGTGCTCTTCGGCCCGTTGGACACCATCGGCGCGGGCAACGACCTGCTATGGGCACTCGGGCAGACGGCCGTGCTGTGTGGCCTGTTCTGGTGGCTGCTGCGAAAGGGCCCTTCTGTGCGTTGGGTCCCGGCGGTCGCCCTGGTCTTGGTAGCGGTCGACTTGGGCGTGGCCAATCGGTGGATGATCGCTTGTGCGCCGTCGGATCTGTGGGAAGAGCCGTCGGAATTGGGCACCGCAATTCGGCGCGAGGAACAGAGAAGGGGAGTGTCCTCCACGCAAGCTCCGCCCCGCGCGTTCCGTCATCCCATCTGGATGCGTCCGGCCTGGACGCGTGGCGGTTCGCGGCAACGCCTTGCCGAAGCCGTGCGATGGGACCGCGACACGCTGTGGCCGAAGTACAACCTGCCTGCGGGAATTGCGGCGACCGAAGTGATCGGGGCGATGGTGCCGCACGATTACGAGGTCTTTTTCTCCCTGACGCCCCGCACGGCGGAATACGTGATGGTCACGCCCGACGGCTGCCGGATCGCTATGTCTTCGAGCAAAGGCTTGCTGGCTGACTACATGGTTCTTCCCGGCGGCTACACGCTGCGGGGTGGAGAACGCATCGAGATCGGCACCGAAGACGTTTCGCTGTGGCGCAACCCGCGGCACCTGCCCCGGGCGTGGATCGTACACGACGTTGACACGCTGCCGCCGTTGATCTCGGACGATCCGACCGAAGTGTGGCGGCGGACCGACGAAGTCTTGTATCCCGACGGAATTCCTCGATATCTGCGTCGTTCCGCGGTGATCGAGGCCAAAACAGGAGAAACGCAAGAAAAGGGTCCTGGACCCTTTTTGGCTGGTGAGTCGTGTCGGGTGACCGACTACGATCCGGGGCGGGTGGAGATCGAAGCGGAGTTGGCCGAACCGGGCCTGGTTGTGCTATGCGACCAATTCTATCCGGGCTGGGAGTTGCAGGTCGAGAAAAGGGGTCAGGACCCTTTGGTGTCGCCCGTTCTGCGAACCAACCGCGTGATGCGAGGGGTGTGGCTGCCGGAGGGAAACTATCGGCTGGTGTACCATTATCGGCCGACGAGTTTTCTCGTGGGGCTTGTGATCAGCGGACTGGGATGGGCCGGCCTGCTACTGATGGCGGTTGTGTTGGGGCTGCGTGGAAGCCGCCAAGTCTGACCCGGCGGCCAATCTGGTCGATTGCCTCCCAGGCCCCCAGCACATCGCACGTCATGTTTCAGCGGGCAATATCGCATCCGGGCAGCGCGTCGCGGAGTTGCTTTGCTCCATCGTCGGAGATATTCGTCAGCGTGACGGCGAGTGTCTTCAGACCGGTCAGCTTCGCGAGATGCTCCACGGCGCCGTCGTCGATGGACTGGTTTCCATCCAGCACCAACTCTTCGAGCTTGTCGAGGCCGGCCAGGTGTTTCAAGCCGTCGTTGGTGATGCCGAGTTCCGCGAGGTTGAGATACTTGAGGTTCTTCAGCTTCGCGAGGTGTGCCAATCCGGCGTCGGTGATTTGGGTGTGCCAGAGGTGGAGCCACCAGAGCTTGGGGAACTGTGCGAGGCGGGCCAGCCCGTCGTCGTCGATGTCCGATTCCTGGATGTCCAGCCGCTCCAGGTTGACGGCGGCCTCGAGATGGGCGAAACCCTCCCCGTTCATGCGGAGGTCCCGCGCAAAGAGGGTCCTGAGTTCCTTCAGGCCGGCGAGGTGCTTGAATCCATCGTCGCCCACGTAGGTCCGATTGATGTTCAGTTCCTTCAAGCCGGTGAGATCCTTCAGGTACTGCATGCCGTCGTCGCTGGTCTGAGAGTCCTCGATCGACAGGGCCCCGAGCTTCTTCATCGCCGCGATATGCTCCAGGCCGTAATCGGTGACCGCGGAACTTCTCAGCTTCAGATGGGTCAGATTGGGCAGTTCCTTGAGGTGTTCCAGGCCGCCGTCGCCGACCAACATGCAGCCGCGCAGATCCAACTGGGTCAGTTGCTTGATCTCCTTGAGTTCGGCCATGCCGTCGTCGGTGAAGTTGTTGTAGAGCAACTCCAGTTCCCGCAGACTGGCCATTTCCTTCAAAGGAGCCAGAGCCGCGTTGGAGAGATACGTGCTGCGGCGGAGGTTGAGCTTCTCGACGTTGGACAAGGCGGCCAGGTGCTTGGCTCCTTCGTCGGTGATCGCCGTGTCGAACAGTTCCAGCTCGACCAGACCGGGCATCTTCTTCAGACGTTCGACGCCCACGTCGGAAATCTCCGCGCCCCAGAATTGGGCCTTCTTCAGATTGGGAATGGCGGAAAACAGTTCGATGTCGTCGTCGGTGGTGGCCAGCTCTCTCAGGCCGATGCCCACCAGGCGGTTCGACTCGTCGAATTCCAGCGTGCCGCCCAACTGCCGGACCCTCATGACGGCGGCGATGTACTTCTCTCGGCCTTCGACGAGTTCCACGATTGCCTTCTCGTTGGCGGCGAGGGCTTCGGCGGCCAGATCGCCGTCGATCAACGCCTTCTGGTCGCGGATGAACTGCGCAGCCGCCTCTTGGTCTGCCGCAAGGACCTCGGCGGCCAGATCGGCGCCGATCAAGTCCTTGTGCTCCCGCATGAAGTCGGCCATGGCCGCCAGATCTCTCCGCAGCCCGAGAAGATCTTCCCGGATCGCGGCCGGATCGGGCGTCTGTTGTCCGGCTGCCGCGTTGACCGGAGTCTTGGACGCTGCGGCAGGCCGGGCCTCTTGGGAGTTGCAGACGGTTTTCGGGGCCACCGGACCTTCGTTCATGGGCGGACACCCGACGAGACAAACAACGCAAAGCACGGCAAATGGCATCATCCAAGACTTCATCACGGGAACACTCCAAACGGGCTGAGAAAACGGACACACGATCATCATGCGACTCCATACCAGCGTAATAGAGAAACGGCCCGAACGCAAACCCTCGATGTCCCGCGCGGCGCATCTCGGCAGACATCGCATGGTCCAGAGGCTCGCCGTGGCGGATACCTCGGCGGAGGTACCCGGTGGACGGGAGGTCTCCTTCCGGCAACCGGCCCCTTGCAAAAGTTCCCCAGGCGGGCTATCTTATGCGTGTCGTGCTATTTCGGCAGACGGCAGTTTTCGCGGAACCGCGATCAGGAAAAAAAGGAGCTTACCGTCATGCGTAGACCCTCGCGTCGTCAATTCCTTCAGACGACCGCCGCGACCGGTATCGGTTACTGGGTTGCCGGCGGCGTCCGGGCACAAGAGAGCACATCCCCCAACGAGCGCATCGCCATGGCCAGTGTCGGCATCGGCGGCAAAGGATCGAGCGATTCCGCAGACGCGGGTCGGTCGGGCGACATGGTCGCCATTTGCGACGTCGACACCAACCGCCTGGAGGGCACCGGAAAGAAGTTCGACAAGGCCAAGCAGTACACCGACTTCCGCAAGATGCTCGAAGAGATGGAAAAGAGCATCGACGCGGTCACCGTCAGCACGCCCGACCATTGCCACGCCCCGGCCGCGCTGATGGCCATGCGGATGGGCAAGCACTGCTTCGTGCAGAAGCCGCTGACCCATTCGATCTACGAGGCCCGGTTGATGGGCGAGGTCGCCAAGAAGATGGGCGTCGCCACGCAGATGGGCAACCAGGGCACGGCCGGCGGCGGCTTGCGCAAAGCGGCCGCGATGATGAAGGCCGGACGATTGGGCACTCCCAAGGAGGTCATCGTCTGGTCGAACCGTCCCATCTGGCCGCAGGGCGGTCCCCGGCCCGAGCCGAAGGATCCGCCGCCGCACCTGGAGTGGGACCTTTGGCTCGGCCCCGCGCCCGAGCGGCCCTACGGCGACGGCTATCACCCGTTCTCCTGGCGCGGCTGGTGGGACTTCGGCACCGGCGCGTTGGGCGACATGGCCTGCCACACCGTGAACATGCCCTACATGGGTCTGGACCTGTTCAACCCCACGGCCGTTCAGGCGGTCACGTCCGGCCACAACAAGGACAGCTATCCGAAGTGGTCGATCATCAGCTTCGATTTCCCGGCCGTCAACTGGCGTCCGGCGATCAAGTTCACCTGGATGGACGGCGGCAAGCGGCCCGACCCCGAGGTCCTCGACGGCGAGACGCCGCGCGGAAGCGGCTGCGTGGTCATCGGCACCAAGGGCAAGCTTTACTCGGGCAACGACTACGGGGGAATCGACAAGCTCTACGGCGACGTCGACGACTCGGACGAGGGTCTGGATTATCCCCGGTCGCCCGGCCATTTCCAGGAATGGGTCGACGCGATCCGCGGCGGCAAGCCGGCCGTGTCGAACTTCTCCGACTACGCCGGCGGCCTGGCCGAGACGATCCTCTTGGGCAACCTGGCCGTTTATGCGGCCGCCGATGGCGAAGGCCCCAAGGTCGAGTGGGACGCCCAGAACCTCAAGGTCAAGAACCTTCAGGGCCTGGACCAGATCGTCAAGCCGGTCTACCGCAAGGGCTACACGCTCGACGCGTAGGGGTCCGAAGATAGACGTCAATGCGAGGCCGTCGGCGCGGACAAATGTCCGGTCGCCGACGGCCTTTTTTGGGTTCTTCGGGCAATTTCGTGGCTGCCGGGTGAAACAGCGGATTCAACTGCCGGAGGAGTACGGGTTCCTCTTCCCTGTTCACGACGCTCGAAGACGTGGAATCAGAGAAGAGGAACCCGTACTCCTCCGTGCCGTCAGCTTCGATGGACCGGGAATTGAGCCACGGAAATCACTTCTTCCCTTATGTGCCCGCGGATTTCCTCGCGGTGGTCGAACTGCAACGGCAAACACCACCCTCAGGGCGATACGAGATATCCCAAGGTGTGGCACGGCAGAGGTTTTCCACCCTGGGTCCGCTTGGCTTGAACACTCTTGCAAAACGCATCCTCCCCGACTATCCTGCCGATTGACCCGCGATTTCTACCCCGCAGTTCCCGCCTAACCGCTCGCAACGAGCAAGGAGTCTTCCCTCATGCAAACCAATCGTCGTCAATTCCTCAAAACGACCGCCGCGACCGGGATCGGCTATTGGGTCGCCGGCGGGGTCCGGGCCCAAGAGAGCAACTCGCCCAACGAGCGGATCGCCATGGCTTCGGTGGGCATCGGCGGCAAGGGCTCGAGCGACTCGGGCGACGCCGGCAGCCGCGGCGACATGGTGGCCATCTGCGACGTGGACACCATGCGGCTGGAAGGCACCGGCAAGAAGTTCGACAAGGCCAAGCAGTACACCGACTTCCGCAAGATGCTCGAAGAGATGGAAAAGAGCATCGACGCGGTCACCGTCAGCACGCCCGACCATACCCACGCCCCGGCCGCACTGATGGCCATGCGGATGGGCAAGCACTGTTTCTGTCAGAAGCCGATGACCCATTCGATTTACGAGGCCCGGCTGATGGGCCAGGTCGCCCGAGAAAAGAAGCTGGCTACGCAGATGGGCAACCAGGGCACGGCCGGCGGCGGATTGCGCAAAGCGGCCGCCTTGATGCGCGCCGGTGCGGTCGGCACCGTCAAAGAGGTCCACGTCTGGACCAACCGGCCGATCTGGCCGCAAGGCGGGCCGCGGCCGGAGCCCGAGTCGCCGCCGGAGAGCCTCGAGTGGGACCTCTGGCTCAGCGCGGCGCCCGAGCGGCCGTACGGGAAGGGTTATCACCCGTTCGCGTGGCGCGGCTGGTGGGACTTCGGCACCGGGGCGCTGGGCGACATGGCGTGTCACGAGATGAACATGCCCTACATGGGCCTGGATCTCCGCGACCCGATCTCCGTCCAGGCGGTGACCTCCGGCCACAACAAGGACAGCTTCCCCAAGTGGTCGATCATCACCTACGAGTTCCCGGCGAACGACTGGCGGCCCGGGCTGAAGATGGTCTGGTGGGACGGCGGCAAGCGTCCTCCGGAGGACCTGTTCGGCGGCCAGCAGCCCAAGGGCAGCTCGCTGATCGTCGGGGACAAGGGCCTGATCAACGGCGGCGAGTTGGTCGGCGGCACGCCGATGGAGGTCCAATATCCCGAATCGCCCGGCCACTTCGACGAGTGGACCCGCGCGATCCGCGGCGGCGAGCCGGCCATGTCGAACTTCCCCGATTACGCCAGCGGCCTGACCGAAACCGTCCTGCTGGGCAACCTGGCCGTCTGGGTCGCCAACGACGGCGAAGGCGAAAAAGTCCTGTGGGACGCCAAGAACATGAAGTGTACGAACATCCAAGGGCTCGAATCGCTGATCAAGCCGACGTACCGCAAGGGGTACACCCTGGACGCGTAACCGACCACCGGATGCGAGCCGCGGGGCTCGTCCCCGCGCGTCGGTAGTTCCCCAAACAACGGCCGCGAGTCTCCCACGTGGGATTCTCGCGGCCTTTTTGTTGGTTCGTGGATTTACGGCGGTTCCGGCGAAGCCGCGAGCGGCTATTTGGCACTGAGGGCGGCCATCACCCGTTCGGTGATCGTCTGGATCAGGGCCTCTTGATCCGGCGTGGCGGACGCGCCGCCGGCCGACGCCGATCCGTTAGATCCGTTAGCAGAATTGCCGCCGTGGAACCTCGGCGGCTCGAACGCCTTGGGTTGCACGCCGGTCTCTTTCCAGCTTTGGCGGAAAACGTCGTTGGCGCACAGTTCGCAGTTCTTCATCTCGCCGCGCGGGTCGTTATAGCCCCACTTCTCTTTGAGATTCATCAGCGCCTCGGCCTCGGGCTCGGTGAAATAGCTGATCCGGCCCAGCCCCTTGGCCAGCATGAGGATGCGGCAGTAGGCGTCGAGGATCTCCGTCCACCAGTAGGCCTTCTCCACCGTGCTGTCGAAGCTCACCGTGCCGTGGTTGCCCAGGATGATCACGTTCGCCTTGTGGACGAACGGCAAGATCGTATCGGCGAATTCCTGCCCGCCGGGGATGGCGTACTTGGTGATCGGCACGTCGCCGATGAAGATCTCGACCTCTGGCAGCACGCACTGCGGGACCGGTTCCCGGGCGACCCCGAAGGCCGTGGCGTGGGGCGGGTGACAATGGACCACCGACTTGATGTCCGGCCGTTCCTTCATGATCGCCAGGTGCAGCTTCACCTCGCTGGTCCGCTTGCGGCGGCCGTCGAGCTGGTTGCCCTCCATATCGACCAGGCACAAGTCGTCGGGCTTCATGAACCCCTTGGTGATCATCGTCGGCGTGCAGATCACCTGGTTCTCGCTGATCCGGTACGTGATGTTCCCGTCGTTGGCCGCGGCGAACCCCTTTTTGTAAAGCCGGTCGCCGATGGCACAGATTTCCTGCTTGAGCTTGTGGACGTTGAGCATGGCTGGTTCTCGTGGTAGTGCGGTGGTTCTTCGCTTCTCGCGGTGTGATGGTCGTTCTTGTCGTCGAAAACGCCCCCGGACTGCGTTCCGGGGGGTTACCAACGCGATATTCGTGTAAA
The DNA here is from genome assembly GCA_035527455.1 of Thermoguttaceae bacterium. Lineage (GTDB taxonomy): Bacteria > Planctomycetota > Planctomycetia > Pirellulales > Thermoguttaceae > DATLAN01. The sequence goes on from DATLAN010000121.1 coordinate 29,933, forward strand.
TCCCTTCCCCCTACGCATCAAAATCCGGCAACTCGAACTCCAACGTATCAAGGATCGCGGCGTTGTAAGCGTCGATCGGTTTGACATCGGGGTAAAACGGCATGGCCGCTTCGCGGCCTTCGCTCATCGCGATCCGGCTGCCCAGCCCGGCGCCCAATTCGTCGAACACGGCGATCTCGCCGGGCGATGCGTCGGACTTGCCGGCCAGGTTGTCCCAGGTCAACGGCACGACGAGCTTGAAGCTGGCGCCCGTCAGGCTGGGGTGCTGGCGGTTGAGGGTGACGGTGCCGATGACGTGGCCGATGCGCATTTTGTTTCTTCTTGCGAAGCCGCGAGCGGCTTTAGTGTAGTTTAGCTTGAAATACTTCCGGACAGGGGCGCACTCCGCCGCGGGTGAATTCCGTGACCATCTGTTTCAGTTGGTGCAGACTCCCGATCGCCGGATCGATCGCCAGCAGGTTGGCCCCCACGGACGTTGCGGCCGTGGAGACCGCCCGGGCGTCGCTCCCGGAGACGGCCCGAACGCCCCCGTGCCGGTTGGCCAGGCAAAGCGCGGCCGCCGTGTGCCCGGTCAGCAGCAGGCCCAGTGTGTCGGGCCGGACCACTTCGGCCGCCAATCGATCGGTGGCCGCGATCAGGCAATCGAACGAGTGTTGTTCCAGGTTCAGCCCCTCATGACGCAAGACGGCCGCCAGCGCCGCGGGATCGACACGCTTGCCGACCGCGATCAACACGAGTCGCAAGCTCCCGGCTGTCCGCTCAGGGGCCGCTTCGGCGAAGTCGATCGCGATGTTCCTGCGCTGCAATTCGTCGCGGACCGCCGGCGTGAGGACGGCCTTGGGCGGAACGACCAGCCGGTGAATCGCGTCCAGCCGGTCGGCCACTTCCGAGAGCGTCACCACCCGGCAAGTTATCACCAGTTCGCCGTTCGTCGGTAGTCCCGACCTGGCCGCCGCATCGTCTTCCTCGGCCCTCGCGACACCGGCCGGCGCATGCCCGAGTTCCGCGAGCACTTCGCGTACGATCCGGTCGATGTCCGGCGATGCTTCCGCCATCAGTCGGGAATCCCCAAAACGGACCAGCGGACGGGAGAGGTCTTATCGCCGAGCAATTCTCGCGTGCCGATCCCGTCGCTGGTAATCACGACCTCTTCTCCTACTCCGGCCCCGAGTTTATCGACGACCAGAATCGGATCGCCTTCAATGCTGCGGCCGTCGGCCTTCAGCGCCATCACCAGCAGCAGCCTGGCACCCTTCATCGAGGGATGCTTGACGGTTGCGGTGGCTTTGCCGACGACGCGTCCGGTGTACATTGGCTGTTCTTTCGTGTATCCGTCCGGCTGTTGGCGAGGGTGGCACGCCCTGAGGAACGAAGGGCGTGGAAATCCTGCCAAACCACGCCCTTCGTTCCTCAGGGCGTGCCACCCCATTGAACAAACTGTTTCTTTAGGGCCCGCTATTTTCCCAAAATCCTCAAATCGTCGATCATCGAGCACCGGCGTTCCCGGGTGAACGTCAGCGGCGTGGTGGGGCCTTCGCCGGTCGGCGTGGCGATGGAGAAGGAGAGGTAGCCCTCGCCTCCCAATCCCAGTCCGGCCATGCTCGGCCCGTTCTTGACGAACAGGGTCGTATCCATCCGCTTGCCCATCTTGGTCATGTTTCGCACGTTGTTCGAGTGGATCATCGCCGTGTGCCGGAAGCCGTGCTCGCTGCGATGGGCCATGTCGATGGCGTGGTCGATGTTCCGGGCGCGAACGAACGGGATGAACGGCATCATCTGCTCGACCGGGACGAACGGGTTCGACTCGTCCGTTTCGCCGAAGAGCAGCTCGACGCCGCCGGGAATCCGCCGCCCGATGCCCTGGGCCAGCACGGCCGCGTCTTTGCCCAGAAATTCCTTGGCGGGCACGTCGTGCCTGTTTTCACCCTCGCCGACGGTCGTAATGGCGACTCGGGTCAGGGCGTCGATTTCCGCGGCGTTGAGTCGCAGGGCGCCGGCCCGTTCCATGGCCGCCATCATCGCGTCGAAGACCGAATCGACGACGAAGACCTGTTTCTCGGCGATGCACAGCAGGTTGTTGTCGTAAGCCCCGCCCTGGATGATGCACCGGGCGGCCCGGTCGAGATCGGCCGTTTCGTCGACCACCACGGGCGGATTGCCGGGCCCGGCCACGATCGCCCTTTTCGCCTGTTGCATCGCCGCCCGGGCCACCGCCGGACCGCCGGTCACGCACAGCAGGGCGATGTCGCGGTGCTTGAAGATCGCCTCGGCCGTCTCCAACGTCGGTTCGGTGATCAGGCAGATCAGGTTGTCGATGCCCAGGTCGCGAGAGATGGCCTCGTTGAACCGCCGCACGCCCTCGGCCGCCACCCGGCGCCCGCTGGGGTGCGGGTTGATGACCAGCGTGTTCCCGCCGGCGATCATGCTCACCGCGTTGCCGGTGATGGTGGGCAGCGAGTGGGTGACCGGCGTAATCGTGCCGATCACGCCGAACGGGGCGTGCTCGATCACGGCCAGCCCGTGGTCGCCGCTGAAGACCTCGCTCCGCATGAACTCCACGCCGGGCGCCCGCTCGCCGAGCGTTTTGAGCTTCTCGATCTTGTGTTCCAGCCGGCCGATTTGGGTTTCTTCCATCTCCATGGTGCCCAGCTCGACGCACTGGCCGATGGAGATGCGGCGGATATGGCCGATCATGCGCCGGCGGTCTTCGATGGTTCGCTGCGAAAGTCGGTCGAAGGCCTCGTTGGCCGCGGCCACCGCTTCGCTGACGCAGGTGAACAGCCCGAAACGGCCCTGGTACCCGCCGCCCAACGGCGCCATGGCCGGAGCCGTCCCGTTGGTTCCCAATCGGGTGATGACTTGCTGGACAACGCTGCGGATCAAGGTTTCGTCAACTTGCATGGAATAGATTCTCCTTCATACTTCGACATTCCTTGTTCGATATTCGATATTCAACCAGCCGCTATTCCGCGTCTCGCGCTTCCTTGTCGTACACGCGCGTCTGACCCACGTGAACCGTATCCACGATGCCGATGATGACCGTATCGACCGGCAGGTTCTTCGTTTCGGGCGTCAGCCGGGCACTGGAGCCCTGGGTGATCAACACCATCTCGCCCTGGCCGGCGCCCACCGTGTCGACGGCCACCAGGGAGCGTCCGCTGCCGATCATGGTCCGGCGGGTTTCGGGATCGAGTTGGTACGGCTCGACGACCAGCAGTTTCCGGCCGACCATCGATTCGGTCTTCTGCGTGGCGACCATCGATCCGGTCACTTTGGCAACGAACATCGCATTACCCTTTCAACAATTGGGCGGCCTGCCGGGCGACGATCAATTCCTCGTTGGTCGGCACGACCCAAATCTGCACGCGGCTTTCGGCGGCGTGGATCGGGGCCTCGCCTCGGGCCGTTTCGTTGGCCTGCGGATCGAGCACGATGCCGAGTTCTTCCAGGTTCTCGCACACGGACGCCCGGAAGCCGGCCCGATGCTCGCCGATCCCGCCGGTGAACACGATCGCGTCGGCCCCGCCCAACTCGACCAGATGGGCACCCAGATAGTGCCGCACGCTGCCGGCGAAGACGTCCAGGGCCAGCCGTGCCCGATCGTTGCCCGATTCGGCCGCGGCGACAATATCTCGCAGATCGCCGCCGGCACCGCCGAGTCCCAGCAGCCCGCTTTGCGAAGCCAGCACGTCGAGCACTTCCGCCAGCGTCTTGCCCGTTTGCTGCATCACCAGCGGCAAGGCGAACGGATCGAAATCGCCGCAGCGGTTGTTTTGCGGCAAACCGGTCTGCGGGCTGAAGCCCATGCTCGTGGCCACGCTCTTTCCGCCGCGGATGGCACACAGCGAACTCGACCCGCCGAGATGGCAGGAGATGATACGCAGGTCGTCGCGGCCGAGCAGTTCGGCGGTCCGCGTGGCGATGTAGCGATGGCTGGCTCCGTGGAACCCGAAGCGCCGCACCAGCCCGCTCTCGGCCCACTCGTACGGCACGGCGTAGTAGCGGTTGCGATCGGGAATCGTGCGGTGGAAATCGGTCTCGAAGGCCGCCACCAGCGGGATTTCGGGCAACTGCTCGGCCAACTGCCGCATGGCCGCGATGTAGGGCGGGTTGTGGGCCGGCGCCACCGAATTCATCTCTTCCATGGCGGCGAGCACTTCGGCGGTGATCCGCCGCACGCCCGATAGGCGCCCGCCGTGGACCGCCTTGAAGGCAATCGCCGAGACTTCCGACGCCTCGTTTAAGCAGCCGCAGTCCGGATCGGTCAACTGGGCCAGGCATTGGCGGACCGCTTCGGCGTGGTCGGGCACGCGCAGCACCTTTTCGCGGCGCGACGCGCCTACTTCGACGAAGCACCGGCTCTCGTCGGAACCGATCCGCTCGATCCCGCCGCGGGC
>DATLAN010000122.1:0-5758 GCA_035527455.1 Thermoguttaceae bacterium
CGTCGAAGTCCACCAACTGGGGCGTGAAGGCGGTGCGGCAGCAGATCGTCACGCCGGCGATTCGGCCGCCCGCGGTGAACCACTCGAAGCCGTCGAACTCAGGCCGGGCGTTGGTGCCCGTGTTGCGGAAGACGCGGAGCCGCCCCAGGCCTTTTTGGCCGATCAACAGATCGTTCTTGCCGTCTTCGTCGAAGTCGCCCACGCAGGGCGCCGCGAATCCCTCGACGACGATCGGCTTTCCGCCGGCGGTGATTCGCACGGGCGGTGCCAGATCCGCGGCCCGTTGGGGTGTCGGTGCTTCGCCGGCTTCTTCTGCCGCGAGTCCCCAGCCGATCGGCGCGGACCACTGCAAGAGAACAACGGCGGCGAACAGCATGCCCCCGTACGAAAGTCCCACAAACCACGCAGCGATTCGTTTCCCGAACATGGTTCCGGACCTCCTCGGCGCGGTTTTCGTTTCGTCGACGATTTCTCGCAACCGTGCGAGTTCCTCGCGCGACAGCCGTTCGTTACCCGGCGGATACGCCGCCGGTCCCGCGGCCGGGCCTTCGCAAGAGCGTTTGGACAGCCCTGACCACTGGCCTCGGCAAAAATCGTTGCCGCTTCCTCGAGCGCGTGACGAAGGGGCGTCTGGAACTCTTGATCGCAGATGGTTTCTACCACCGACCTCGACGCCCACCCCCTCCGCCGCCGCCGCCGCCACCACCGCCACCGCCGCCGCCGCCGCTTCGGCGAGGGCGATCCGACTTTGGGCGAGCTTCATTCACGGTAACCCGGCGGCCGGCGATCTCGGCAAGGTTGACGTTCTCGATCGCCTCTTGAGCCTGGGCGGCATCGGGCATTTCGACGAACGCGAAACCACGAGAACGCCCGGTTTCTCGATCCTGGATGACGTTGACGGACGTCACCTCTCCGTACGCGGCAAATGCCTCTCGAAGATCGTCTTCCGTGGCATTGAACGCCAGATTGCCCACGTAAATGTTAGTCATCAATCACCTTTCCACAAATGCATGTACGAACCATCGAACCGGGGGTCTTCGGACACGAGTGCGGAAAGGAAGGATCCTTGAACCAGCAGTGCCTGAGACTTCCCCCAAAGGTTGAATTCTCGGCCTTCACCGATCCGCGGTCAATGGGTTTTCGTGAGAAAGCGTCTGATTTCCGATTTGACCACCCTAAAGCTTTCCTGCCCAGACAACCGCTGCCACCGGCCCACATGCAGTTAGCCCGGTCCCTTTGCGGCGCCCAATCCCCCTACTCCATTGCCGGCAGGCACGCCTCAGGAGGGGTGGCTGGAGATGTTTCATGGGGGCTTTGCTGATCGCCGTCCCGGCACTAGACTAGAATTATTCGGGTCTGAGAAGTCAACCGTGTCGAATAGAGGGTCTTGAGGAGGTGTGCCCATGTTGTTCAAGATTTTGGGCAAACAGAACTTTCGCTCGTTGGTCGAGATTATCCTGCAATCCAACGAGATCATCGCCCCGAAGAAGATTGCCACCAACGCCTCCGGCGAGCCGATCCACCAGTTCCTCCCGATCGGTTCTTTCGAGGAGATGGACCTGGACTATCGGACTACCGAGTTTTCGGCGAAGACCTACTTCCTGCCCTATCGCGAGACTCTATGTACCTTCCAATTCGCGGACGCCGATTGGGAGCAGGAAATCTCCTATCGCATCCAGCCCCGGGCGATCATCGGGCTGCGCGCCCATGACATCAACGCCCTGGTGAAGCTCGATATGGTGTTCACTCGCAGCCGATTCCCCTCGCCTTATTACATTTCCCGTCGCAAGAACACCTTCGTTGTCGGGCTGGATCACACCCCCCTGCCGGATGAATTCAGCCAGTCCATGGGAACGGACATCGTCACCCACGGATTCGATCTCTTCTTGACCGACCTCGGTGACCGGTACTTCGTGGCGATCGCGTCGGACCGTGGCTTCAACCTGCTGAATCGGGTGGAGGTCCGAGAAGTCGAAGATGAAGATACCAACGCGTACAAGGAAGTCCGCAGGCGGATCCTGGAAGGTTTCAAGACTCGCATCGACGTGCACAACCTGCCCAACCTCCTCGATCTGGAGTTTACGTCTCAAGTATGGAGCAAGTGGGGCGAGAAGTGTCTCAGTTGCGGAAGTTGTGCCATGGTCTGCCCGACCTGCTACTGCTACGGGGTGAGCGAAGAGGTCTCGATGGATTTCCGCACCTCGACGAAAATCAAGCAACTCTATTCGTGCAACCTGCTCGATTTTGCCGCGGTCGCCGGCGGACACAACTTTCGGCCCGACAAGGAAACGCGGCTGAAATACCGCTACTACCACCAGCACCGCGGTTTCGTGGAGAACTACGACGAACCGAAGTGCGTCGGCTGCAACCGCTGCGGCCGGGTTTGCCTGGCCGGGATCAACCCGGCGGCGGTGATCAAAGACCTCTATGAGGAAGATCTGTGATGTGTGCGCTGATTCACGCCTACGACGTGCGGCGCGAAAGCGCGATGCTGCAACCGGTCGATTTCAACGACCGGGCGGGACTGAAGCCGGTCGCCAAGGTCTTCAAGGCGGAGATCACCAACGTCATCCGGCTGACCGAGATGGAGAAACTCTTCCACGTGCGGATCCTCGACGACGCGGACCGCGAGCGATTCAGCTTCCTGCCGGGACAGTTCGTGATGGTCGAAGTCCCCGGTTACGGCGAAGTGCCGATCTCGATTTCCAGCTCGACGTCGAACAAGGGCTACCTCGAACTGTGCATCCGCAAGACCGGGACCGTGACCAATGCCTTGCACCGCGCCCAGCGCGGAGCGAGGGTCGGACTTCGCGGACCGTTCGGTACGCACTTCCCTCTGCAACGGATGAAAGGACAATCGATCCTGTTGATTGCCGGCGGACTCGGATTGGCGCCGCTTCGAGCACCGATTTACTACGTGACGGAGAATCGGGCCGAGTTCAAGGACGTGCACATCCTCTACGGCACGAAAAGTCCCGATCAGCTCCTGTTCGACTACCAGTACGAGTCCTGGCGGCGGATCGACGACGTCAACATCCAGATCATCGTGGAGAAGCCCAATGGTTCCTGGGACGGGCCCGTGGGATTGATCACCGAACTGCTCGACGACGTCGAGGTGGACGCCAACGCGACCTACGCCATCGTGTGCGGCCCTCCGGTGATGTTCAAGTTCGTCTGCGGGCGACTGAGCCAAAAGGGAATCCCCATGGACCGGATGTTCGTCTCCCTGGAGCGCCGGATGCACTGCGGCCAGGGCAAGTGCTGCCGCTGCAACGTCGGGGCCACCTACACGTGCACCGACGGTCCGGTCTTCGACTATTGGTCCGTGATCAACCTCAAAGAGGCCATTTAGAGGGGCGCGATGCAACATCTGAACATCGACAAGAAGGTTCCCAAGATCGGCGTCTTCGACTTCACCGGGTGCGAAGGCTGCGAACTGCAACTGGCCAACAAGGAAGAGACCCTCGGCGCCTTTCTCGGCGCCGTGGAAATCGTCCGTTTTCGCGAGGTTTCCTCCGACGAGGGCGATGACTACGACGTGGCCCTGGTCGACGGCGCCATCACCCGCCAGGACGAAGTCGAGCGGCTCGAAGCCATTCGGGAAAGGGCGAAGCTGCTGGTGGCCATGGGCAGTTGCGCGTGCTTCGGCGGAGTCAACAAGTTGAAGAACGCGTGCGACCTGGACGAAGCCAACCGGGAAGTCTACGGCGACTGCCCCAAGGAGACGATGCCCACCAGAGCGGTCACGGAGGTCGTTGCGGTCGACCTGCAGGTGCCCGGCTGTCCGGTGACCAAGGACGAGATCGAACGCGTCGTGCAGCACCTGGTGTGGGATCTTCCGCTTCCGAAGTACGACTATCCGGTTTGTCTGCAGTGCAAGCAGCGCTACACGGTTTGCCGGTTCGACTTGGGCGAGCTTTGCCTGGGGCCGATCACCCGCGCCGGCTGCAACGCCCCGTGTCCGGCCGGCGGCATGGGTTGTTGGGGCTGTCGGGGGCCGGCCGAGATTCCCAACTATCGAGAGTTCTTCGCACTGGCCGCCGAAAAGGGGTTCTCCGAGCAAGAGATCCGCGATCGACTCGAATTCTTCGGCGGTTTCGAGGGTGTGCTATGACTACCTCCCCACAGAGAAAAAAGATCAATCTCAACGTGGACGTCCATCACCTTACCCGCGTGGAGGGTCATGGAAACATCAAGGTCCGCGTCATCGACGGCCAATTGACCGAAGCCCGCTGGGAGGTGGTCGAAACGCCCCGGTTCTTCGAGGTGATGCTCAAGGGCAAACACTATACGGCGGCCGGAATCCTCACGGCAAGGATCTGCGGAATCTGCTCGATCGGCCATTGTCTGGCCAGCGTGCGGGCCACCGAAAACGCCTTCGGGGTAACCGTCCCCGACGCTGCCGCGAAGCTGCGCCTGCTGGCCAAACACGGCGAGACGCTCCAGAGCCACGTGCTGCACCTGTTCTTCCTCGCCGCCCCGGACTTTTTCGGGCTGCCCAGCGCGATCCCTTTGCAGGAGCTTCGGCCGGACGTGTTCGCTTTGGCGGCGCACCTGAAGGGCCTGGGAAACCGCATCTGCGACGTGGTCGCCGGACGCACCACGCATCCCGTTTCGATTCAGGTAGGCGGCATGGCCAGGATGCCGGACAAGCCCGTTCTGCAGGAGTTGAAATCGCAGCTCGAACGCTCGACCGAAGATCTCGGCGCGGCCGTGGAACTGTTCTCCACCCTGGAAATCCCCGATTTCTCGCGCGAGACGGAATTCGTGTCGCTCAAGGGCGAACGAGACTACGCCTTCATCGGCGGTCGCCTGCTCTCGACCGAGGGTGTCGAACGGGCCGAGAGCGACTACCGGGCCATGACCAACGAGTACGTGACCGAGGACAACACCTCGAAGTGGTGCAAGCTCTCGCGCGACTCGTTCGCCGTCGGGGCCCTGGCGCGGCTGAACAACAACTATCACCGGCTGCACCCCAAGGCCCGGGCGGCAGCCGTCCGGTTCGACCTGGCGCCGGTGTGCCACAATCCGTTCATGCACAACGTCGCCCAGTTGGTCGAGTGCGTTCACGTCGTCTACGACTCGATGAGGATCATCGACGAACTGCTCGCCGCGACGGGTGCCCCGACCATGGTCCCCGTCACGCCGCGCGCAGGCCGGGGCGTCGGCGCCGTCGAGGTCCCGCGCGGAATCCTCTACCACGAGTACGAATACGGCGACGACGGCCGAATCGTCCGGGCCAACTGCATCATCCCCACCACCCAGAACAACGCCAACATCCACCTCGATCTTCGGGCACTGGTCCGGCGGTTCGCCGTCGACGGCATGACCGACAAGAAGCTCGAGCTCCTCTGCTCCATGCTCGTGCGGGCCTACGACCCGTGCATCTCCTGCTCGGTGCATTAGCCAAGGCAGCAACCCAACCGCTGGCACGGCCGCCATTCCAACAACGTTTCCACTGGCTGACAAGCAGCCGGTGGCACCCGGCGTGCGGGCCGCGAAGCCGGCCGCTGCATTTGTCTTGTTGGGCGTCTACGAATACTTCGGCCATTTCTTCCGAACGGCTTCCAGAGTGGATTCCGGTACGAAAAACGCATAGCGTCCGCAATCGCCGCAGACGTACAGCTCCATGCTTCCACGGCCCCATACCTGGCCCGACACATCGGGAAGGAGGTTGATTCCGTTGAGCGCTCCCTGCGAGCAGACGGACTCGTTGACGTAGATATCAGTTCCTCCACACTCGGGACATTTCTTCGTG
>DATLAN010000123.1:0-5969 GCA_035527455.1 Thermoguttaceae bacterium
CGCGACCAGTTGATGGCCCGGCACAAGGCCAACCACATCCAGGTCGCCTACGCCAACAGCGCCAAGGAGGCCGACCGAGCCCTGCTGGCCAAGGCCGCCATGGCCGAAGCGATGGGCATGGAAGTCGCCATATGCGGCACGCGGAAGAACGCCAAGGCGTGGTAGGCGGTGAACGGGTCGCCCTATGCGGAAAAGACCGTAGGGTGGGCATTGCCCACCAATCTGATACGAGAGCATAGACTGCGATTGGTGGGCGGTGCCCACCCTACGAGCTTCAATTGCCTCTGTCGAGGAGTTATCATGGTCGTGGGCGATCACCAAGACATGCCACGACCGGACCACTTGGAGCAAAGGAGTACGTCATGTCCAGCCAGCGAGAATCCGTTTCGAGGCGTCGTTTCCTGGGAGACGCCGGCACAGTGGTAGGCGGTGTCGTGGGTGCCGTCGCCGGCGGGACGCTCGTCGGACAGGCACGCTCTGGAGAGCCGAATGCCCAGGACCGGCCCAAGCCGCCCTCGGGCAAGAAGATCCGCCTGGGAGTGGTCGGCGGCGGTTTCGGGTGTTCTTTCTATTGGCATTTGCACCCGAACTGTACCGTCGAGGCGGTCAGCGACCTGCAGCCGGAGCGCCGTGCCCAATTGATGCAGGTCTACCAGTGCAGCAAGTCGTACGAGTCGCTCGAAAAGCTCATTCTCGACGACAAAGTCGACGCCGTGGCCGTTTTCACCGACGCTCCCAGCCACGGTCGGCATTGCGTGGCGGTGATGGAGCACGGCAAGCACGTCGTCTCGGCGGTGCCGGCCGCCATGACGCTGGACGACTGCGGGCAGCTCGAAGAAACGAAACGGCGCACCGGCCTGAAGTACATGATGGCCGAAACCAGCTACTACCACGCCGACGTGATCGCCGGCCGGCACCTCTATCGGGCCAGGCTGCGTGGAGATCTCATCTACACCGAAGGACACTACTATCACCACGGCGTGACGCGAATCGGAAGCTGGCAGCAGTGGCGCCGGGCGCTGCCGCCGATGCTGTATCCCACGCACTCCACCGCGTACTACGTCGGCGTGACCGGCCGGCGACTGACGCACGTTTCTTGCGTCGGCTACCGGGGCAAGGGCGAAGAATGGCAGCAGAACCGATACGACGACAACCCGTTCGTCTCCGAAACGGCCCTGTTCCGCACCAGCGAAGAGACCATGTGCCGGATCAACGTCTTCTGGTGGTGCGGCCATCCGGGCCAGGAGTCGGGCATCTGGATCTGGGAGAAGACGGCGGCCCCCGGCGAAAACCGGCCGACGCAAGCCGCCCTGCCGCCGGGCATCCCACCAGGCGGCCACGGCGGCTCGCACGGGCCGCTGACCCACGAATTCGTCACCGCGTTGGCCGAAAACCGCGAGCCGGCGATCGACGTCTACGAGGCCTTGGCCATGACGGCGCCGGGAATCGTCGCCCATCAGTCGGCCCTGCAGGGCGGCCGGCAACTCGTGATCCCCAGCTTCGATCGGGCGTAGCTCGGCTTTCTCGCGTAGGCCGGAACAAGGTCGCCGAAATACCTGCCGGAACAGCGCAACTGGGGCAGAGCGTACTGCTTCGTCGCAAAGAATCTGCAACAGCCAACGTGGGGCAGATTTCCTAATCTGCCGGGAGATTGCGGGAACCCGTACAAGGCGCTTCCATGCTGCCCGCCCAGCGCATCGTATCACGGCGGCGGACCGGTTTCCAGCTTGTCGTAAGTCCTGTAGCTGAATTCGCAGAGAATTCAGAGAGTTTCCTGCTGAATTCTGTGCGAATTCAGCTACGCCTTCGTGTCCTGCTGAATTCCGTGCGAATTCAGCTACGCCTTCTTGGAGCGCCAGATCGCGAAGAAGAAGACGGGCACGAGGACAAGACCCATCCCCAGGAAGATTCCCCGCGGGGAAACATCCAGAGGTTCGCGACACAGCCAGAACATCGCCGACGCGGCCAACATGCCGCCGCAAATCACCAGATTGCTGGCGGCCAGGATCGATCCGCGCGACTTTCGCGGACTGCGCTCCTGCAAGAACGCTTGCAGCGGGACGTTGAACATCCCGGCGGAAACGCCCAAAGCGAACAGCCAGCAGCCGCTCCAGACGTAGGCGGGCGACACGGCGGAGCCGTCGGCGTGCGGCCCGAGGAACAACATGACGGCACTGAAAGTAATGCCGGCGGACCCGACCGGCACGATTCTCAGCTCGATCCGGCCGCGCGACAGGACTCCCGCCAGCACGCTGCCCGTGCCGACGCCCAACGCCGAAATCGCCAGCAGAATTCCGACGTACTTCTGCTTGGCTTCTTCTCCGGCGGCGGCCAAGAGATCGGTATTGACCAGGGCATCGATGTTGATCTGTGCCAGGATGCCGAGGCCCCAGAAGATCGTTGCCCCCAACGCGGCCACCAACAGCGGGCGGTTGGCCATCAACACGGCCAGGTCGTTGATGGTTTGGCTCGGTGCGTCGTAGGGGAAAACACGGGCCGGGTTGGCCGGCCGCAGCCGGCCGATCAACAGCGTGCCCATCAGCCCGATGGCCGCCACGCCGATCAACACAACGGCCGAAAGGAACCAGAGGTATTGCCCGTCGGGCTCGGTCAGGTCGTAGAGGCAACTACCGGTGACCGTGCCTGTGACGATCGCCATCACCGTGGTCAACCCGATCAGCCCGTTGGCGGCCGAGATGCGATCGGTGCGGACGATTTCGGGAATGGAACCGTATTTCGACGGCGCGAAGACGGCGGCCTGACAGCCCATCAGCAACAGCACGGCGAACATCAGGTAGAGATTGCCGATGAGGATCGTGGCGATGCCCAGCAGCATGAGGAGGAATTCGGCCAGCTTGCAGCCGACGATCACGCTTCGCTTGCTGAAGCGGTCGGCGGCGTATCCGGCGGGCGCGGCCAGCAGGACGTAGGGCAGCACGACGCAGACGGCCCCGGCCGTCAGCGCCGCGTCTTCGTTTTCCGGGCCGACGTTCCACTTGGCGATGGGGATGATCAGCCAGCGGAAGATGTTGTTGTTGGTTTCGCCGAGGAACTGCGTGACAAGCAGTCCGAGGAAACTCCGCGAGCGCAGGCCTCCCCGGCCGTGGAAGGTGTCGGTTGCCTCCGGCATTGGCGTGATCTCGGCAGGCAAGTGTGCAGTTCCGGGGGCTGGGGGCTATTGCGTCTCCATCATCTTCACCCGATGTTGCGGGGCGGAAAGCGACATCAGGTCGACCTCTTGTTCGGCGGTGAGGATCCGGGGCTTGCCCACCACCATCGCGGCGACCAGCGACTTGGCGGCGTCTTCGGCAACCAGGCAGCGGTAGAAGGCCTGTTTCATGTTCACGCCCACGCAGCAGACACCGTGGTTGCACATGAAGATCGTGTCGGCCTCCTTGGCCGCTTCGGCGACCAGCTTGGCCAGGCTTGCCGTGGTGGGCGTGACGTACGGCACCATCGCGCGGCGGCCCAAGTCGTTGACGAACTCGGCGAACATGGGCATCTTGTGGAACTCGACGCCCGCACTGACCACGCCGCAAAGCCAGGGCGAATGGGTATGGAACACGGCCGCCGCGTCGGGCCGCACCCGATAGACGCCCAAGTGCATGTTCACTTCGGAAGTCGGCTTGTGGGGGCCCTCGACTTGATCGCCGGTCGCCAGGTCCATGCCGCACAGATCGTCCGGCGTCACGTCGTCCATGGCGAATCCGCTGGGCTTCATCCAGACGACGTCCCCATCGCGGGCGCTGATGTTGCCGCCCGCGCCGACGACAAGGCCCCTGGCGTAAATGAGCTTGCCGTACCGGACGAGTTCCTCTTTGACGGAGGCCATGGATGGTAGTCCTTAAGGGGTGGCGGGAGTTTTCAGTTGTCAGTTTTCAGTTGTCAGTTGTCAGTTGTCGGTGCGGATGGCTGAGAAATGGAGGGGCCTCGACCAGAATCGAACGCCCGCCGACTGCGGTCGGCGGGGTCTCTCCCCCCGGAACGCAGTCCGGGGGCGTTTTCGTCACGGTTCTTGCGCCTCCATTCCGAATGCCGTCAAGAGAACTGAAAACTGACGACTGAAAACTGAAAACTGAAAACTGAAAACTGAAAACTGAAAACTGAAAACACCCTTCCCACCGGCAAAGGCCCCGACATGAACGAAAAACTCTCCCGACGCCAAATGATGACCCGCTCTACCGCGACGCTCGCCGCGGGCGTGGCCGCCGTGGCTGCGTCGACCTCGGCGGCTGAACGCTCCACGCCCACCGATGCCGAGCCGTTTGTCTACTGCCTCAATACGGCGACCATCCGCGGCACGAAGCTCCCGCTGGACGAAGAGGTCGAGGTCGCCGCCAAGGCCGGCTACGGGGGCATCGAACCGTGGATCGGCAACATCGCCCAATACGCCGAGGGGGGCGGATCGCTCAAGGATCTCGGCAAACGCATCGCCGATCTCGGCCTGAAGGTCGTCAGCGGGATCGGCTTCCCGCGGTGGATCGTCGACGACGAGGACCAACGGGCCCAGGGCCTCGAAGACATGAAGCGGGACATGGACCTGATCGCCCGGATCGGCGGCCGACACATCGCCGCCCCGCCGGCCGGCGCCCACGCAACCCCCGGCATGGACCTGCTGGCGATCGCCGGGCGTTATCGGGCCGTGCTCGAGTTGGGCCGCGAGATGGGCGTGGTGCCGCAACTGGAAATCTGGGGCTCGTCCAAGACGCTCAGCCGCGTGGGCGAGGCCGTCTTCGTGGCCGTCGAGTCCGGCCATCCGGACGCCTGCCTGCTGTTGGACGCGTATCACATCTACAAGAGCGGGTCCAGCTTCACGGGCTTGAAGCTGCTCAACGGCGCGGCGATGCACGATTTCCACATCAACGACTACCCGGCCGACCCGCCGCGCGAAACGATCAGCGACGGCGACCGCGTCTATCCGGGCGACGGCGTGGCCCCCCTGCCGTCGATCCTCCGCGACCTCTACACAACCGGCTTCCGCGGCGCGTTGTCGCTGGAGCTGTTCAACCGCCGGTACTGGGAGCAAGACGCCTTGACGATCGCCCGAACCGGCCTGGAAAAGATGCGGGCGGTGGTGCAGAAGACGTTTTCCTAATCTGGGTAGCCCCGACAATTCTCCGGAGTTGGTCGTCCACTCCAAGAAGCACATTCGGAGATTTGTCGGGGTGGCGCAGCCACAAGCCCGGATTATTCATGACCCCGGGAATTGCGTGACACACTGTCGTAGCCACGTTCGCCAGAACGTGGTCGTAACCCGTGGGCACGCTCCACGTTCTGGCGAACGTAGCTACAAGCCTATGAATAATCCGGGCAAGAGGCGCAGCCGTTGCCCCCGGTCCTCTTGTTGCGCTGCAACCCAGACAGTTTGCGAACCAGGTTCACGAAGTAGTCAAGCCTTCTCCGCAAGACTGTCTGGGCTACCCGCTCTTGGACAGTCCGCAAGCAGAGGCGCGTGGCGGCGGCTTGGGAGTTGTTTCCGCCCGAGAAGCGAAATCGGCAAAAAACGGAAAACAATAGCGTAAGATTAGGCTGTGAAACGTCTTACATCAAGGCAACAACCACTCCATGGGACCTGACCGAGCAGCCGATGTCAAGGGGCGAGCAGACCGCTTAACCCGTTGGAATATAAGGAGTTACGAAAACATCGGCCGGGCTGCCATCACCGAGCACGGAGGCCGGAGGCCGGGGGCGGGAAACAATGCGGGTCGAGCCGCGTGCTGCATCGGCACCCGTGGCGATAACCAGTGGATCGGCAACGACTTGCGAAACCTCTTGCGGCAACGCCCAACGGGAATTGTTGCGGTTGCGGCGCCGAAACGGAAAAAGAACGGATCATCCGAAATTCGCGTACCTGACGTCTTACCCCGGGGAAGTACGGGTTCCTCTTCTCTATTCCTGGCTGTTTGGAAGTACCGGAAAACGCTGTGTTTCTTCCCGGAAACTCGTGAATAGAGAAGAGGAACCCGTAC
>DATLAN010000124.1:0-16495 GCA_035527455.1 Thermoguttaceae bacterium
TCGGCCTTGGTGAGATTGACGTACTGGCCCTCGCCGATGAACGCCACGTTCTGGCCGATCGCGATGAAGGGGTCGCCTTCGGAGAACTCGAAGAAGCGCGGGTCCTTTCGGCTGGTGTGGATGAAACCCTTCCGCGGCGAGGCGGTGCAGTCGAATCGCACGACGCCGGACTGGGTGGTGCCCGTACGGTCTTTCAACCGCACGACGGCCTGGTAGGTGCCCACTTCCGCCGGTGCGAAGCGTGCCTTCCAACCGCCGGAGCCGAGGGGATAGAACCAATTGGCCCGATTTCGCCCGTTGCCCATCTGCCGCCGCTGGTAGTCCTGGCAGTAGAAGGCCGGCAGGGAAAGCTGCTCGCCGCCGGGGGTCGTCAGCAGCAGCGCGAGATCGACCTCGGCGGGATCGAAGGGGTTGTCGTAGTGCGAATCCAGTTGGATTTGGAACTCCACCTTCTCGTATTTCCCGACCTTGTCGGCGGAAGCTTGCACGTCGATCTTCCGCTGGGCGCCCAAGACCGGGGAAGCGATGCCGGCGATCAACAGAACAACACGACACGCGTCGAGCCCGGCGGCGACCGTCTTCATGATATGCTCCTTACGCAGCCCGAGGTACACGTGCCGCCAGTTTAGTCGGAGCGCTGGCGCCGTGCAAGCAGTGCCCGCGATTCACCCCAGGATGCGATTCCAGCGCCGGCGGTTCCAGGCGATCTTCTCTTCGAGCGTCATTTTGGAGAAGTCGGGCTCTTCGCGGTTTCCCCCGGTGGCCGTCGGGGCAGTTCCGATCGCGTGACCGGAGCCGCTGTAGGCCCCGGCGCGCCCGGTGGCTTGCAGGTCGTCCTCCAAGCTTCGATAGGGCCGGATGCCCAGCCTGGCCAGCTCGGCGTGATACGACCTGACCGCCTCCTTCGGTTCGAGCTGATCGTCGGCCAAAGCGCGGAGGTGCTGGATGAACGTCAACTGGTGTTCGGAGTTGTTGATCATCCGGCCGTAGAGCGCCACCCGGGCGCCGTATTTCTTGGCCTCCCAGAGTTGCTCGAAGGCGTCGAAGGTCGTGCCGGAAGATCCGCCCAAGATGCCGATCACCAGGCGCGAGTCGTACGAGGCCAGTTGCTCCATGGCGGCCGGGCCGTGGTAGACGATCTTCAGGAACAACGGCCGCGCGTCGCCGGCCACGCCCGCCAGCGCCCGGGCGATCATGTCGTTGGTGAACCGGCCCAGGTCGGGGATCGAGTTCTGCGGCGAGTTGGGATCGAAGACCTCGAGGAAATGCCGAAAACCCTTGGCCGCTGCCTCTTCGCGGAACTGCTTGTACGCATCGAGCGTGCGGTGGTCAGCGTCCAGGTCGTTGTTGAAGGTGACCGAGTAGAGCCCCAGGTCGGCGCCGATTTTCGGCTCGCCCGGCCCACACGCGGGCTTGCCGCACATGGCCTGGTCGATCGAGGCGGAACGGAACGGCCGCGACGGTTGCTGCCCGTAGACGCCGCCTTGGGCCAGCCAGATGTCGGTCGTGTCGTTGGCGCGAATGGCCGGCGTCACGTGGCTGTTGTCGAAGAGGCGTTCGCGGATGGTGAGCACTTCGTTGGTGCTCGCGCTCATCAACATGACGTCGAGCAGCCCCTGGCGGACGTTCTGGCGGATCAGCTCGCGGAACTCGTCCAGCGAGCGGAAACGGCCTTCATGGGCGTAATGCTCCGGGCTGCGTCCCGGCGCGGCGATGCCGAAGGCCATGTCGGCGTCCTTGGCGTCGGCGAGGATGAAGTCCCGGCAGGAAGGATCGGCCAGAATGCGGGCGAGTTTGACGTCGAGGGATTTCTGCACCATCAGGCTGCCTTGTTGCGAAAGCGAAACACCATATGACCATTATAGCTTCCCGCCGCGGAGGCGGATCGAGGAAAGGGCGCTCCCCCGGTTGCAGGGATTTTTCGATAACGCCCGCCAATTCGCGATAACGCCCGCCGACTGCGTTCGGCGGGGTCCGTGCGGCGGTGGATTTCCCGCGCTTCGGCCGTGCGCACATCGTGGCGCAACGCGACCCCGCCGAACGCAGTCGGCGGGCGTTGGTCAGGACATGCATATTGCCGGTTGCACACTACCCGCGGAAGTACAAGTACGCCGCCAGGATCGCCAGGCAAACAATCACCGAGGCGGCCACGTCGCCGAAGTTCCAACTGCTGCGGGTCTTTGCCCGATCTTCGTCGGTCATTGTGCCGAAGGTCAGGCCGGAGATTCCCTTGTAGTCCGGCTCCCTGGTGAGGTAACTGACCACGATCATCGTGGCCGAGCAGACGATCAGAATCAGAATGCTGTAATACTGGAAGAACATCTGGTTGACGACCCACAGCAGGGTACCCTGGTCGTAGCCGATGGCCTTGCCGTCCGCGTCGACGCCGAACCACTGCATCTTCACCGGTGTATCCACGGCCAGCCGGAACAGGCCGAGCAAGAACCCGACGATCAGCGACGCCAAGCACCCGGCGCCGTTGAGCCGTTTCCAGAATATACCCAAGAAGAACACGACGAAGATCGGCGGGGCAAGGTATGACTGGACGCCCTGGAGGTAGTCGTACAGGCCCCTCGAGCCTTGGATTACTGGAATCCACGCCAGACCGATCAGGACCATAACGACGGTGGCGACGCGGCCGGTCCAGACCAGCCGGTGTTGGGAGACATCGGGGTGAATCTTGGAGTAGAAGTCCATCGTGAACAGGGTCGCCGACGCGTTGAACACACCGGCCAGCGATGACATCAACGCCGCCAGCAGTCCGGCAACGACCAGCCCGCGGACTCCCGACGGCAACACGGTGGTCACCAACATCGGGAAGCTCATCCCGCTGTCGCGGACGTTTTTCTTGACGTCGGCGCGAAGCATGTCGTACTTCTTGGGATCTTCGGCGGCCATCTTCGCCAGATCGAGTTGCCGGCGGCCGTCCTTCTCCACTACGTAGTCGCCGTATTTGGCGAAGAGATCGTCTTGCCAGATGGCCCGGATCTCCGCACGCAGGGCCTCGAATTGCGTCTGATCCTTCTGCACCTTCTCCCACGAGATCATGGTGGCCGCGACTTTCTTGCCGTCGATGGTTTTCGTCTTGGTCACCACGTACTCTTCGTATTTGTCCATCAACTCGGGTTCGGTCAGGTAGGGCTCATACTTGAGCATCTTCTCAAAACTCACCTGATCTTCGTTGCCGGTCTGGGTCTTCAGAATCAGTGCAAAGCAGATCATGCCGGGGATGATGAAGATGAATACCGGCAGCAGCTTGAGGAAGGAAGCGCAGATCGTGCCGCGGCGGGCTTCGGTCTCGTTCGGGGCGCCCAGCGCTCGCTGAACGATGTACTGATCGGTACACCAGTACCAAAGCCCGATCACCGGGGCGCAGAACAGCATGCTCAGCCACGGATAGTTGTCGTTGAAGTACCAGGCCATTATACCCGACTTCGCACCGGTTTCCTCGTCAACCGTGACGTCCTTCACCGGGGCCCAGGTCGAGTCCACACCGTCGGGCACCATCGGCTTCCATAGGTCGAACATCTCCGAGCCAGCGACCTCGCGAAGTTCGTCCCATCCGCCCAGCGCGCTGAGCCCGTAGATCGTCACCAGGATCGAACCAACCACCAGGACCACCGTTTGCAGAGACTCGGTGTAGGCCACCGCACGCAGCCCGCCGAGAATCGTGTACACTCCGGTCAGCACGATCACCAGGATCGACCCTAGCCAGAAGGCGTCCAGGCCCAGGAACGAGACGTCGGGCAGGAGCACGGAGAAGACGATTCCGCCGGCGAAGATCCCCACCGCGATCTTGGTCACCACGTAGGCCACCAGCGAGATGATCGACAGCACCCAACGACTGGTCGGGTTGAACCGCCGCTCCAGGAACTCAGGCATCGTGAATACCTTCGAACGCATATAGAACGGAACCAGCACCCAGCCGAGCACCAGCAGGCACCAGGCGTGCAACTCGTAATGGGCCATGGCCACGCCGTCGGTCGTGCCCGAGCCGGCCAGCCCGACCAGGTGCTCCGAGCCGATATTCGAGGCGAAGATCGACGCCCCGACGATGAACCAGCCCAGTCCGCGGCCGGCCAGGAAGTAGTCGTCCGAGGTGTCCTTGTTCTTCTTGATGACCCAGCGTGCCAGGAGGAAGAGGACGGTGAAGTAGCCGCCGATCACCAGCCAATCGACCGCTTCGATGCTCTTTCCGGTATCGGTGGGCGCTGCGGTGGCGGAGGCGGTGTTGCCCTCGGTCGGGGCCTTTTCAGCGTACGCCTCCGGCAACAGGCACATCGCGCCGATGCCGATCAAGATTGCCCATGCCAGAAATGACTTGCGGCCGAACATGAACTGGTCTCCTTGCTGCGAAAGGGTTTTGCCCGGTGTTGTGGGTTGGGTTTTCGGGATTCGTTGGCCCGACCACCGGTCGCGGCTTTGTGTGATTGAGCCGGGATCGTTAGAACGGTAAACGCGTCGTGTACAGCCCCGGGGTTTCTTGGGTGGCGTGATGGACGTTCATGCCGAGGTAGTTTCCAAAAGCCTCCCAGAGTACGTTGCCGACGTGGGTTTGCGTGATGCCCACGTGGTGCGGGAAATGCCGCAGGAGCACTTCGCGATAGAGCCGCTGGAGGTTCGGGATCCGGCACCAGCCGTAACCGCCGAACGTGACCGCCGGGTTGTCCTCGAACGCGCCTTGGGCAATCGCCGCATGCCAGCCGCCCTCGGGGCCCTGGGTCACGCGGAACAGCGTCAGCGGCCCGGGCCTGGCCACGAACTCGATCGTACACTGCGAAGAGTCGTAGGTGGCCGCGCCGCCGGAGGCGATGATCTCCTGCACGCCCAACTTCGGTGGCGTCTTGGCAAACGAGGCGGGAAAGACGCCGCAGTGCCAGATCGTGCAGAGTTCGTCGTCCTCGTTGTGCAGGTTGTTCCAGTCGGCCAGTCCGGCGGGCTGCCCGCTGGCCAGCATGGCGGCGTGCATCGAGAGCGTGCCCAT
Organism: Thermoguttaceae bacterium; assembly: GCA_035527455.1. GTDB lineage: Bacteria > Planctomycetota > Planctomycetia > Pirellulales > Thermoguttaceae > DATLAN01. The sequence continues at coordinate 4,985 of DATLAN010000124.1, forward strand.
GATGTCGGCCTCGCACGCACACGGGACACCCTCGTCGCCCAGCCGGCTCATCGCCGCACAGGCACAGACGCCGTAGTTGGCCTGGATCGAGGTCCAGCACTGGATGCCGAAAGCGTCGATGTGGTTCTCTTCTTTGAAGCGGCGAAGGAACAGCTCGAACTTCGCACTGCGGAGCACGCTCTCGGGCGTCACGGCCGAGGCGTCGGCGTACTGCCCCATGGCCGCGACCAGCTTCCGCACGTCCGGATCGTCGTCGGCCATGGCGCCCGCGGCGGCAAAGGCCTCGGAAAGATCCAGCACCACGGCCGTCGCCCCCAGCCGCTGGAGCTGCTTCTCGTTGTAGCGACAGGTCCAGAACGCGTCGGGCCGGGCGCCGATCTGGCCGTAGCGGGCGTTCTTCACCCCGGTCACCACGCGGCAGACTCGCACGAAGTGGTCCAGATCCCGGGCGAACGACTCGTCGGACGGATAGCAGATCGGCGTGCGGGCGACCGAGTATTTCACGTCGATCTGACGCAGCACGTCGCCGATCGAGAGCAGCCCGCAGAAAGCGTCGCGCCGCCGCGTATCCATCGTCAGCACTTCTTCTTCCTGGCAGCCGAAGATCATCACGGGCACGTCCAGGGCGGCTTTGCGGATGGTCCAGGCGACCGACTGCTCTTCGCCGAAGTTGACCGCGCCGACGACGATGCCCTGCACGTCGTTTTCGCGGAACAGCCTGGCACAGATCTCCGCTTCCGCCAGCGATTGGACGCAGCCGACTCCGGTTTGATCCTCGCCGGGCACGACCACGTCGATGCCCTGCTTCTGCATCGCCTCGACGGTCTGGCCGCGCATCGTGGCGGCCAGTTCCGAGCTGAAGAACCCGCGGTTGGCGGGGATGAAGCCGATCTTGATCTTCTGGACGGGAACGCTCACGGGGAGACTCCTTGGGGCTGACTTGCCAGTTTATTCTCGAAGTGTCGTTTAGCGGGCGGGCTTGCCCGCCGTTGTGCATGTTGAGGATTCTCGGCAAAAACAACGGCAAAAACAACGGCGGGCAAGCCCGCCCGCTAAACGATCCTACTGAACGGTCCTACTTATCGACGGTTCCTTTCTCCTTCTGCCCGTAATACGCAGCCGGGCCGTGCTTGCGCTGGTAGTGTTTGTCGAGCACGTACGACTCCAACGGCGGCGCGTCGGCTCGGATGGTTAGCGTGCCCAGCGCCATCTCGGCCACCGCTTCCAGGGCCACGGCGTTGTGGACCGCGTCGGCCGCGCTGCGCCCCCAGGTGAACGGCGCATGACCGGCGACCAGCACCGCGGGCATCGCGATGGGGTCGAGTTGGGCAAACCGCTCGACGATCACCTGGCCGGTATTGGCCTCGTAGGCCGTCTCGACCTCTTGCTGTGTCAGCGGGCGGGTGACCGGCACCGGACCGTGGAAGTGGTCGGCGTGCGTCGTGCCCAAACAGGGGATCTCGACGCGGGCCTGGGCAAACATCGTCGCCCGGCTGCTGTGCGTGTGCGTGATACCGCCGATCTGCTCGAAGTGCCTGTAGAGCACCACGTGGGCGGGCGTGTCGCACGAGGGGCGCAACTTGCCCTCGACCACGTTGCCCTGCAGATCCACCACGACCATCCGCTCGGGCGTCATTTCGTCGTAGCCGATGCCGCTGGGCTTGATCACCACCAGCCCGCGGCGCCGGTCGATGCCGCTGACGTTCCCCCAGGTCAGCGTGACCAGCCCCGCACGGACCAACTCCAGGTTGGCGCGGCAGACTTCTTCGCGGAGTTCGGTCAGTTTCATCACAAAATCGCGACCGGTGGTCGCACCTCACAAAGCCGCGACCGGTGGTCGCGCCCTATATACCGCGAGAATCAGTCGCCCATTTCGGCGCGACCAACGGTCGCGGCTTTATTTGCGTACCCTATCACGCAGAGCAATCAAGTCCTTCATCACGCCGTCGAGCTTGCCCTTGAAGCCGGCGGTGCCGAAGGCGTCGTGCAGCGTGCGGTAAAGCTCGTACAACTCGGCGTAGACCGCCGCGGCGGCCTTTTGCGGCCGATAGACCGTCGGCTTCACGCCGGTCATCTTCCGCTGCGCCTGCTCGGTCTTCTTATACGCCCCGCCGACCACCGCCCCGAAAATGGCCGACCCCAGGGCGCACGTCTGTGCCGAGCGGCTGATCTTCATCGGACGGTTGCACACGTCGGCGTAGATCTGCATCACGAAGGGGTTCTTCTCGGCGATGCCGCCGCAGTTGACCACTTCCTTCACCGCCACGCCGTACTGCTCGAACCGCTTGATGATCGTCAAGGCCCCGAACGCAGTCGCTTCGACCAGCGCCCGATAGATCTCCGGCGCCGTGGTGTGCAGCGTCTGGCCGACCAGCAGGCCGCTCAGCAGCGGGTCGACCAGGATGGTGCGATTGCCGTTGTTCCAGTCCAACGCCAACAGTCCGGTTTGCCCCGGCGCGATTTTCTCGGCCGCCCGGGTCAAGCTGGCGTGGGCATCGCCCCCGGCCGTGTACTGCGCCGGCGTCAAGTGGGAGGCGAACCAGTTGAAGATGTCGCCCACGGCCGATTGGCCCGCCTCCAGGCCGTACATCCCGGGAATGATCGAGCCGGGTACGATGCCGCACAGCCCGGGGATATCGGGCAGCTCGCGGCTCAGCGGAGCGACCATCATGTCGCACGTGCTCGTGCCGATGATCTTGACCAAGGTGCCCGGCTTGATCCCCGCGCCGACCGCTCCCGTATGGGCGTCGAAGGCCCCGACGGCCACGGGCAGACCGGGCGGCAGAGCGACCTTGGCGGCCACGTCGGCGGTCAACCCGCCCGCTTTTTGGTCCGCAGGCACGGCCGCCGGTGCATAGCGCTGGCGGACCTTCACCATCGCCGGATCGAGCCCCTCGAGGAAGGCCCTCTTCGGCAGCCCGCCCCATTGCTCGTGGTACATGGCCTTGTGTCCGGCCGCACAGATGCCGCGAGGCAGGGTTGCCGGATCGAGGTTTCCGGTGATGAAGGCCGGCACGAAATCGGCCAGTTCCACCCAGGCGTACGCCGCGTCGAACACCTCCGGCGCCGTCCGCTTGCAGTGCAGCAGCTTCGACCAGAACCACTCGCTGCTGTACGTGCCGCCGCATTTCTTCAGGTATCCGTCACGATGCCGGGCGGCCTTTTCGGTGATCTCGGCGGCCTCGGCGTGGCCGGTATGGTCTTTCCACAGCCAGGCGTGCGCCGCCAGGTTCTTCTTGAACTGCGGCCGCATCGCCAGCGGCATGCCGTCGCGATCCACGGGAATGGGCGTGGAGCCGGTCGTGTCGACGCCGATGCCGATCACCCCCTCCGCCCGAAAGCCGCGGTGCTTCTTGGCCGCCTCGAGCGCCTCGCGGACCGACACGTAAAAGCCTTCGATGTAATCGGCCGGGTTCTGTCGGGCGAGGTTCGGGTCCTTCGGGTCGAGCAGGATCCCGTCCTTGCCGCTGGGGTAGTCGTAGACGAAGGTGCCGACCTCGCGCCCGTCGGCCACGTCAACCACCAGCGCCCGCACGCTGTTGGTGCCGTAATCGACTCCGACGGCAAACTGCCTTGTTGGAGATTTGGCCATGCTTTTTGCCTCCTACCGTGTGATCCAATCTCACCGCTTCTGTTTAACGCGATTTGGCCGATCGTTCAACCCCCCCAGGAAGGCTGTTTTCTGCGAGTACTTTTCGTTTGGTCGACCTCTCCGCACGGGAGTCTCACGAGCAGACGAACACCGCTGAAGAATGGCACCCGCCAGGCCACAATTCGGGTCACGACAACGGCCCCGAATGACGAGGGATTTGGCTGCCAAGGCGCCGCTAGATCAACCGCACTCCGCACCCGTCCTCTTGGGGGAAGACGATCGTGCCCCGGTCGATGCGGATCCCGGTGGCGATGTCCCGGCTTAACAGCAACGGGCCGTCCATGTCGACGTAGTCCAACAATGGCAGCAGTTGGGCCACCGCCGAGACGCCGACCGTCGATTCCGTGAAGCAGCCGACCATTACTTGCAGGTCCAACCGCCTCGCCCGGGCGATCATCCGACGGGCCGGCGTCAGCCCGCCGCATTTGACCAGCTTGATGTTGATCCCGTGGAAACGGCCCGCACATCGATCGACGTCCGATTCGACCTGGCAGCTTTCGTCGGCCACCACCGGCAGCAGCGACTCTCGGAAGACCTTCGTCATGTCGTCCCACCGGTCGGGCTCGAGCGGCTGCTCGATGAACTCGACGCCCAACGGCTTCAACTCGGCGGCGTTGCGGATCGTCTCGTCCGCGTCCCACGCACAGTTGGCGTCCACGCGGAACACGGCGTCGGTATGCCCGCGGAGCCGGCGGACGATCTCCAGGTCCTCCGGCGTGCCCAGCTTGATCTTGTAGACGGGGAACCCGGGAAACTCGTTGAGCTTCTCGATCATCTCCTCGATCGGCGCGATGCCGATGGTGTAGTCGGTCGGCGGGCAGTTCTCCAGGTCCAGCCCCCAAAGCTTCCAGACCGGCGCCCCGCGGAGCTTCCCCCAAAGATCGTAAGCCGCCGCGTCCAGCGCACACTGCGGAAACGTCGTCGGACCAGGCGAGCCGCGGGGTTCCTCCCCGCGCAACACCGGACACATCGCTTCCCAGAACTCGACTGGATCGCCCAAGGTCGCCGCCTCGATCTGGGGCCGGGCCTGTTCCAACGTCGCCCGCATGCTCTCGATCGTCGCGCCGTAATACGCCGACTCGGCCGCTTCGCCGTAGCCGGATACGCCGTCTTGTCGAAGCTCGACGATCAACGTCCGCTGCACGGTCGTCGTCCCGCGCGAGATCGCAAAAGGATGGCGACACGGCAGGTCGAATTGATGGAGGGTGAGGTTCATGGCGTGTAGGGCTACGCCGGCTTGTTGGTTTTCAGTTTTCAGTTGTCAGTGGCCAAGTGTCAGTTGTCCGTTGTCAGTTCTTGAATGAGGAACGTCGCGATTGGTGTCCTGAAGGACGCGCGTGAATCGTATACGTTCGAACGCCAAGCGACAGATGTCATTTGTTGTGGCACTGCTGGTTCATCCGGGTTCTGCGTGCCAGAGGTCGTCTCCGGGGAAGTACGGGTTTCTCTTCTCTATTTCCGACTGTCTGGAACTGCCGGAAAACACCGTGTATCGGTATCGTCTCAGTCTGTGCGTGTCCAAAGCCAAAGAGCAAGACTGACAACTGATGACTGACAACTGAAAACTGAAAACTGACAACTGAAAACTGACAACTGACAACTTCCCTCACGCGTTTTTCAGCCCGATCACTGCCTCGACCAGTTTGTGCGGTCCGTGGCGGATTACGTCGCACGTCGGCAGGCCGAACTCGTCTTCTGTGCGTCGGCACTCCTCGGCCACTTCGTCGTCGGAGAACCGTTGCCCGTTGACGGCCACGCCGATCACGCGGCAGGGGTGCACGATGTTGGCGGCCCGCTGGTAGAAGTCGATCACCTCGGCAAGCGGCGGCAACGGGAGGTGTTCCATTCCGAAGATCACGCGGCGGCCCATTTCATAACAAAGGATCAATCCGTTGGGCATCAGCCCGTGCAGCAGGCCCAGCGTGACGCCCGAGTAACGCGGATGGAACAGGCTGCCCTGGCCTTCGACGACGACCACCTCGTGGTGCTCGTGGGTGCGGATCAGCTTTTCGGCCGCTCCGGCGACGAAATCGGAGATCACCCGATCGACGGCGCAACCGCCGCCGGCGACGACGATGCCCGTCTGTCCCGTGGCGGCGAAGGCGGCGTCGACGCCGGCGCGCCGGAGTCCTTCGGTCACCTCGACGGCCGCGACCATCTTTCCGCAACTGCAGTCGTTGGCCACCGTGTGGATTCGCAGGCAGCCGGGCCGGAACGGCCTGCCGCTGGCCACGTCGCGCTCGTCGTTGTCGCGAAGATCGATCAGTTCGACGCCGTGCTCGGCGGCCGCGCGGACGAACCGGGGATTGTCCTTGAGAAAATCGTGCAGCCCGGAGATTACCGAGAGCCCTCGGCGGATGGCCTCGAGCACGATCGGCTCCCAGTGTTCGGGGATCTTCCCGCCGGGCGGAGCGATGCCGATCAGCAGCGAGTTGGCCTCGGGAGCGTCGTCCAGCGAGGCGACGATCGGGATCGAGCCACCGGTGCCCAGCACTTCCCCGCACGTCTTTCCGGCCGACTGCCGATCGAGCACGGCGACCACTTCTTCCGGCCGATACCGAACCACGCAGATCGCCGTCTTGGCGGTGTGCAGGTCGGTATGCCCGTCGGTCAGGATGATTATGCGCCGCGGAGTGGTCATGCGGCTCTCCCTACCACCGCTTGGCCACTTCGCTCTTCATGAAGTTCAAGGCGTCGGTGGCCAGTTGGATCTCGCTCTGGTACATGCGACGCCAGATCTTGGTGGCCGGCACGAGCTTCTCCAAGGCCAGACCGAACGCCTCGACCACCATCAGGCCGTCGTAGCCGATCTCCTTGAGCGTGTCGAAGTTCTCGTCCCAGCGGACGTTCCCCTGGCCCGGCGTGCTGCGGTCGTTCTCCGAAATGTGGACGTGTGCCAGGCAGTCCTTCAGCGAGCGAATGGCCTGGGGAATGCTCTTCTCCTCGATGTGGGCGTGGAACGTGTCGTACATCATTCGGCAGTTCGGATGGTCCACGTCGCGGCAGAAGCGGGCGCCGTCGGCCGCCGTGTTGAGGAAGTAGCACTCGAAGCGGTTGAGATACTCGACGCCCAGCACCACGCCGACCTTCTCGGCGTGCTCGGCCACCTCGCGCATGCCTTCGACGCCCCATTTCCATTCGTCTTCGGTGGGCCCCTTGCCGCTGAACTCGCCCAGCGCGGAATGGAACGGCCCGGCCATCACCCGGCATCCGGCCGCCGCGCAGCAGTCGAGCGTGAGCTTATTGGCGTCGATCCCCTTGCGCCGCACGCCGGCGTCGGGACTGATGGGGTTCTCGGCCGCGCCGCGAACCGCCGTGCCGGATCGCACCAGGCCGAGTTCGTCGAACCGTTTTCCCCATTTCGCGTAGTTGTCCAGATCGTTATCGAAGACCGGGATCTCGATCGCGTCGAATCCGACCTCCTGGAGTTGATCCACCAGCGGCAGCATCTCGTCGGTCAACGTATCGGTCCACATCAGCAAATTCATTCCGTAATGCATGCGATCCTCCTGTCAGGTTGATTATTGGGGAAACACTCGTCCGGTCCTACAGTGCTAAACGCGACACGCTGAAAATAGCGTAACTCATGGTCGCAGAAGCACTTCTTGTGTGTTCAGCAAGCCAACTCCGCGCAATTCCGCACAGTAGCGCCAACGCGTCATCCACTTGTAGGGATTTCGTGCAACAGATCGTCCTTGCGCCGGTCGACCAGCCGGCGCGCGTCCGGCAAGAGGTCGACGAACGAATCGGGCAGCGGGGCGAAGTTCACTCGCCGCATCACCCGATCGAGTCGTTTCAACAGTTTGCCATCATCCAGGTAGTCCCACAAGATGCGATCGCGGCGAAAAGCCCGGATCAACGTCGCCAGGCGGTCGGTCGGCCGGCCGGCCATGCGGTTGACGGCGTCCTGGACCACGTGGGCGTCGACCTGATCGAGGGCCTGATAATACGCTTCCAGCCGGTCGGGCTTCTCGGCAGTCAGCGTCGCGTCCAGCAGCACTTCGACCAGCAGATGCCCTAGAAAGCTCGGCCGGAAGCCCGAGTCGGGTCCCACGGCATCGCGCGCACGGACAGTCAACTCCAGCGACAACTCGAAGAACGCCTGGGATTCGTGGAATCGGGCGTCGTCGCGGATATGCTGCACGATCCCCCCCGCCACGGCCGCCAGCGGGGTCCCGCAACCGTCCACCAGCGGCTGGGCCTGTTTCGAACGCACGCGAACACGGCGATCCACCACAGTGAGCCAATCGGGCACCCCCGTTCCGGCCGCAACATAGGGCCGATCCAGAAACGGCAGGGCGTGGGCGAGGTAGTTCATCGGGACTTCATCGGGAAACGGATCTTGCGACTTCGACCGTATCGTCTCGCGATTGTAGCACACTTAGGTCGGTTGGTGTCCGCCTGGAAGTGCTTGTCCGTACCACTCGTGCGAGGGGTGCCGGTTGCGGAACGACAGGACATGGTTGACCGGCCGAACACGCCCTTCGTTCCTCAGGGCGTGCCACCCAATGGTGCTACCCAATGGCGCTGGTTGTCTTCTCACAGCCGAAGAGCGGCCCGATCTGTTGCGAGCACCCGTGGGAAATGGTATGCCTTGATGTGCGTCCTTTGTCCAGCGGCTCGAAATCATGCCCCGAAATTCTGCGAAAAGGAACCACCACGCCGCGGAGAACCTCAAGGCCGGCGACGTATTGCTGATTGTCGGTCCGTCCAACCTGGTCGATGAAGACGCAGCGTTTCAGAGTTACGTCGACGCCAACACCCCATTTCATTGGAGCCCCCTGTGCAACGGATCCTGAGATCATTTTCGCTACTGAGCTTGTCGGCGGCGCTGTTTGTGGCCGCCGGCGTGGCGAACTCCTTGGCCGCGCCGAAAGACGACGCTCCGCCGCCGTTCCGCTTCGCCAAGATCTTCACCGACAACATGGTTCTGCAACAGGGCAAGCCGATCCGCGTCTGGGGTTGGGCCGAGCCGGGGGCGAACGTGTCGGCAACCTTGACGCAGGATCGCGCCGTCGGCGAGCGAGCCATCGCCGAACTGCTCGAATCGCAGGTAGCCGAAAACGTCCGCCGAACGGCTCCGCCGGAAGAGGACGCCGGCTACTCGGTGACGGTTCAGTACGTGGAGAACAATCCCCCGCGGCTCTCCCCGCAGACACTCGAGGCGGCAGCCGACCGTGACGGTCGTTGGAACGTCGAGTTCCAGCCGGCCGAAGCGAGTTTCCAGCCCACCTGGATCATCGCCCGAAGCGGCGGCCACCTGATCGCGGTGCAGAACGTCCTGATCGGCGAGATCTGGGTCTGTGCCGGGCAGAGCAACATGGGCTGGAGCGGCTTCAATCGCAAGGACCGCGAGGCCGCCTCGGCCGATTTCCCCGGCTTACGCTACGTCGCCTGGGAGGATTCGTACTACAAGCCGTTGGACGACGTCCGCAAGAACATCCAGTGGCAGGCGTGTTCGCCCGAGACGGCCCAGCGGTTCTCGGCGGTCCCCTATCTCTACGGGATGTTCCTGCACCGTTATCTGAAGGTGCCGGTGGGGATCATCAACGTCGCCCGGGGCGGCACGCTCGGGCAGACGTGGTGCTTGCGCGAGGAACTCGACGGCATCGACAACAAGATCATCCAGACCGTCCTGGCCGACTACGACGCACAGACCGCCGCCTGGGAAGATCCCGCGCAGGTCGAACGGATCATGGCCGAGTGGCAGCGGGCCTGCGAGGACGCCCGGGCCGAGCACGAGAAGAAAGTCGCCAGTGCGAAGGCCGAAGGCAAGCCGGAGCCGCGACTCCGCCTGCCCAACCAGCCGGGCGATCCGCGCAGCGGCTGGAGCCCGCCGGCCGGGCTGTTCAACGCCACGATCATGCCGATCCGCAACCTCGGCATCCGGGGCGTGCTCTACTATCAGGGCGAGAACAACAACTTCCTGCGCTGGACGCGATACGAATACACGTTTCCCAAAGTGCCCGTTTCCTTCCGCAAGGCCTTCGGCGACGAGAAGCTGCCCTTCGGGTGCATCAGCCAGCCCGGCTGGGGACAGTTCGGTTTGGACCCGGAGATCGCCACGATTGCCGAGGGATACGCCATCGTTCGCGACATCCAACGCCGGGCGTTGGCCGGCGACGCCCACGCGGGCATGATCGCCACGTATCCGACCGGCAACTCGTACATCCACCCGGCCGAGAAGCTCCCGGTCGCCGAATACGCCTCGCTCTGGGCGTTGGCCGCCGTCTACGACGCGCCGGTCATGCACCGCGGAACGACGTATCGCGAAACGAAGAAGCAGGACGGCAAGCTCTACCTGTTCTTCGACGTCGATCCGATCGTCGAGGAAACGATCGATCCGGACAAGGAGCCGCCCTCGTGGCTCGTGCTGCCTTGTGCGCGGGAAGGCAACGCGGAACTGCAGGGGTTCATCGTCGCCGGCGAGGATCGGCGGTGGTATCCGGCCCAGGCCAAGCACGTCAAGCTCGACGGCCAGTGGTGCGTCGAGGTCGGCAGCGAGCTGGTCGAGGATCCCGTGGCGGCTCGATACGGCTGGGCCAACTGGCCGACCGGCAACCTGGTCGGCCGCAACCGGCTGCCCATGCCGACCTTCCGCACCGACGACTGGCCGATTCCCGAGGGAATGAACTACTCGCAGGAGGCAGCGGAAGCGTGCCGCGAGAATCTCGCCCAGCTCCGAGCCGAAGGCGAGAAGCAGGCGCTGGATCGCAAGATCCGCCAAATGCAGCTCGATTTGCCCCGGCTCGAGACCGAGTTGCACCTGAAGAAGAACGGAAGCCCCAAGAAGCTGATCCACAGCAAGATCGCCCGATTGGAAGCCGTTCTCGACGAACTGCAGCAAGACGAGTGGCTTTCGCGTTACATCGACCGCGACCATGCCGAGTTGGCCGCAGAGATCCAGGCAGCCCGCGAAGCCGTCGAGACCATGAAGGCCCGGGCGGAGGAGATCGAGGAGGAGTGATTTCCGTAACACTTCAGCCAAATGGTAGCCGGATTCGCAAGAATTCGGACGTTGCCCAGGTTCACGCGAAATGGCCCGAATTCGCTGGAGATTCGACCGCCATCGACCTATGATGGTGGCACGCCCAGAGGAACGAAGGGCGTGTCGAGCCGACCAAACCACGCCCTTCGTTCCTCAGGGCGTGCCACCCAATTGGACAGGTTGTCTTGCCAGAACCACCGAAACGAGGAGGAAACGAATCATGAAACGTCTGGGATGGCTGTGTGCCGCACTTGTTCTGCTGATCGGCATCGACGCCCGCGCCGACTCGGCCAACGACATCATCGACATCAGCGGCGTGCAAGGCGGCCTCATCGTTCACCTCGGCTGCGAGGACGGAGCACTGACGGCGGCCCTGAGGGTGAATAACCGATACGTCGTCGAGGGGCTGGACACCAGCGAGCAGCAAGTCGCCGCCGCACGAGCGAACCTCAAGAAGGCGGGCGTGCTCGGAGCCGTAACGGTCGACACGTTCGACGGCGAGAATCTTCCCTACGTCGAGAATTTCGTGAATCTTCTCGTCGTCAGCTCGCCGTTCGACGTGGCCCGCTTGGAAATCATGCGAGTGCTCGTGCCCAACGGGGTTGCCTGCATCAAGACCGGGCAGCAGTGGGAAAAGGTCGTCAAGCCTTGGCCGGCCGAGATGGACGAGTGGACCCACTACATGCACGATCCCCAGGGGACGTGCGTCGGCCTGGACACCCTGGTGGGGCCGCCGAGGCGCTTGAAGTGGACCGGCGGTCCCCGCCATGCACGCAGCCACGAGCACACCGCCAGCATGCACGCGCTGGTCTCCGCGGGCGGGCGCAACTTCGACGTCAACGACATGGGCTCGAGGGCGTCGATCCAATTG
>DATLAN010000125.1:0-10311 GCA_035527455.1 Thermoguttaceae bacterium
CACGCGACGGGAGTCCTCTATCCTCGTTTGTTGGATCGGATCGCCAGCCACCGCGTCCACTTTCGTCCCGGCCGACATGATCCGCGGCCAGGAGACACAATAGTCAAAGACCTCGGCAACGGACACAAACGCCAACCTCACAAACTGACCCATTGAAACTTAGTGCTGGACTTTTGCAATCTCAGGTTAGCCCCAGCTTGGCGACAACATGGTCATAGCTTCGCGATTTCTCGGTTACTTGCTCGATGGCCCAGGCCAGTGTGGTCCGCAGGGTCTCGCTGAGCATGGCCCGACAGGCTTCGCCGATGGTCGTCAGCCGACAGAGGGCCCAGTCCTTCGCATGGCCCTGCTTGAGTTGACTCATGAGCAGGCTGTACGCCAGCATCACCAGGTACATGTGCCGTGTCTGGCCCTGGCCGCTGCGAAGCTGACAGTCTCCCATGCCAAGCTCTTGCTTGCCATCCCGATGATAGGTCTCCGTGCCTGTCCAGCGATGTCGATAGACCCGCAGAATCCGACACACTTCCCAACGCACTCCATTCGTCACCAGAATCTTGCGCGGTTCCGTATCCCGTTTCTTATCCCAGATGATCACGATTCGCACCTTGTGATTCACGTTGGGTATGCGAATCGTACAGGTGAAGTACCATTGCCGCTTGTCGCCGCGGCGGATTTCCTTGCGGCTGCTGGAGGGGATCGACGCGGCGAACTCCTCGGCCTTCAATTCTTTGCCCTTCCACTGAATCTTGCGGTTGAACTTCAGGTCGCCCACGTAACCGCGAGGCCGGTCGAACTTGTCCTTCTTGGCGTGGATGTAATTCAGGCCCTCTGCGTTGGTGAAGTAGCTATCGAAGGTAAAGTCGCCCGGGATCTTCCGGTCGCATACCCAGTCGACCAACTGGCAAAACAAGACGGTATGGTTCTCAAAGGTTTCGCCCGTGGCTTCGCACTGCTCGCGTTTTTTGAAGCGGCGAAACTCCAGCGGGTAATGCTTGCCGCTGGTGCAAACGTAGTTGACGAACAGATAATCGTGGGCAATCTTGTTGCGACTCTCGGCGTGGTCCCAGAACCAGCCGACATCCTTGATGAACTTGCCGTCATGGTCGATCAGCACATCGTCGATGGCGATGACACCTTGGTCGCTGTAGCTCGTGGTCGAGTCTTCTTGCAGCAGTTCGAGCCGCCGCTCGTTCAGTTCCTCCGCGTCCCAATCGACCTCCGTGATGAATCGGTTCAGACACGATTGGTCGGTCGTTTCCGCAAACTCACCATTGATACCGGTAATCGTCTTGTTCTGGGCGATCATCAACCCGGTGAGATATTCGGCGAAGTGCCGCCGCTGCGGCTCGCAGGAAAACAGGTCGCTGAAATCCCGCGCCGCGTCTTGAACCACCTTGGGAAACTCCACGATAGCTGGCATGGTCCGACCCTCCCTGGTCGCTGTGCGCCATCCGAAATCACAGAGATTAGACACGAAATTGCCTATTTTTCCAATGCCGTTTGAAAGATTGCAAAAGCCCAGTTAGTGCCGTCAGGGCAAGCCCTGACCTACTGAATGACGAAGGATGGAGGGCTACCTGCCGAACATCACCGTGAAGTGGGCTCCGCTACGGCCGACGCCGACGCGGGCGAACTTGCCCAGCATGTTCTTGTGGTGGCCGGGGCTGTGGAACCAGGCCTCGATGGCGACCCGGCCGTCGTGCGTGCCGTGGTAGATGTTCTCCGCCGCGGCCGTGGTGCCGAAGAGCTTGGCACGGTCCCACGGCAGCGTCTTGCCGGCCACCGGCGACTCGTGGGCGAAGAAGTCCAGGTTGCGCATGTCCTGGCAATGATCCCGCGCCGCGGCGCACAGCTTCGTGTCGATCGCCAGCGGACCCAGGCCCAGCAGGTTGCGCGTGAGATTCAGTTCGAGGATCGCCCGGGCTTCTTCCGGTTCGAGTTCGGCGGCCAACCGGGTGTTGACCAGCAGGATCTGGATCGTCTGGGGGTCCATCGGCGCGGCCATCTTCATCGCCAGGTCTTCCTCGCCCTGCAGGTACTTCTCGAAGTCCATCGGCTCCTTGGGCTTGTTGCGATCCGCGGGCATCAGCTTATAGAGGTACTCCCCGCACTGCTGCCAGAGCAGCCCCAGACTCTCTAGTTTCTGCCGCTGGGAAACGAGGGGTTTCGACCGTCGAAAGATCTCCGTCCGATCGACCAGGAAGATCTCCCTCAGTCGCTGAATCGCCGGATCGGCCAGGCGGGTGATGGTCTCCGCGGTGAACTCCGGCGCGTCCTGCAATCCCAGGACCGTTTTCCGCAAGGCGGCGACTTCCTGGACGTTCGCGGTGCCGGCCCGCTGGTGCAGGGCATAGACGGCTTGCCGGTAGAAATCCTCGCGATAGCCTTTCATGGCCGGATAGATTTCCCGAGAGATTTCGGCATACAGCGCCGTGACGGCGGGCCGACCGAGACCGACGGCCTCTTGGACGACGGCCGCCTGCTGTTGCGAATTTCCTTGGGCACGACGGAACCGCTGGATCAACGGGCCGGTGTCGATCCGCTGGCCGCCGGGCGTGGCCGCCGGTTGTCGCGGCGTCTGAGCGTACGCGGGGCAACTTGCGACGCCGAGGACCAGCAGGGAAAGCAGTGCGATGGGGAGTCTGCGCGGTGCCATGTTCTTCTCGGTTCCGAGGGTTTTCCGTCCGTTCGTCGGCAACTTGACGACGCCCATGGTAACGGGATAGGACCGGCATGTAAACTGCCTACGGAATCGGGTGGCACGCCCTGAGGAACGAAGGGCGTGTTTTCCCGACGTACCACGCCCTTCGTTCCTCAGGGCGTGCCACCCCGGAGTTTACCGCAACGACGTCAAGAACCGTTTGGCGCTGGACGACCAGCGGTGCCGGAACCCTTGCACGGATCGGCCGTTCTGGTATGCTGAATGCTTGGCAGGCAGGTGGTTCGCAGGGACGCGATCCGGCCGCCCTGGTGTGGTCCCGTCGTAACTACGTCTTTCGGCAGGGAGGTGCTTCGGGAGATGTCGGAAATCTCACGAGACGAATCCCATTCCCCGCATTCTTCGCAGCGCCCGAGCCGTCGGCAACGGTGGCTGGTGGTGATGATCGGCCTGGCCGGCGTGGCGATCAGCGTCGTGGCCTGGCGGGTGCTGATCGAGTCCCAATTCACCGCCGACGCCGACGCCCGAATTCGCTCGCTCGAGCGGCAGTTCGAGAAGGACGCGGAAATCGTCCATTTCCTGGCCACGTTTTATGCCAGTTCCGAGGAAGTGACTCGCGACGAGTTTCGCAAGTACACGACGTCCGTCCTCTCGCCTCACGAGGACATGGAGGCGGACCTGAAGGCCCTGCTCTGGGTCCCGCGCGTCGCCGGCAACGACCAGGTCTCGGCCGAAGAGGCTTTGGCCGAATTCGAAGCCAAGGCCAGGGAGGAAGGGACCTCGGAAGACCCGGAATATTCGGAGTATTTGGATTATCGCGTCCGGGAGATGATCTTCAAGGACCGAACCGAGCAGACCGCGAAGCGCGAGGAGTACTTCCCCGTCTTCTTTGCCGAGCCGAAGCCGGAACGCGAGGCGCTCTTGGGCCTCGATCTGGCCTCGGGGCCGATTTGCGCGGAGGCGATCCGCGAAGCCCGAGAGACGGGCCGGGCAACGGTCAGCGGCCGAACTTCCCTGGGGCCCGCCGAAGCGGAAGACACCCTGCTCGTTTTCAAGGCGGTCTACCGCGAGGAAGCCGACACGCCGGAGGCAAGACAGCGGCCCGAGAACCTCAGCGGCTTCGTCGTGAGCGTGATCAGCATCGGCGAGATGATGGCCCAAGCGCCGAGCTACTTTGCCGCCGGCGGCATCGACGTGCGAATGTCCGACCAGCCCGGGGAAGCAAAGGACTCCTGGAACCGTCGCACGAAGAAACTCGATACTCCCGGCCACCCGTGGTCGATCCACTGTACGCTGACCAGCGAGTATCTGATCGGCACGAGGAGTCGGGGGCCGATCGCGGCCTTGGCAGCCGGGTTGTTGATCACTGCGTTGATCACGTTGTACGTCAACGTGCTGGCCGGACGTACCGCCCAGGTCGAACAACTGGTCGTCCAGCGGGCCGCCGAGCTTCGCCGCGCCAACGAAACGCTCGAGCAGGAAATCGCCGATCGCAAACGGGCGGAAGACGTGCTGGAGCATTCCCGGGCACTCTACTCCTCCCTGGTGGAAACCCTGCCGGTCCAGATGCTGCGCAAGGATCTCGGCGGCCGGTTCACCTTCGCCAACCGGGCCTTCTGCAAGTTGCTGGAAAAACCGCTGGACGAGATCCTCGGCAAGACCGACTTCGACTTCTATCCCCGCGACCTGGCGCAGAAGTACCGCGAGGACGACCGGCGGGTGGTCGAAACGGGCGAACTGTTCGAGGACGTCGAGAGAAACGAGAAAGACGGCCGGGTCCGCTACGTGCAGGTGCTGAAGTCCGCCGTGCGCGACGCCGAGGGCAAGATCATCGGCACGCAGGCGATCTTCTGGGACGTCACCAAGCGCAAGGAGGCTGAAGCCGCCCTGGAACAGGAACGCTACCTGCTCCACGCCCTGATGGACAACCTGCCCCATAACATCTATTTCAAGGACACCGCCAGCCGCTTCACCCGAATCAACAAGGCATTGGCCCGTTGGTTCGCGCTGGGCAGCGCGTCGGAAGCGTTGGGCAAGACCGACTTCGACTACTTCACCGACGAGCACGCCACCCAGGCCAGGGCCGATGAATTGGAGGTGATGCGCACCGGACGCCCCCTGCTCGATCGGGAAGAGAAGGAAACCTGGGTCAACGGCAAGGTCACCTGGGCCACCACCACCAAGCTGCCGCTGTACGACGAAGACGGGCGCGTCGTGGGTACCTTCGGCATCTCCCGAGATATCACCGAAAAGAAACAGGCGGCCGAAGCGCTCCGGGCGGCCAAAGAAGCCGCCGAAGCCGCCAACCGGGCCAAGAGCGACTTCCTCGCCCATATGAGCCACGAAATCCGCACGCCCCTGAACGCCATCATCGGCATGACCGAACTCGTGCTCGATACCCGGCTGGACTCCTCCCAGCAGGAATACCTGCGCATGGTCCGCGAGTCGGGCGATTCCCTGCTGGCGGTGATCAACGATATTCTCGACTTCTCCAAGATCGAGGCGGGCAAGCTCGATCTCGAACGGGTGACCTTCGACCTGCACGAAAGCCTCGGCGACACCATGAAAACGCTGGCGCTGAGGGCACACGTCAAAGGACTGGAGTTGGCCTGCCAGATCCAGCCCGACGTGCCCTCCGGCCTGATCGGCGACGCCGGCCGCCTGCGCCAGATCGTGATCAACCTGGTGGGCAACGCGATCAAGTTCACCGAAGAGGGCGAGGTGGTCCTTCGCGTTCGGCGGGAGTCCGAATCGGGCGATGAGACGACGCTGCACTTCAGCGTGGCCGATACGGGGATCGGCATTCCGGAAGACAAACGGGACGTCATCTTCCACATGTTCGAGCAGGCCGACACCTCCACCACCCGCCGCTACGGCGGCACCGGCCTGGGGCTGGCGATCGCCTCCCGGCTGGTCGATTCCATGGGCGGGCGGATCTGGGTGGAGAGCGAGCCGCAGCGCGGAAGCACGTTCCACTTCACGGCCCGATTCGCCCCGGCCGCCGCGGATTCCCCCGAGCAGCGCCGCGTGCAAAGGGCGCACCTCGGCGGCCTGCGGACCCTGATCGTGGACGATAACGCGACCAACCGCCGGATCCTCGAAGAGATGCTGCGCAATTGGGAGATGCAGCCGACCGCCGTCGAAGGGGCCGTCGAAGCACTCCGGTTGATGAATCAGGCCCAGCAAGAGGGCCGCCCTTTCCGACTCGTGCTCAGCGACGCCAACATGCCCGAGATCGACGGGTTCGACCTGGCCCGGCAAATCAAAGAGGATTCCTCGCTGGGCAGCACCGTGATCATGATGCTCACTTCCGGGGACCGGCCGGGCGACGTGGCGCGGTGCGAACAGCTCGGGGTGGCCGCCTATCTGCTCAAACCGATCAAACAGTCGGAACTCTTCGACGCCATCGTGATGGCCCTGGGCATCGCGGCCGTGGAGGATGAGGGCGACAAGACCCTTCTGGCCGAACGCGCCAGGCGAATCGGCCCCCTGCGCGTCCTGCTGGCCGAAGACAGCCTGGTCGGGCAGAAGCTGATCGTCGGATTGTTCGAGAGCCACGGGCATACGGTCGTCGTGGCCGGCAACGGTGTCGAGGCCCTGGAAACACTGGAACAACAGGATTTCGATCTGGTGCTGATGGACGTGCAGATGCCCGACATGGACGGACTGGAGGCCGCCTCGGCGATTCGCGTCAGAGAGAAACAGACCGGCTCGCACGTGCCGATCATCGCCATGACCGCCCACGCCATGAAGGGCGATCGGCAGAAATGCCTGGACGCCGGCATGGACGAGTACGTGGCCAAACCGATCCGCGCCAAACGGCTGTTCGACACGATCGCGGCCGTCTTGGGTGTCTGTGACGAGCAGGGCGAGGCGTCGGATTCCCCGCCCGCCGATTTCGTCCCGCTCGAAACCGACGCGCTGGATTGGTCCGAGGCCCTCAGGACGGTCAAGGGCGACCACGCACTGCTCCGCTGCGTGGTGGAGGCCTTTCTGGAGGAGTCCCCGCGTCTGATGCGGGCGATTGGCGAGGCCGTCGCCGGCCCGGACGCCACCCGACTTCGGGTGGCGGCTCATACGCTGAAAGGATCGATGGAGTACTTCGGGGTAGCCGGGGGCTTCGAGTTGGCCTACCGACTGGAGAAAATGGGGCAAAGCAACCACTTGGAGGGCGCCGAAGCCGTCTTCTCCGACCTCGAAGCAGTCATGGCACAAATCACGCCGGTTCTGCTACACTATAGTCGTGGAGCCAACGCGGCCGATAACCGGCCGCCTGACGCTTGAGAGGTCCTGGCACCAAACGGTTTTTGGCAGTTTGGCGTTAAGTCTGGGATGTGACGGTGGGTGGCACGCCCTGAGGAACGAAGGGCGTGTTTTTCCGACATGGCACGCCCTTCGTTCCTCAGGGCGTGCCACCCCAAAGTTTACCGCAACCATGCCAAAAACCGTTTGGTGCTAGGACCCGAAAAAGGAAGACCCGACTTATGCCGACCATACTTGTCGTCGACGACTCGGCCGTCGATCGCCGGCTGATCGGCGGACTGCTGCAACAGAAGAGCGTGTGTACGGTCGAGTACGCCGCCAACGGTGTCGAAGCGCTGGCACGCATGAAGAACGTGTTGCCGGACCTGATCGTCACCGACCTGACCATGCCGGTGATGGACGGCCTGGAACTGGTCAGAAAAATGCGCACGCACCACCCGGACGTGCCGGTCATCCTCATGACGGCCCACGGCAGCGAGGCCCTGGCCGTCGAGGCGCTCGAGCAGGGCGCCGCCAGTTACGTCCCCAAATCGCAACTGGCCGACCGATTGCCCAAGACGACGGAGGAGGTCCTCGCGCTGGCCCGGGCCGCCCGCAGTTCCGAACGCCTGTTGGGCTGTTTGAGCCGGACCGAGTTCTCCTTCCGTTTGGACAGTGACGCGGCGTTGGTGGACCCCCTGGTCGATCTCGTGGGGCGGATCGTCGCCGGCATGAAGCTCTGCGACTTCGCCGGCCGGCTCCAGATCGGGGTCGCGCTGAAGGAGGCGCTGCTCAACGCGCTGTTCCACGGCAACCTGGAAATCGGCATGGCGCCCAGCGCCGAGGGCCAAGACATGCTGATCCAGGAGACGGACGAAAGCCTGGTCGAACGCCGCCGCCGTCAGCCGCCCTATCGCGATCGGAGGACTTACGTCGACGTGCGGATCTCCCCGGACGAAGCGCGGTTCGTCGTCCGCGACGAAGGCCCCGGATTCGACGTGGCGGCCGCACCCGCCCCCGGCGACGCGGGGGCACTGGAACCGGAGCGCGGCCGGGGCCTCTCGCTGATGCGGGCCTTCATGGACGAACTGACTTTCAACGAGGCGGGAAACGAAGTGACCATGGTGAAGCGGCGGGAGAGCACTCATGACGACCATCCTAGTCGTTGATGATTCGGCGGTCGACCGTCAGCTTGCCGGCGGATTCCTCGCCAACGACCCCGACTTGACGGTTCGCTACGCCGGCGACGGGGCCGAAGCGCTGGAGACGATCGTCCGGAAGGCTCCGGACCTCGTCTTGACCGACCTGATGATGCCCAAAATCGACGGCCTCCAGCTCGTCGCCGAAGTCCGCCGCTCGCATCCGTTGGTGCCGGTCATCCTGATGACCTCCAAGGGGAGCGAGGAGATCGCCGTGCAGGCGCTCCAGCAGGGCGCGGCCAGCTACGTCCCCAAGCGGATGCTCGCCCGAAAACTGCTCTCCACCGTCCGCAGCGTGTTGGCGGTCGCCACCCGCGAACGCAGCCACTCGCGATTGATGGGCTGCATGACCCAGAGCGAGTGCCGCTTCGCCCTGGAGAACGACTTCACCCTGTTCGGGCCCCTGGTCGCCTACTTGCAGGAGGAGGTCACGCGGATGGGCCTCTGCGACGAGACCGAGCGGATGCGCATCGGCGTGGCCTTGGAGGAAGGGCTGACCAACGCGTTGTATCACGGCAATCTCGAGGTCGGTTCCGAGCTGCGCGGGGAGGACGACAAGGCCTATTTCGCCCTGGTCGAAGAGCGCCGCCGCCAGGCACCCTACCGGCATCGGCGCATTCACGTCGACGCCTCGCTCTCGCGCGAGCAGGCCATGCTGAGGATCCGCGACGAAGGCTCCGGATTCGATCCCTCGTCCATCCCCGACCCGACGGACCCGGAAAACCTGGAAAAGGCCAGCGGCCGGGGCGTCCTGCTGATGCGAACGTTCATGGACGAGGTCGCGTACAACGAGATGGGCAATACCGTCACCATGACCAAGCGGCGGGGGACGAACAACCATCCCAACCACGACGAGGAGAGTTGATGTCGATCTTGAAGACCTTTCATACCGAAAGCGAAGACGAGACCTTGATCGTCATGCCGCAGGGCAGCGTCAGCAGCCTGGCCGGGGATGAGGTCAGCTCGGAACTCGACGAGCTGCTCGAGCGCCTCGAACGCCCCGGCCCGAACAACGTGGTCGTCGATTTCGAGAAGGTCTCCTATTTCGGCACCGTGATGCTCGGGGCGATGCACGCGATCTGGAAACACGTCCGCGAAGAAGGCGGCAAAATGGTCCTGTGCAACGTCTCCGACATGGGACGCGAGATCCTCCGGGTCTCCGGCATCGACGTCCTCTGGCCCGTCTGCGCCTCGCGCCAGGAGGCCATCGAAGAGGTCAACCGGTAACCCGCCCCTTGTTCAACGGGGTGGCACGCCCCTTGTTCAATGGGGTGGCACGCCCTGAGGAACGAAGGGCGTGGTTGGGCAGGCTTTCCACGCCCTTCGTCCCTCAGGGCGTGCCACCCTCGCCAAAAAGCGTGCAAGTCGTTCTTGTGCAACCACTGCGAACCACGATCACCGCGGCGCTTTCTCGGTCTTCGACTCCGGTTCCCGGGGCAACCCAAAGGTCTTCAGCACCGGATTTCGGTACGGGACCTCCTTGCCCGGCCTCAGTATCGATTCCTCCCGACGCTCCCGTTCTTCGAGTTCCTTCAACTCCATCTCTTCCGGGTCGAGTTCTTCCGGGCTTTCGAAAATGGGCTCCTCGATCTCCTCGATCGGCCGAAGCGGCATGTCGCGAGGCTCCATGGGCCGCCTAACCGAGGGGACTGCCTCCTTGTCGCGACCGAAGCCCAAGACCGGTCCGTCACGATACGGCCCTTCCAGATCCCAGACGTCGACGCGCTCGCCGTCGTTGCGGGTGAACAACAGCCCGAGCATGTCGGGGTCGACCCATCGGCCGATGAAACGGGACGAGCCGTCGCAGAGGACGACGTTGAACCCATTCCCCCAGAGCCCGCCCAAACCGGCCGCCGGATCGTCCTCGTCGTACTCGAAATCGTCCGGCTTCGTCCAGGGCACCGCCTTCGAATCATCGACCTCCACGATCATGATCGTGTTGGACATCCCGTCGGTGATCTGCGAGTCCTTGATCTTCTCCGCCCCGGGAAAGACCGTGTCCTTGCCGCGGACGGTCAGGTAGTTGGTCATGCCCGGACCGGCCTTGCTGACGGGCGACCTGAAAACCATGGGCATCAGCGGGATGAGTTGCTTGTTGTGCTCGCTGTCCCACGGCTCGTCCAGGCGGAAGCGCTCGTAAAGGCCCTGCCCCTCGATATACGGCAGGATCTGCACCCGCCAACTCAACAGCGGCTTGCCGTCGGCGTCGGT